>CAIMGI010000187.1 GCA_903840505.1 uncultured Bacteroidota bacterium
AGCACATACATCAGAAACACAAAAATCGATAACACCACAAAAGGCATTAGAAATATTAAAAGAAGGGAATAAAAGATTTGTAAATAATTTAAAAGCGGATCGCAATTTGCTTCAACAGGCCAACGAAACACGCGAAGGGCAGTGGCCATTTGCTGTGGTACTAAGTTGTATAGATAGTCGTACATCTGCCGAACTAATTTTTGATCAAGGATTGGGAGATATTTTTTCTATCAGAATAGCCGGCAATGTTGTGAATACGGATATTATAGGGAGTGTTGAATTTGCTTGTAAAGTAGCAGGGTCAAAATTGATTGTAGTAATGGGACATACAAGTTGTGGTGCAATTAAAGGAGCTTGTAACCAATTAGAAATGGGTAATCTCACAGAGTTGTTGTCAAAAATTCAACCAGCCGTTTATCAAGAAAAATTAACATTGGATTCATCACAAAGAAATGGCAGCAACGAAGAATTTGTTGAAAATGTTGCTACACTAAACGTAAAAAGATCGGTAAAAACTATAATTGATCGTAGTTATATTTTAGAGCAAATGATAGAGAAGGGCGAGATTGCAATTGTTGGGGCAAAGCACGATTTAGAATCGGGACTAGTTGATTTTTATGATGAAACACTGATTTTAAATCACGATGATATAAAAGCAAAAATAAATTATTAGTCGAAAACGTACATTGAATTTAATCATTAAAAATAAAGCATTATAAACAAAAAACCATAATTTATGACAAATGAAACATTTTCAGATCGGATAAAACTGTTCTTAAACCCATTCGATAGCCGTTACGAAGATTTAAAAAAAGGAAATATAGCTGCAAATATTTTCAAAGATTTAATGGCGGGACTTGTTGTAGCGATGGTGGCTATTCCATTGGCGATGGGATTTGCAATGGCATCAGGATTACGTCCCGAACAGGGTATCGTGGGTGGTGCAGTAGCAGGATTGCTGGGGGCCTTATTCGGAGGATCTAAATATCAGGTGTATGGTCCAACTGCTGCATACATTCCTGTTATTGGGGGCTTAATGGCCACTTATAATCATTCTTTTTTGGTACTAGTATCTATCGTTGCAGGGGTCTTGTTAATGATTTCAGGGGTTTTTAGGTTTGGAAGAGTGATTACTCTAGTTCCTCACTCTATCGTAGTTGGTTTTACAATTGGAATTGCAATCGTAATTGCATTTTCACAACTAGGGGAAGTATTTGGATTTAAAGAAAAAATAGGATATGGTATTGTTGAACAAATAAGTAAAACAATAAAGTATTTACCGGAGATGAATGTATATTCACTTATTATTGCACTTGTTACGTTTGCAATTTGTAAAATACTCATCTCCTATTCCAAAATGCTTCCTGCTCCAGTATTTGGATTGGGATTTGGTTTGTTGGCAGCAGCAACTTTTTGGAAGGACAAAGGCTTGGTTCTTATTCAAACAAAGTATGGAAATATTCCAACAGATTTTAGTGTGATTACACTTCCTTCTTTACCAGAAATGTCTGGAAGTGTTATAGGTTCAATCGTTTATTATGCAATTGCCATATACATTGTTGCAGCAATTGAAAGTTTGTTGTGTTCACGTATGGCCGACCGTCTTGCTAAAAATAATGGAACACCATATAATCCAAATAAAGAATTGTGGGGTCAAGGAATCGTGAATATTTTCACACCAATTTTTAATGGCTTTCCTCATACTGGTGCATTGGCAAGAACAGCGGTGAATATTAAGCTGGGAGCTTTGTCTCCATTGGCAGGAATAGCCAAGTTTGCTTTTAAGCTAACGTTGGCAGCTTTTCTTGCATCCTATCTGGAAATGGTTCCAATGGCTTGTATAGGCGGTATCTTATTATATGTTGCGAGTGGTATGGTGAAATGGGCTGAAATAAAAGAAGTATTGGAAATGAAGAATAATTATCATAACGTATTGATGGTCTATACTGCTTTTGCGGTTCCTTTGTTAGGATTTCTATGGGCAGTGCTTTCAGCTATCGGCATCTTTGTAGTTTTTATCTTTCTGAAAAAAGTAAACAACCCCGCTAAAAAGAAAGAAGTTCACGATCTCGATGAAGTATATGGATAAGTAATATTTATTCCCTTTCTATAATCGACAACCCGAAGTATAACTTTGGGCTGTTTTGATAATATTGTCATCTTTGAATTTGTGTTGTTGGTTTAACATTCATATGAAACGCTTTAGCAGAAAAGGAAGTGCTTTGTTATTTATGTTGCTTGGATAACTCTTTACGAAACTCTCTGTTGCTATGATAGGTGTTGTTTTTTGTCAAGTTCAGTGGCGATTTATATTTTGTTTCATACAAATTAGCGTATTAAAATCAGATGAAAAATGTGGGCTAATAATCGTTGGGTTATTGCAAATAAAAAATTGTAGCTTTGTGTAACAATTAAAAAATGTCTGAAATAAATAACATAAAAAGTAGTTACAATCGACTTTTACAAGGAAATAGAGATTGGGCAGCCATTAAAACAAAGGAAGACCCTGAGTTTTTTAAAAACCTCACAATGGGTCAAAATCCAGAATATTTATGGATAGGTTGCTCCGATAGCAGGGTTCCTGCCAATGAGATTACGGATACCAAATCGGGCGAAATATTCGTGCACCGTAACATTGCAAACCTAGTGGTTCATACCGATATGAATTTAATGAGTGTTGTTTATTACGCAGTGGAAGTTTTGCGTGTAAAACACATTATTGTTTGTGGTCATTATGGCTGTGGTGGAGTTCTTGCTGCTATGGAAAATAGTGATCAAGGCTTTGTTAATAATTGGCTAAGGCACATCAAAGAAGTGTATCAAAAAAATGTAATAGAATTAGAGTCCATACAAGATTTTAAAGAGCGTTCCAATAGGTTGGTAGAATTAAATGTAATTGAGCAGGTAAGAAACCTAGCTAAAACTAAGGTTGTTCAGAATGCTTGGAAGAACCGAACGGTGCAAGTACATGGCTGGGTGTATGGATTTAACGATGGACTAATAACAGACCTTAATGCGATGCACGATGAGTTGATTGACCTTGAGCCAATTTTTAGGTACAAACTCTAAAAACAATTGCTTTTGTATTAAACAATTGTAAATTTGTTATTCATTATAAGTGAGTTACAAGTTTTTAAATGAAAAAGCAAGCAGTACATATATTTCTTTTTTTGTCATTAAGTCTACTTTTCATTGGCTCTAGCTTTGCTCAATTACTCACCAATAACAATCAAACACCAACTCAACTTGTTCAAAGTGTATTGTTGGGGAATGGTGTAACCGCATTTAATATTACCTATAATGGCGACCCTGCAGCAATCGGATTCTTTGATGGAGTGAATACCAACATAGGTTTAGACAGTGGTATTATAATGACAACCGGGAGTATTTTTGCCCCCAATGGTCCGCAAGGTCCTAACAATACAGGTAGTGGAGGGGTAGATAATTTATATGCAGGAGATCAAGATTTAACAAATATTTGTGGTCAGCCAACATTTAATGCATCAATTCTAGAGTTTGATTTTATTCCTCAATCCGATACTGTTAAGTTTCGTTATGTATTTGGTTCAGAAGAATATCCTGAATACGTAAATTCCATTAATGATGCCTTTGCCTTTATTTTAACAGGGGTGTCTACTCCGCTTCCTGCAACTAATATTGCCCTTATTCCCGGCACAAATAATCCGGTTACTATTAACACAGTAAACAATGGCAATGCAAATGCCGGACCATGCACCAATTGTGCATTTTATGTTGACAATGAAACTGTACCCGGACAAACCATACAATATGATGGTTTTACAACTGCTTTAACTGCAATTCATCATGTAATTTGTGGAGAAACGTACCACATAAAAATTGCCATTGCCGATGCTTCGGATGGTGTGTGGGATTCGGGTGTTTTTTTAGAGGCAAATAGTTTTACAAGTTCGGGCGTAAGTATTTCTTCTACTGTCGATTTAGGCTTTTTAGGAAACGACTCAACACTTTTTGAAGGATGTGGGCAAGCAACTTTAACCTTTACGCTAAGTGGTAATATTGCTAACGGAGATACAGTACACTTTATAATTGCCGGAAATGCAACAAATGGAGTTGATTATAATTGGTTGCCTGACAGTATTGTATTTGCTCCCGGACAAGGAACAGCGCAGCTTGTTATCAATGCATTACAGGATAATATTATTGAGGGTCTTGATACTATTCGATTAATAACGATACCATCCGGAGCTTGTGCAAATACACCTACCGAGTTTATTATTTATATTTCTGATATGCCAATTTTAACTGCTGTTGTTGGACCTATTGACACGCTTGTGTGTCCCGGACAAACTGCTACTATTGGAACGGTTGCTTCCGGAGGGATACCCGGCTATACTTATTTGTGGAATCAAGGCTTGGGAACAAACCCTACTCAAACAGTAAGCCCGAATGTTACCACCACATATATCGTTCAAGTAAGCGATACCTGCGGATTACAAATTGCAATCGACAGTGTTCAAATAGTTGTGATACCTTATCTTCCTCCTCAAGCTGTTGCTTCAGCCGATGTACAATTGGTTTGTCCTGGTCAGTCTACTCTCTTAAGTGCAACAGCCATAAGTGGCAGTCCTACTTTTCATTATACTTGGAATAACAATGAAGGTAATTATGATACAGCAACAGTTGCCCCAAACGTAACAACAACATATGTTGTTACAGTAACCGATTCTTGTGGAAGTACAAGTAAGGATAGTGTTGTTGTTACAGTTATTCCTTACGTTCCAATAAGTCTTATTATATCCAATGACACGATGGTTTGTCCCGGTGAACCTGTTCCTTTGAAAGTAATTGCATCCGGTGGTGTTCCGAAAATGAAAGGTGGCAATCCATATTATTTATATAATTGGGGAATGGATAGCACAAATAGTTCAACTGTTGTTTACCCTACAAGTGGTTCTTATGTGTGGGTAATTGTCACAGATAGTTGCGGTAATTCGGTTCGTGATTCTGTGGGTGTTGGAATAATAACGCCAACCGCGAATTTTAACTTGGAATACATCACTGATTTTGAAATACAATTCAGAGACTCTTCTTTCAGTGATATTGTAAAATGGGATTGGGATTTTGATGATGGTGGCCGTTCGACAGAGAAAAACCCTAAGCACCTGTTTGAAGACATGAAAATTCATAATATTAAATTGGTTGTTACAAGTAATTTGGGTTGTTCCGATAGTATTGTGAAAACAATTATTCCACCTATGTTTATTTATTTACCGAATGCGTTTACTCCCAATGGCGATGGACTAAACGACTTTTTCTTTGGAAAGGGAATAGGTATAACTGAATACGAATTATTGATATTTGATAGATGGGGCGAACTTATTTTCACTTCCACCGACCCTGATTATCAATGGAATGGTAAATGGCAAAACAATCCTTGTGAGCAAGGAGTTTATGTCTACAAAATAAAGGCAAAAGGGTATAAGAATAAATTTGAGAAGGTTGGAACTGTAACCTTGATTAGATAAATTATTACCTGGCAGAAATTAGTGAATTTCAAACTCACTGATGCACTTACCTATCTGCTCCCCTTCAATTAAAAAACCATCGTGTCCGTAAGGCGAATCTATTTCAACGAAACGAGCATTGGGGATATCTTTAGCTAAAATTTTCTGTTCAGCAATAGGACAAAGTATATCACTAGAGATACCAATAATGAGCGTTTTGGTTTTTATACTTTTTAAAACAGTTTCTATATTTCCGCTATTGCGAGCAATGTTATGTGAATCCATCGCTTTGGTCAGCAACCAATAAGTAAATGCATTAAAGCGCTTCACTAATTTGTCACCCTGGTAATGAATATATGAACTTGCTTTGTAATCATCCAGCTTATGTTCATCATCGCTTTGTGTTTTTACAAATGCTTCATAATTTCGGTAGCTTAGCATTCCAATTGCACGGGCTGTTTTTAAGCCCTTTGCGCCTGCATTTTCTGTTTCGTCTTTCCAAGAAGCATCCGTTTCAATTGCCAATCGTTGTGCTGTGTGTATGGCAATTCCCCAAGCCGATTCCTTTGCAGAAGTAGCTACCAAAACCATTTTATCAAAAATACTTGGTTCTGTCAATACCCATTCCAATGCTTGATATCCACCCATTGAACCGCCCAATAGAGTATCAATCTTTTCTATCCCTAAGTGTTTGCGAAGTAAAATATGTGCTTGCACCATATCGCGAATAGTTACATTGGGAAAGGAACTGAAATAGTTTTTTTTAGTTTCAGGGTTTATTGTTAATGGTCCGGATGAACCATAACACGAACCAATAATGTTGGCACAAACAATAAAATAATTTGCAGGGTCGTATTTTTTTCCTTCGCCTACCAATGTGTTCCACCAATCTAAAACATCACTGTTTGCAGTAAGTGCGTGGCAAAACCAAATCACATTACTTTTTTCGGAGTTTAAATATCCATAAGTATGATATGCAATATCAATACTCGGCAAGTTGATTCCGTTTTCGAGTTTAAAAGTTTGCTGCGATATAAAAAAATGTTTGCCCATTTTGTTTTTTGCTTTACAAAACTAAACAAATTTGTACCAATTGTTTACCTTTGAAACATAGAAATACGTTATGAAAATAGAATTGAAACGTTTAGACGATGCTTTTCACTTTGAAGCCAAAAGTGAAACCGGAAATGTTGTACACATGGATGCCGGTGAAAATATAGGCGGTCATAATAAAGGT
Source organism: uncultured Bacteroidota bacterium (assembly GCA_903840505.1). Lineage (GTDB taxonomy): Bacteria > Bacteroidota > Bacteroidia > UBA4408 > UBA4408 > CAIMGI01. The sequence continues at coordinate 6,724 of CAIMGI010000187.1, forward strand.
GTTCGCCCTATGCAAATGCTCTTAATGGGCTTGGGAGGTTGCAGCGCCATAGACATTGTGATAATACTTAAAAAGCAAAAACAAGTAATTGACGATTTTGAAATTAGTATTGAAGGCGAGCGTGAAGCAGGAAAGGAGCCTTCATTATGGAAAACAGTTGTGGTGCATTTTAAATTAAAAGGGAAAGTGGATATTGATAAAGCTGAACGAGCGGTTCAACTTTCAATGGATAAATATTGTTCGGTTTCAAAAACATTGGAGTTGGCAGGAGCAAACATTTCCTATAAAGTTACTGTTAATGAATAAGAATAAAATGAAAAAATTCGAAACAAATGCAATACGCACACAAGCTGAACGTACTACAAACAGGGAGCATTCGGTGCCAATGTATTTAACTTCCAGTTTTACTTTTGACGATGCTGAACAAATGCGTGCAATGTTTGCAGATGAATTAGAGGGAAATATTTACAGTAGATTTACCAATCCCAACAGCACAGAATTTGTAGATAAAATGTGTTTGCTTGAGGGTGCTGAAGCAGGCTATGCAACAGCATCGGGAATGGCGGCCATTTTCGCAAGTTTTATGGCTTTGCTAAAAAGTGGCGACCACATACTTGCCGCGAGTTCTATTTTTGGTTCTACACATACTGTACTGACAAAGTTGTTGCCGAAATGGAATATTGAACATACTTATGCTTACATAAATAAGCCCGAAAGTTGGGAACAGTTGATTCAGAAGAACACAAAAATGATTTTTGTGGAAACGCCTTCCAACCCGGGACTCGATATTATTGATTTGGAATGGTTGGGTAAATTAGCAAACAAGCATAGTTTAATTTTAAATGTGGATAATTGTTTTGCTACACCTTATATACAAAGGCCTATTGAGTTTGGTGCCCATTTAGTAACGCATTCGGCTACAAAATACATTGATGGGCAAGGGCGTGTGTTAGGAGGAATTGTTGTGGGTAAAAAAGAATTGATAAAGGAAATTTATACTTTTTGCAGAAGTACCGGACCTTCACTTTCACCCTTCAATGCGTGGACACTTTCAAAAAGTTTGGAAACATTGGCTGTTAGAATGGAACGCCACTCCCAAAATGCATTGCAATTAGCTACTGCTTTGGAAAAAAATGCAGCAGTAGAAAAACTTAAATACCCTTTACTTCCTTCACATCCTCAATTCGCCATTGCAAAAAGGCAAATGAGTTTGGGCGGTGGGATTGTTTCCTTTGAAATGGTAGGTGGAATAAACAGCGGTCGTAAATTTTTAGATGCACTACAGATGTGTTCCCTTACTGCAAACTTGGGCGATACAAGAACCATTGCTACGCATCCGGCATCAACTACTCACGCAAAACTAACAGAGGAAGAGCGCCTTGCGGTAGGCATAACTCCCGGACTGGTGCGCATTTCAGTGGGGCTAGAAAATATATATGATATTGTTTCGGACATTGAACAAGCATTATTGAACTCGAAATAATTTTCTACATATAGTTTTCAAAAATGATCAATAACAGCCATTGTACAAACATTGTGCCGTCTAGTGCGGCACTATAAAAATATTCGCTGCGCTTTGAATTACTCATCAGTACAAGCGTTATATTTATTATAGATGCTATCAGAAGAGCAATGGCAGTCTCTATTTTAAATACACCAATCATATATTCAACAAGTATCAACAATACATATTGCAGCATAAAAGCAAATGCAATTAAACGCGTTTTTTTTTCACCAAGCACTTGGGGGAGCGTAGAAATATTTTCTTTAGAATCAATACGAATATCTCTTATATCAAAGGGTAAACAGATGCCCACCATAAAGAAAAATCGGGCTGTTATATGTGTCATACTTTTAAATGAAAATAAATACCCATCATTTAATACAATGGGCATTACTGCTGTTATCATAGTCCAAACAAACACCAAGGTTATTAACTTAAACCATCCATTTTTACGCAATTTTACCATCGGAAAAAAATACCCCAAAGAAAGAAGCAAGAGTGGAAGTAGGTAAATAAAAAGATGCTTAAAGTAATAGATAAAAATGGCAGAAGCGCCCATAAAACCTATTGTTGATAAGCTCTTTATTGTAAGTTGATTTTCAAATATCCACTTTCTTCTAATTGAGTTCAGGCTCGTGTCTTTAGTATGCGATGTGTAAAATATGCGTTGCAGATTGTAAAGAAATAGGGTGGCAAAAAATGTCAATAATGTATATTGAACCAATTGATTTTTTATATCCAATTGCAATGCCGTAGACTGAACCAAAGCGGCTGCGCAAAATGCAATGAAAATATTACCAAACAGAAAAAAGTCAATAACCTTTCGAACAAAGGTCATTTAGTTTCGTTAAAGAAAATTAAATAAGTAGCCAATCCTGCAACAAGTCCGGCACCGGCACCTTTCAACACATTTTGCACCCGCTTACCCCTAGCAACTCTTTCGTAACCAAGTAAATAAGCTTGCTCTTTTAAAGCATCTTGTCTCGTAACTGTTTTTCGCTTCACTTTTATCCATCTCGAACCTGCAATTACAGCATAAGCTGCGGGAATTAATGGAGTAAAAATCAGACTTGCCATTAAGCCTCCTCCAACTCCGGCAGCAACAGCTCCTACAGTAGCTATAGGTGATTTGTACCCTTTATCGGCATCCTGTTCACCTAAAATAAAATAGCGCATTTCCAATTCAGTAAAATCATCGCCACCAGCAGTGTCCTGTTGGTATAAAACTACTTCTTGTCCCCCACTGTATATGATGGAAAAAATTCTTTCTTTTTCAATTTCGGCCAGTTGCAGTCTCCCTTTTTTATCTTTATAGTTATATTTAACCTCCGGTCCACTAGTATCTACAATGGCTCCGTAATCCATTCTTCCGCTCATAAACAGTATACTATCCTGAGCGTGAAGGCTTAAAGCTCCAAGCAAGAACACCAACGATATATATATTGTTTTCCTTAACATCACTAAATTATTTACAAATATAGTAAATGGCGCTATCATTTTGGGGAGCAAAATAAACCAATATTTATTATCTTTGTTATCCTTTAAAAAAAACCATAATTATGACTACTGATATTTTTGTGAATCGGCACAATGGTCCGAGAAAAAACGATGTTACTTCAATGCTTCAAAAAATTGGAGCAAGCTCTGTTGATGAATTAATTGACCAAACGATTCCTTCTGCCATTCGCTTAAAGAAGCCTCTTAATTTGCCTCAAGGAATGAGTGAATATGGGTACCACAAGCACTTGCGTGCCTTGGGTGCAAAAAACAAAATTTTTAAATCCTACATTGGTTTGGGTTACAACAATACAATTGTTCCACCGGTTATTCAGCGCAATATTTTAGAAAATCCGGGTTGGTATACAGCCTATACGCCCTATCAAGCTGAGATTTCGCAAGGAAGATTAGAAGCCTTGCTTAATTTTCAAACAATGATACTGGACTTAACAGGAATGGAAATTGCGAATGCATCTTTATTGGACGAAGCTACAGCTGCTGCCGAAGCAATGGCAATGTTGTTTAGTAATCGTTCGCGTGAAGCTGCAAAAAACGGATGCAATGTGTTTTTTGTTTCAGATGAGTGCTATCCTCAAACAATTGATTTGCTTAAGACAAGAAGTACACCACTGGGAATAGAATTGGTAATTGGTGATTTTAAAACGGCTGCTTTATCTGAAAAAGTATATGGAGCCTTGTTGCAATATCCCGCTACAAATGGATGTGTTCACAATTATGCTGATTTTGTTAAAAAAGCAAAAGCCAGCGGAATTGCAATTGCCGTTGCTGCAGACATTTTAAGTTTGGTTTTGCTTACACCTCCCGGAGAGTGGGGCGCAGATGTTGTGTTTGGTAATTCACAACGCTTTGGTGTTCCGATGGGATATGGCGGTCCGCACGCTGCATTTTTTGCATGTAGGGAAGACTATAAAAGAATTTTGCCAGGACGAATCATCGGTGTTTCTGTTGATGTGCAAGGAAATCCTGCATTGAGAATGGCTTTGCAAACGCGTGAACAACATATTCGTAGAGATAAGGCAACATCCAATATTTGTACAGCACAAGCGCTCTTAGCGATAATGGCAAGTATGTATGCAGTGTATCACGGACCGAATGGAATAAAAGGAATAGCGCAACAAGTACACGCAACTGCAGGACTGTTAGCAGGCGAACTAAAAAAATTAGGTTACACTATAAACAACGATGTTTATTTTGATACCATTCACGTAACAGTTCCAAAGGAAGTTTCAGAAACGTTAATTCATACATTGGCAATAAGTGCACACATTAACTTTCGCTACATTGATGCATATAATTTATGTATAAGTGTGGATCAAACTACCGATGTTGCCGATTTAAATTGTATGTTGGAAATATTTGCTCACGCAGCAAAAAAACCTGTTGTGAAAGTAAGCGAAGACCAACTAAGAAAACAAGCTTCTGTAATTGAAAAATCATCGGCTAATCGTACGTCATCTTATTTAACACATCCTGTTTTCAACAGCTATCATTCCGAAACAGAAATGATGCGTTATATTAAACGTTTAGAGAATAAAGACCTTTCCTTGACTCACTCAATGATTTCTCTGGGCTCTTGCACAATGAAATTGAATGCAGCATCGGAATTGTATCCTATTACTTGGCCTGAATTTGCAAACATTCACCCTTTTGTTCCGCTTGAACAAGCACAAGGATATATTGAAATGATTGACGAATTGGATAAATCATTAAGCGAAATAACAGGTTTTGCTAAAATGAGTTTTCAACCCAACAGTGGTGCTCAAGGCGAATATGCAGGATTGTTGGTGATACAAGCATACCACCAATCGCGTGGCGATTCGCACAGAAATGTTGCTTTGATACCAACTTCAGCACACGGTACAAATCCTGCCAGTGCAGCAATGTGTGGATTGCAAATTGTGTTGGTTAAATGCGATGAAAAGGGAAATATTGATGTGAATGATATGCGCGAGAAAGCTGTTAAACACAAAGACAACTTAGCTTGTTTAATGGTTACATATCCTAGTACGCACGGTGTTTACGAAGAGAGTATTATTGAAATTACCAACATCATTCACGAAAATGGTGGACAGGTATATATGGATGGAGCTAATATGAATGCGCAAGTTGGATTAACAAGTCCGGGAAATATTGGAGCGGATGTATGCCATTTAAATTTACACAAAACCTTTGCAATTCCACACGGTGGAGGTGGACCGGGAATGGGACCTATTGGCGTTGCAAAACAATTAGTCCCCTTTTTACCTTCGCATACACTAGTAAAAACAGGTGGCGAAAAAGGGATAAGTGCCGTATCGGCTGCACCATTTGGAAGCGCTTTAATATTGCTTGTTTCCTACGGTTATATAAAAATGCTGGGTGGTGAAGGTGTTACCGAAGCAACAAAAATGGCGATATTAAATGCCAACTACATAAAGGAATCATTAAAAGGACATTACCCAACTTTATACAGTGGTAAAAATGGTCGTTGTGCGCACGAAATGATTTTGGATTGCGTTGAGTTTAAACGTCAGGCGGGAGTTGAAGTAGGGGATATTGCTAAACGATTAATGGATTATGGATTTCACGCACCAACAGTATCTTTCCCTGTACACGATACATTAATGGTAGAGCCAACGGAAAGTGAAAGTAAGGAAGAGTTGGATAAATTTTGCTCAGCAATGATTTCTATCAAAAACGAAATTGATGAAATAATTTCAGGCAAAGCTGATAAAGAGGATAATGTAATTAAGAATGCACCACATACTGCAAAGTCGGTGATTAGCAGTGATTGGAAGCACAACTATTCCCGTGAGAAGGCTGTGTATCCTTTGAAATGGGTAAAAGATATGAAGTTTTGGCCAAGTGTTGCACGTGTTGATAATGCTCACGGTGATAGAAATTTAATTTGCTCTTGCCCTCCGATAGAGAGTTACGAGGAGGTGTTTGCTTAAGGCTGATTTATTCGCTACATTTGTAGTACAAAAACAAAATGTTATGAAAACAATCTCCCAAATTACACTTGGCTTACTTATAGTAAGTTCAATGGCCGTTACTGCGCAACAGAAAAGCAATTTAGTTGCTCCTCGCGAAGCCGTAAACAATACGTTAAATACAACTAAAAATACGAAGGTAAAAACACGCACAAATGCCTTTAAAACAAATAGCACAGAATCGCGTTGGTTAAATTATGCGGCACAATTAGATGTTGTAAATGGCGGAATAGCTTCAGGAGCTTTTATGTTGTTGTTTCCTGATTCTGCAATTCGTTCGGGTTTCTATCAAGGAGGAGCAATTGCCTATCCTAATTTTCATAAAGCAGCTACTTTATTAGACCCTAAAAATATGCCCGACCCTTGGTTGAATAAGTTTAGTTCATATACTTTAGATTCTTTGGCAATTGGATATGGTTATTTGAGAACAACTGCTTCGAACATTGTCGATACATTGGAGATAAAAATTATTAAAGGTGACGATACTAAAACCTTTGATTTGGGCGGTACAGAAACATATCAAGATATTGATTATATATATCAAACCAATACCATTGCAGCATCGCAAGTTATAGGAACAATTACTTATTTGTTAACCGAGGCTGACTCCTCCAATTTTTACAATGAAATTTTAATGGCAGTTGCCGGTGTACCTCAGCAAACGAATGGAAAGAGAATTGGTGCAGTTGTTACATTCAAGCCAGGCTATACCTATACCATTGCCGATTCTATACAAGGAAAAAATGGCTTTTATTTATATTCTTCCGAAGAAAATGGTGCGGGCACAGACCCAATTTATTACGGCACGGTTTCAGATAAAACTTCGGATATGAATTGCTCTTATTCAGTTCCTACGGATGTAAGATACAATATGAATGGAAATGGCTGGGATGGTTATTTTTTGCCTACTTGGGCTTGGACTACACCATTTCAATATGAGCATCACGGTATTAGTTTTATGTTAACCTCAGCAGTTGTTGGTATAAATGAGTCTGTTTCTAACGGAGTAAGTTTGTTTCAAAATATTCCTAATCCTACAAAGGGAATAACCACTATCAGTTATGAAATACCCGTTACATCAAATATTGAAATTGTTATTGTAGATATACTTGGAAAACAAGTTGCATCCATTAAACAAAATCAACAAGCAGCAGGAAAACACAAAGTGGAATTTAATTTAAACACATTACCATCTGGTGTTTATTATTACACACTTACTACCAACGATGCTAAAATAACAAAGAAATTAATTGTTGAGTAATACAATTTAGTACTGATAAAAAAGCCCCGTCTTAATAATTATTGAGTCGGGGCTTTTTTAATTCTTTGGTTTATTTGGTGTTTAAGAAATAGTTCAAGAATCAAGACGCAAGAGATAAGAATCAAGAGTAAGACTCTGTAGTTTTAATAAAGCTACATTTTCACCCCAATAACCAAAATATCATCTATCTGCTCATAACCTTCTTTCCAATTATTAATAGCCTCACCGAGAATTATTTTTTGCTCTTCCATATTTTTTATAGAAACTGAAAGTAGCAGTTTGTGAAAATTTTTAACCATAAATTTCTTTCCCTTATCACCACCAAATTGATCGGCATAACCATCGGAAAACAAATAAAACATATCGCCTTTTTCAAGTGCCATTGAATGGTTGGTGAATTTTCTCTCCTCGTCCTGCTGTAATCCACCAATAGGAAATTTATTGGCTTTAATTTCTTTCACACCTTCTTTATCAATGTATAAAAACGACCTGTTTGCACCTGCATACTCAACTGTTTTTCCATCAGTGATGCAGCACAGCGCAATGTCCATTCCATCGCGTGTTTCGGCATAATGTTTATCTTGTCGCAGGGCTTGACGTACACCTATATGAAGGTTATTGAGAATTTCTGCCGGTTCGGTTATTCCTTTTTGTTTTACAATTTCGTTTAATAAGGTGTTTCCTACCATACTCATCAATGCGCCAGGTACTCCGTGTCCTGTAAAATCGGCTGCAGCAATGAGCACTTTATTTCCTGCTGTTGCAAACCAATAAAAATCACCACTCACTACATCTTTCGGTTGAAATAAAATAAAGGAAGTAGGTAAAGACCGAACAATTTCTTCGCTGTGAGGCAAGATGGCTTCTTGTATTCGCTTGGCATAATTGATACTATCCTTTATGTCTTTGTGTGCCATTTCAACTTTCAACTTTTCGTCTCTGAGTTCAACGGTTCGCTCTTCTACTTTATCCTCTAATAATTTTTTTTCTTGTACTAACTTTTTTTCACGGTAACGGATAAATAAATAGATTGAACTTATTAAAATAAGTATACACAAAGCATAAAACCATTTTGTTCGCCAAAAAGGCGTACTGATATTTATTTTTATTTCGGCTGCTGTCTCATTCCAAACACCATCGTTGTTTGCTGCTTTTATTTTCAAGGTATATTCTCCCGGATCGAGATTGGTAAAGGTTAAGGAGTGTGTATTGCCAATTTGAATCCAGTCTTCATTAAAGTTTTCAAGCTTGTATTTATACCTATTCTTTAAGGAATTAGAGTATTCTAATCCCGCAAAACTGAAGGAGAAAAAGTAATCCTTATAGGTTAAGTCAATCACTTTAGTGAAAGCAATCTCGTTTGTTAATTCATACTTTTTATTTAAGACGGTAAACCCTGTAAACACTACATTCGGTTTTTCAGTATTGTCTTTTATAGTTTCAGGCAAAAAGCAATTAAAACCATTATAACCTCCAAAATATATTTCTCCGTTTAAAGCTGTGGCATATGCTAAGGCATTAAATTCATTGCTTTGCAAACCATCTGTCACATCATACGATTTTACTTTTTTTGTTGCAGGGTCAAAACAAAATATCCCTAAATCGGATGAGCACCACATATTGCCATTTTTGTCGGTAGCCAAACCATTAATTTGATCGTTCGGGAATCCATCCTTTTTTCCATAGCTGTAAAAGCGTTGGTTGGTTTCGTCAAAATAGTTTAAGCCTTCGCCCGTTCCTACCCAAAGTTTTCCATAAATGTCGTACACCAGTCCCAACACTTCATCGTTGCTGATAGAATATTGGTTTGCTGTGTCGTTATTGTAACAGATAAAATGTTCTTTAATAGGGTCAAAAAGGTTTAAGCCATAGCTTGTGCCAATCCAAATTTTACCATCCTTTCGCTCCAACATACAAAGTATACTGTTGTTAGAAATTGATTTTTTATCGGAAGGATTATTTATAAACCATTTAAATGTATCGGTGCTGCGATTGTATTTATTTAGCCCTCCTCCAAATAAGCCAAGCCAAAAGTTATTTTTACTGTCCAATAAAAAAGAAGTGGCAGTTTCCGATGAAATATGAGTGCTGTCATTTCCTACAGGATAACGTTTATATTTACCAGTAGTAAAATTATAATGGTACACTCCGGCACCATTTGAGCCCATCCATAAAGTGCCATCGTAATCTTCACATATTGCCGAAATAATCGAGTTGTGTTTAGGTGAGTCGTAAATACTTTCATCATAAGGCAGTGAAGTAAATGTTTGTTTATTGGGATCAAATATGCTAACGGAGGCAGAAGTTCCTACATACATTTTACCTGAACGCGAGGGATGAAAATACCAAGTGAAATTATTATTTAAGCCGGAAGGATTATTCTTGTCGCTTTTGTAATGCTTAAACCGCAGTGTTTTTGGGTCAAAAATATTTACCCCGCCTCGCCAAGTTCCTACCCATATAACCCCGCTTTTATCTTCAAACAGAGACCAAGCATTATTGTCGCTCAATGTGTTTTGGTTATCAGGATCATTTTTATTTTTTCTAACGCTACCTGTTTTAGGGTCAAAAATAACCACTCCTTCTTCGGCTGTTGCTAACCAAATATTTCCTAACTTATCTTCTGTAAATGACCAAACAAGACCCACCTTTAGGTTGCGTAAAAAACAACTTGTATCTGCACTGGAATAAACTCTCCCAGTTGTGGGGTTAATTACATTAACTCCTGCCGACCAACAGCTAACCCAAACCAAACCACTTTTATCCACAAACAGCGTTTTGGCTGTATAATAGTTGAGCTGATTTTTTCCATAAGTCCCATCGCCCGTGTATTGTTTTAGCTGTTTGGTTTTAAGGTTGTATTGTGCAACTCCTTTGTTGAAACTCGAAAACCATAAATTCCCACTTTTGTCTTTCACTATTTTTCGAATGGTAGCATCAAATAGTGGTTGCTTGGAGTTTGGTTCCAGCAGGTGTACAAATTTCTCTGTTTTTCGATTAAAAACATTCACGCCTCCTCCAAATGTAGAAATGTATAACAAGCCATCATTGCCTTCAACAATAGAGTTTATGGTACTCGATGAAATTGTCGTAGCGTCCAATGTATCGGAATAGTAGCGTTTAAAACTGCTTGTAATTGGATTAAATCGATTAAGCCCATCGGCTGTACCTATCCAACATATATCATCCGAATCGATATATATGCAACGAATGGAGTTATGAGAAATGGAATTTTTATTATTTTTTTCATTCAAATAAATTTTGCATTCGTATCCATCATAGCGATTAAGTCCACTTTGCGTTCCTATCCATATAAAGCCTGTTTTGTCTTGTGCAATGCAATTTACTGTGTTTTGCGAAAGCCCATTATCAATGGTGAGGTGTTTAAATTTATATACTTGAGCGAAGGATACTTGGAAAAAGAGAATAAATAGTGATATTCCAATCCTAACTTTCAAACTCATTTTTTATACTGTCAATTTTATAATCTACCCATTAAATATAATCGTCCTTTTCAAATATAAATAATTATGTGATTGATATTCATTTGTTTTAGATTATTTTTGCATCCTAAATTCTGATTCTTGTGAAAGTTATTGATCATATTAAGGAAGCAAAGTCAACTTTGTTTTCATTTGAAATACTTCCTCCTTTAAAAGGAAAAAGCATTCATTCTATTTATGAAGGAATTGATCCATTGATGGAGTTTAAGCCTAAGTTTATTAATGTTACCTATCACCGCGAAGAATACGTTTACAAAAAAAGAGACGGTGGTTATCTTGAAAAAGTATCCATTCGTAAACGTCCGGGAACAGTAGGAATTTGTGCCGCATTGATGAATAAATATAAAACTGATGCTGTACCGCATCTTATTTGTGGAGGTTTTACTAAGGAAGAAACAGAAAATGCGCTGATTGATTTGCAGTTTTTAGGGATTGATAATGTACTTGCATTGCGCGGAGACCCTATTAAAACAGAGCCTACTTTTGTGCCGGAACCTGATGGAAATAAATATGCGGTGGATTTGGTAAAGCAAATTGTGGAGTTAAACAAAGGCGCTTATCAAGACGAAGAGATTGGGCAGGCGGCTCCTACGGAGTACTGTATTGGAGTGGCAGGATATCCTGAGAAACATTTTGAAGCACCCAACATCAACCACGATTTAAGAAACTTAAAAGCGAAAGTGGATGCAGGAGCTGATTATGTTGTAACGCAATTGTTTTATGATAACGAGAAATTTTTCGCTTTTGTAAAAGCCTGCCGTGAGATGGGGATTACGGTTCCTATAATTCCAGGTTTAAAACCAATTACATTAAAAAAGCAAGTAATTGCCTTGCCAAAATTTTTCCATATTGATATTCCTGTGGCCTTGGCCGAAGCATTTGAAAAAGCAAAAACGGATGAACAGTGCAAAGAGATTGGTATTGAGTGGTCGATACAACAATCGAAAGAGTTAATTAAGTTTGGAGTACCTTGTTTACACTATTATACAATGGGTAAATCGGATGCTGTAAAGCGAATTGCAAGCGGTGTTTTTTAAGGGAATTTTATTCCATCACAATCTTTGCAATTCACCGTTGGGACAGAGGCTCCGTATTTTAAATTAATAGCTTTTACAAATTCATTTGAAAGCATTGAATAGCCCTTTTGATTTGGGTAAAATCCGTCCAAACTAAAAAAACCTCCGCTTATAAATGTATTGGTGAAACTAACGCCATTGTATAAAATTCCTGATTGTAATTGTTGATAAAAATCGCTTACATCGACAAAAGCAATACCGTACCTCTCAGCTACTTTTTTAATTTCCACATTGTATTCTCTTATGGCAGTTTTAATTGTTTGCAATTCCATTGAATCAAGTACATACCTATCGGGCATACCATAAAAAACACCCATTTTATAACATTTCAATGAATCGGAAGGAACGTTTAGCAATACACATTCATAGGTGGTCATTTGTCGGTACATTCCTGATTGTTTCGGGTATTCAATAGCAAAGCCATTCTTCCCAACCTTGTAATTGAATATGTTTCCTGTTGCTTGGTTTAAACTGTCGCATAAATGCTGGTCTAAGTCTACCGAATGAGGGTCAACGTATCTGTAATAGGGGAAATATTCTATATCGGGAATACTTGCTATTACTCCTTTTGTTTTCCCGGTGGAAGTAAGTGTGTTTACAATATTGTCAATGTTTGTAGCAAAAGTAGAGGTTGTAGGAATTGTTTTGTTATAGCCACCAAAACGGGCATATTCATATATGTCTTCCATTCCTAGCCACATAATTGAAAAAGTGTGCGCTGTATTATTTGCTTCGGTTAACAGATTCGCTACTCCTAAATTTTTAGAAATACGATTATAATATACATTCTGAATGGCGACATTGCTAATATCGGTTGTTGTTACAAAGGGTACAGCATAATTTTTATTTGTGCCAGCGGCAGCTTGTAAATAAGGGTTTGCATCGGATGCGCTCATCAATTTCTTTAAAGGAGAGAGACTTGTTACTCCTTCACAATCTGTTTTGTAGCCCAAGTAGGATGCTGAAACATATACGCTTTCCCAAGGACGAGAATTTAACCCTAAGCCAATGTCATCGGGCATATATGGCTGTTCAAATGATTCTCCACCAAGTAATTTAAATTGTTCGGCAAGTAAATTGGCAATGCATTTTTCTTGTCCGCTTTTACTTAGTGCGCCATTTTGGTAGCCACATAAATAACCTCCACCTAAAGCTACTGTTGTTGTAAAATCGGCTGAACCGGAAGAGGGTGTGGGGATATCAAGATTGGGATTACAGGAGTATGAAAAGAAAACTAGGAGTGTTACAAAAAATATTTTCGCAAAGTTTTTCACTTTGTATTTCTTTTAGGAAATGGCTTCTTCGGTGATGCTGATGGCTTCAACCGATTTAATTTCTGGGACAGCGCGTCTAACAGATTCTTCGATTCCCGCTTTTAAGGTCATTATGCTCATACTGCAAGAACGACAAGCACCGTGTAATTTTACTTTTACTATATAGTCATCCGTGATTTCAACCAAGGTCATATCGCCCCCATCAGCCTCTAAAAACGGCCTTAATTGGGCAATGGCATCCTCTACCTTTTGAATAATTATTTTGTCGGTAATCACGTATTGTTATTGTTGATAAAGTAAATGTAATAATTTAAAACTAGGCCACTACTTGTTGAATTTCTTTTTCTGCATTTTTGATAGCGATTTGCTGAGCAACAGAACTTGCTAATTCCTTAAATGCTTTTGATTGAGGTGTTCCTTCTTGCAGTACGGCAGGACGACCAACATCACCCGCTTCACAAATACTTTGTACCAAAGGAATTTCACCCAGCAAAGGAACCTGAAGTTTTTCGGCTAAATTTTTTGCGCCATCTTTCCCAAAAATATAGTATTTATTATCCGGCAATTCAGCAGGAGTAAAATAGGCCATATTTTCTACTATGCCTAAAATAGGAACATTGAACTGAGGCATTTGAAACATTGCTACTCCTTTTTGAGCATCTGCTAATGCAACTGCTTGAGGGGTGCTTACTACAATAACTCCTGTTAATGGAGCCAACTGCACCAATGACAAATGAATATCTCCTGTGCCCGGAGGAAGGTCAATTAATAAGTAATCCAACTCTCCCCAGTCGGCATCTCTAAAAAGTTGATTCAGGGCTTTAGAGGCCATAGGTCCACGCCAAACAATTGCTTGCGATGTATCGGTAAAAAAACCAATGGATAATAATTTAACACCATAGCTTTCAACCGGAATTAACAAACTTTGTTCACCTACTTTTTTAAGACCCGGTCTTTCATTAACAACATCAAACATAATTGGCATAGACGGACCGTATATATCCGCATCTACCAAGCCTACTTTTGCTCCTTGTAGTGCTAACGCCACTGCCAAATTAGAAGCAACGGTGGATTTGCCAACGCCTCCTTTACCGGAAGCAATGGCAACAATGTTTTTAACCTGTGGAAGTACCGGACGATCGTCTCCTCTACGAGAAGTTACATCGGCAGTCATTGTTACATTTACTTGCGCTTCCTTGTCTACAAAATGAATGATTGCATTTTTACAAGCCTTATGAATCATTTCCTTCATTGGGCAGGCAGGTGTGGTTAAAACTACCGTGAAAGAAACATTTTTTTCATTCACCACTACGTCTTTTACCATACCCAAGGTAACAATGTCCTTCTTTAAATCAGGATCATCAACATTTTTTAATGCCTCTAAAACTTGTTCTTTTGTGATGCTCATTGCTATTTCGTCTTATTTTGTAAGTACATCATTTTTGTACTTTTCTGTTTTTGTAGCTTTTCCTTCTTTCGAAAACTCCTTCCAAGCGCCTTCTTTTTTATCCTTTACATATTGTCCTTGCAATTTTACTGTTTTGCCGTCTTCGAAAAACTCTCTGTAAAGGCCTTCCATCATATTGTTTTTGTAGGTAGTTTCTGTTTCAAGCGAACCATCCTTGTAAAATGATTTTTGAACCCCTTCTAAATTGCCTAATTTGTAGGTGTATTCAATAGATGGTTTTCCTTCCTCGTAATACCAAAAAGTAACACCGTCTCTTTTGTCATTAATGTAAAAAGATTCTTCTTGTAACTTATTCGATTGGTAATATACTTTTTTAGTACCATTCAATTTGCCGGCTTTATACATAGCCTCTTGCTCAACTTTACCACTGCTATTGAATCGCCTTAATTTGCCTTCCAATAAATCATTTTTATAATATGCCTCTTTTGAAATATAGCCATTGTTTTTAATATCTAAGCTAATACCATCGCGTTTACCAAAAACAAATTCTTCAACGGACAGCAATGTTTTATCTTCTTGGTACGATCGCCAAACGCCATTTTTAACATTGTTCAAATACCTTCCTTCAAAAGTAATTGAGCCTATTTTTTCTTTCCAGGGTCCGGTTTTCTGGCCATTTGCATCTTTGTTATTGTACAAAGAATCTTCTTTTGCTTGTTCCTTTGTTTTAGCCAATGGGGCTGCTTGTTGCGCTTGAGCAAACACAATAGAACAACTAATAAGAATAATAGTTGAGAATAACTTTTTCATAATTTTTTGTATTTATTGTTTTTCTATTCGTGCGAATTTACGAATAAATAGCTGTTTTTTTACGTTAATTTCTGTTAAGAAATGCAGGGCAATTAAAACCACTTTTTTCTTTTAAAATAAATAACCAAACAAAGCATTACTGTTATCATAACAGCCCAAGTGCCAATATATCCCCACTTGGAATGCAGTTCGGGCATAAAGTCAAAGTTCATTCCATATACCCCGGCAATAAATGTTACAGGAATAAAAATGGTAGAAATGATGGTAAGCACCTTCATTACTTCGTTCATTTTATTGCTCACACTCGATAAATAAATATCCATCATACCCGAAAGCAAATCTCGAAAAGTTTCTACTGTATCAATTACTCTTATGGTATGATCATGTACGTCACGAAGGTATACACTTGTTGAGTCATTAATTAAATCACTTTCACTTTTTTCAAGATTATTAATTAGCTCTCGCATAGGCCAAACAGCTTTTCGCAAAAAAATCATTTCGCGTTTTAAATGATGTAATTCATTGATGATTTTTCGAGAAGGTTCATTTGCTAATTCATCTTCCAATAATTCTATTTTGTCGCCAATTTTTTCAAGGACATCAAAATAACAATCTACAACTGCATCAATGAGCGCATAACACAAATAATCGGCTTTGCATTTTCTTATTCTCCCTTTATTTTGGCGAATTCTATTGCGAATAATATCAAAGGCATCTCCTCCGTGAGCTTCTTGAAATGAAATAACAGTATTGTCGTTTAATAGGATAACACAAAGTTGCTCAGAGTGTATTTCATCATCATAATAAATCATTTTCATGATGGAGAATAGATAATCATCATAATCTTCAAACTTTGGACGTTGTGCTGTACTTACTATATCCTCTAAGGTTAGAGGGTGAATATTAAATAATTTCCCGATTTTTTCAACGGTCTCAATTTTATGAATGCCATCTACATTAATCCATTTTACCATAGAAGGATTTACGTGAGCCATACACTCATCAATGCCAAAGAAATCTTTCTCAAAAAAATCTTTTTCATCGTACTCTATCAGTGTTATTTTTACTTGCTCGTCTCTCTCTTCGCCCGAATAAATCAATGTTCCCGGAGGTGCGCCTGTTTTATCGGTTATTGGTATCATAGTGTTTATATACTTAATTTTTCCCTTCAACAACAATTACAATTTCGCCCTTTATTTGTTTATCGCTGAAATAGGCATTGATTTCCTCTAAGCTCCCACGTTTTGTTTCTTCAAACATTTTTGTCAATTCCCTTGAAACACTTGCTCTTCTATCCGAACCAAATATAGCTATAAACTCGTTTAAGGCTTTTAATAATCGGTGTGGTGATTCATAAAAAATCATAGTACAATCTACTTCTGCTAATGATTTTAGTTTTGTTTGCCTTCCTTTTTTTTGTGGTAAAAAGCCTTCAAAAATAAAGCGTTCACAAGGCAATCCCGAATTTACCAAAGCGGGAACAAAAGCCGTTGCACCGGGTAAACAATCTACTTCAATATCATTTTTTATACACTCACGAACCAATAAGAATCCCGGATCGGAAATGGCAGGTGTTCCCGCATCGCTTACCAGGGCAATCTTCTCGCCATTTTTAATTCGATCAACAATGGCAGCAACTGTTTTATGTTCGTTGTGTAAATGGTGTGCAATTAATTTTTTTTCTATTTGAAAATGACGCAATAAGTTCCCCGTTGTACGCGTATCTTCTGCCAATATAAGATCCACTTCTTTTAATATGCTTAGCGCTCTAAGCGTAATATCTTGAAGATTTCCAATGGGTGTTGGGATTACAAAAAGTTTCAATATGTCTTAATTGTTTTAAGTTATGCGCTAAGGTAAAATTAATTTTATTCAATATGAACTAATATTCCCATACCGAACATTCTGCAGTTAAATGAGAAAAGTTTTTTATATTGCAGAAACATTTATCGTTTTTCAATGAGATGTAAATTGCTTTTGTTCTTGTTTTTATTTTCTGTGAATAGTTATTCGCAGGAATATCAATTTCAAAATATTACCACCAAAGACGGCCTAGCGTCAAATAATATCAATTGTATTTTCAAGGATTCAAAGGGGTTTATGTGGTTTGGTACCGGTGACGGAGGTGTTTCGAAATACGATGGAAAGGCATTCACAAATTACAACACCGAATCTGGACTACCAAATAATGATGTGCGCTGTGTGTTTGAAGATAAAGAAGGTAAACTCTGGTTCGCAACCCATGGTGGTGGGGTGTCCATTTTTGATGGGAAAACATTTTCTTCCCTCGATGAAAAGTCAGGGCTTTCAAATAACAGAGTTTATGTTATTTCTCAAGACCCATCAGGAACAATGTGGTTTGGTACATGGGGTGGGGGACTTTGCAGTTATAATGGGAAGAAATTTACAACCTATTCAGAAAAAGAAGGAGGGCCACGGTTCGTTATAAGTATGTTTTTGGATAAGAAGGGTAGACTTTGGGTTGGTAGCCATCTTGGAAAGTTAATTTGTATAATAAATGGGAAGTTTAAAATCTATGGCAAGGAAGACGGATTTAACGAGAATGCGGTTTGGGGCTTTGATGAGGACTCAAAAGGAAATATTTGGTTTACTTCATACGGCACGAATTTTGCCAAATACGATGGGGAAAAGTTTACATATATAACAAATGAAGGTGGGGCATTATCTCGAGCCATTCCGATAAAAATAGATAGCCAAGATAATTTATGGATAGGGCATGCGGAAAAGGGGGGAGTGGAAAAATGGAATGGAAAAACATTATTAAGATTGGGCTCCTCCAATGGCTTGCTAAATCCAACCAATTGGAGTTTATATATTGATAAATCAAATACAGTTTGGATTGGCTCTTCGGGAGGAGGCGTGTTTAAATTAAAATCGGAGTCGATTGTTCGTTATGGTTCTTTGCAAGGTTTAACAGACAATGTTGTTAATACAATTACCCAAGACAAAAATAATAAAATTTGGATCGGAACAGACACTGCGGGGCTTTTTTATCTTGAAAACAACACTTTTAAGTCATTACTCCCTCTGCAAAAAATTTCCAAAGCCCCTGTTGCTACCCTTTTGATGGATCGAAAAAGCACCTTGTGGATTGGCCTATTCGGACTTAATTATTCCAATCAAATAGGAGGCATCTTCACATTCGATGGAAAAAAAATTAATATTGTTGATACAAACAACCTAAACAGCTCTTGTCATCCTATAGTAAGTTTCGAAGACTCGCATGGAAATATTTGGTTTGGAAACTGGTTGAGCGGAGGTGTAAATAAATGGGATGGAAAATCCTTTTTCGGTTTAAACAATAAAAAAATATATGGTCGTGATATTACCGCAATAAATGAAGATCGATACGGCAATATGTATTTCGCTACTCATGGAGCTATTCTTAAAATGGATAAAAACGACTCCGTTAAAGCTATTAAAAAAGAAGATGGGCTTGCTGATATTGAAACCTCTCAAATATTTCGGGATAAATATAATCTACTTTGGTTTTGTCATGCAAAAGGTGGCGGTATTTCGATACTTGATGTTGATAAAAAAAAGTGGCGGTATTTAACAACAAAAGAGGGATTACTTGACAATAAGGTGTTATCAGTTGTTGAAGATAAAAACGGGGATGTATGGATTGCGACAGGAAAAGGACTGAATAAAATTATTCGACCATCAAAAGATAATTTTGTTTTCGAAAAGATTGACAATGGCACATCTCTTTCTGGCCAAGGGTGCATAAATTTATTTGTAGATAGAAATAATCAACTATATGTTGCTGCAGAAAATAATGGGCTTTACAAAATAAACATAAATAATTTACCACGAAATATGACCGCCCCAATATTAAGTATAACAACAGTTTATTTAAATTACAAAAAAATAAATTGGCAAAAAGGAGATTCTTTGCAAAATGCAGGAATAACTTTTTCTACAAAAGTAAACAGCACAATCCCAGAAAAAATTATTTTCAACTACGATCAAAATACCATTGGGTTTGATTTCGTTGGGATTGAACACTACTCTCCAGAAAAAGTTACTTACAGTTGGATATTAGAAGGGTTGGAAATGAAATGGTCTCCATTTTCAAGTATCAATCATATTAATTACTCTAGCCTACCTTCCGGCAAGTATAATTTAAAAGTGGTTGCGAAAAATGAATTTGGTGTTATGGCTAAACCCCCACTTGAATATGAATTTACTATTGTTCCTCCGTTTTGGAAAACAAATTGGTTCTATGTTTTATGCGCATTAGTTTTTATTGCTGCTATTTTCTTTTTTATTAGAGCAAGGGAAACCAGTTTACGAAAGCAAAAACAATTTTTGGAGAAGAAGGTTAAAGAACGAACAAGCGATTTAATTGCCGCAAATGAGTCTATTAATATTCAGAAAACTGAACTTGAAGAAAAGAATAAAGAGGTGATGGATTCAATACACTACGCAAAAAGGCTTCAAGAAGCAATCCTTCCTTCTGTTAAAAAAGTGAATGAGCTATTACCTAATAGCTTTATCATTTATCAGCCCAAAGATATCATTGCAGGCGATTTTTATTGGATGGAAAAAACGGACGATTTAGTTTTGTTTGCGGCTGCTGATTGCACGGGACATGGTGTTCCTGGTGCATTGGTAAGTTTTGTTTGTAGCAATGCATTGCATAAAGCAACAATGGAAATGGGGGTTGTTGAGCCTGGAAAAATTTTAGATGCAGTGAGAGAATTTGTTATTGAACAGTTTTCGAAAAGCGAAAGTGATGTGAAAGATGGAATGGATATTTCTTTATGTTCCTTAAACACCAACACAAATGAACTAATTTGGGCTGGTGCAAACAATCCTTTGTGGATTATAAGAAACAACGAAACAATAATTGAAGAATTTAAACCAAACAAACAGCCTGTTGGGAAATCTGAGAATGCTGTATTGTTTACCTCTCATAAAGTTCAATTGTACAAAGGCGATTCTTTATATATTTTCAGTGATGGTATTGTCGATCAATTTGGAGGAGAAAGTGGTAAAAAATATAAAAGCAGTAACCTAAAAAAATTATTGTGTAGTATTTCCAATTCACCACTTGACAAGCAAAAGGAAATTATTGAAACCAATTTTTCGCAATGGAAAAAGGGATTTGATCAAACCGATGACGTTTGTTTTATAGGGATAAAAATTTAATACAAGTAATTAATTATAAAATCTTTTAAGCTGGTAAAAGAATAATTATTCCTTCATTCCATTAGCAATCCAACATTCAATTAAGTTGATGGATGCCTTGTCTAATTGGTCTGATTGCGCTGGCATTTTCGGAAATCCTCTATGCCACTTTATGGTTCCCAATAATTCGCCTTTTTCTGCTGCTCTCCTAATATCAGCGGTAGTTAAAAAATTATAACCGGCATCTCCACCATAACCGTGACAGGAGACACAATTTTTGTCAAATATTGATTGAACAGCCGCAAACGTTAAACCAGAAGTGCTGCAATCCAACGGAGGCTTTACAATCGGAGCGACTTCTGTTTTGGCAGTTTCCTTTTTTGTCTTGCAAGCAGCAACTAACATCAGCGCAATTGTAATATAAAACAATCCTTTTCTCATCTTTTATCTATTAGCTTCATTCGTTTTTATAATCCAAACACAATTTCATTCGGGTCTTTTCCACCGAACAACATCTTGCTTGGGTTTTCCAACATTTCTTTTACTTTTACTAAAAAGCCAACAGATTCACGACCATCAATAATTCTATGGTCGTAGGATAATGCAACATACATCATTGGGCGAATTACAACTTCACCATTTATTGCAATAGGTCGCTCAACAACATTGTGCATTCCTAAAATGGCACTTTGTGGTGGATTAATGATGGGGGTGCTCATCATAGAGCCAAATACTCCTCCGTTGGTAATGGTAAATGTTCCACCGGTCATATCATCCAAGGTAATTTTATTTTCTCTGGCTTTTACTGCAAGGCTTTTTATTTCTGTCTCAATTTGTGTTAGGCTCATTTGTTCTGCGTTTCGCAATACTGGAACAACCAAGCCTTTAGGAGCACTTACTGCAATGCCTATATCAGCATATTTGTGGTACACAATTTCATCGCCATCAATCATTGCATTTACTGCCGGATATAAATTTAATGCCTCCGTAACTGCCTTAGTGAAGAAACTCATAAAGCCCAATTTCACTTCGTACTTCTTTTCTATTGCTGGATTATACTTAGCGCGTAAATTATAAATCGCACTCATATCTACTTCATTAAAAGTAGTGAGCATTGCCGTTTCATTTTTTACTGCAACCAAACGTTGTGCTAATTTTTTACGTAAAGGAGTCATTTTTGTTCGCTCTTTATCTCTGCTTCCGCCCCATCCGGAAGTAGAAGAACTATCAAAGCCATTTGATAAAGTATATAAAATATCACCCTTTGTAATTCTACCGTCTTTTCCACTTGCTACAACTTTGTTTGCCGAAATTTTATTTTCACCCATCAACTTTTTAGCTGCAGGTGAGGGCGTTCCATTTGCGTAATTAGTTTTTGCCCCGATAGCTATCGGGGGTTGGTTGTTAGTTGTTGGTTTGGCTTCTGCTTTAGCAGTAACAGCAACATCTTTTTTGGGTTCAGTCTTAGGTTTACTCTCCCCCTTTACAGATGTGTCGATGGAACAAACAACTTGGCCAACCTTAACAGTATCGCCTTCTGCAGCCAGCGTTTTTATTGCTCCCGATTCTTCTGCATTGATGGTCAATGTAGCTTTGTCGGAATCTACTTCCGCAACTTCTTCATCTTTCTCTACATATTCTCCGTCCTTTTTTAACCAACGCGCAATTACTACTTCAGTAATTGATTCGCCAGGACTTGGTACTTTCATTTCGATTATCGCCATTTTATTTAGATATTGGATGTTGGATATTGGATAATTAGATTGGAGCAAGTCCAACATCTAATATCCAATTGCTAACATCGATTTTTACCATTTATTTTTCAAAAACCTTATTTATAATTGCTTGTTGTTGTTGTACGTGTGATTTTGCAAAACCTGTTGCCGGGCTTGCTCCTTCCGATCTTCCAATGTATTTCAATTGTATTCCTTGAGTTTCTATATGCTTCATAAACATTCGAATGATAAATGCCCAAGCTCCCATGTTTTCGGGTTCTTCTTGTACCCAACAATACTCTTTTGCATTTTTATATTTTAGCAACACCTCGTTTACCTGCTTTATTGGAAAGGGATACAACTGTTCCAATCGTACAATTGCTATATCATCTGCTCCCGATTTTTCTTTTGCTTCATTCAAATCATAGAAAATTTTTCCGGTACAAAAAACCACTTTTTTTACCGACTTACTGTTTGCTGTAGAGTCGTCTATTAATTCTTGAAAAGCACTTGAACTAAAATCATTGGCTGTTGAAACACAGCTTGGATAACGCAACAACTTTTTAGGAGTAAAGCATATCAATGGTTTTCGGAAACTGTGTTTTAATTGTCTGCGCAAAACGTGAAACTGATTTGCAGGTGTTGTTGTATTCACAACTTGAATATTATTTTCGGCACATTGTTGTAAAAAGCGCTCCATACGTGCACTCGAATGTTCGGGGCCCTGACCTTCATAGCCGTGTGGTAATAACATTACCAAGCCATTCATTCTTCTCCATTTGTATTCGGCAGAAGTAATAAATTGATCAATAATAATTTGTGCGCCATTAAAAAAATCGCCAAACTGTGCTTCCCAAATAGTTAAATTATTGGGCGATGCCATTGCATATCCGTATTCGTATCCTAACACAGCATATTCTGAAAGCAAGGAATTATAGATATCTAATTTGCCTTTTGCTCCAAAATTATTGAGTGGTAAATATTCTTCTTCTGAATCTTCCACTTTAACCACAGCGTGGCGGTGCGAGAATGTTCCCCTTTCAACATCTTGACCGCTAAATCGAACATTATAGCCTTCGTTCATTAAGGTTGCGTATGCCATCAATTCGCCCATTGCCCAATCGTATTTATCGTTTGTAATCATTGCCGCGCGGTCGTCAAAAAGTTTTTGAATTTTATTGAAAAACTTTTTGTCTTTGGGTAGTGTGGCAATTTTTTTTGCTATGTCTAAAAATGCTTTTTTCTCTACTCCTGTATTGGGTGACTTATCGAAGGATTCATTTCCTGCCATTTGTAAACCCGTCCATTGTCCTTCCAAGAAGGAAGTTATTTTTGCCTTTTCTGTTTGCTTTGCCTCATCTAATTTTTCTTGCAACAGGAGTTTAAAATTCTTTTCCAATTCTTTTGCAGCACTTGCTTCAATAGCTCCTTGGGCAAGCAATTGCTGAATATATATTTCCCTTGGGTTAGGGTGATTTGCAATTAATTTGTACAACAAGGGCTGTGTAAAACGAGGCTCATCACCTTCATTATGGCCATACTTTCGGTAACATAAAATATCTACAAATACATCTTTCTTGAAAGTTTGACGAAACTCCATTGCCATTTGACAAGCAAAAACGACAGCTTCCACATCATCACCATTTACGTGAAAAACGGGCGACAATACCACTTTTGCAACATCGGTACAATAAATACTGGAACGTGCGTCTGTATAATTAGTAGTAAACCCAACCTGATTGTTAATTACCAAATGCATTGTCCCACCTGTTTTATAGCCGTCCAACATCGACATTTGAATCAACTCATATATTATTCCTTGACCCGCAACGGCAGCATCTCCGTGCAATAGAATGGGGCAAACTTTACTGCTGTCTCCTTTGTGTGTAGTATCAATTTTTGCTCTCGCAATTCCCGCAACAACCGGATTAACCGCCTCTAAGTGAGAAGGATTGGGAGTTAAGCTGGTGTGTATTTTTTTACCCTTATTACTCAATTGATCAGATGAATAACCCATGTGGTATTTTACATCCCCATCAAACAAAGAGTCTTCCGACTGCGTTCCTTCAAATTCGGTAAAAATATCTTTGTATGTTTTGTTTAAAATATTCGCCAATATATTTAATCTTCCGCGGTGAGCCATTCCTATTACATAATCTTCAACACCTAAATCAGAACCTGTTTCAATAATAGCATCCAAGGCAGGAATAGTAGTTTCGGCACCTTCTAACGAAAAGCGTTTTTGCCCAACAAATTTTGTATGTAAAAAATTCTCGAATACTACCGCCTCATTTAATTTATTCAGGATTACTTTTTTCTCATCGAGCGAATACGTAGGAGTGTTTTTTGTTGTTTCCATGCGCGTTTGTAACCAATTTACAATCTTCGCATTTCGAATGTACATATATTCCACACCAATAGATTGACAATAGGTTTGCTCTAAATGCGCAACAATGTCTTTTAATTTAGCAGCACCAATTCCTATTTGTGTTCCCGCCTGGAAAACAGTTTCTAAATCACTGTTCTCTAAACCAAAATTTACAATATCAAGTGTTGGAGTATATTGTCTTCTTTCACGTACAGGATTTGTTTTGGTAAACAAATGCCCTCTGCTTCTATATCCGTTTATTAAGTTTATTACACTGAATTCTTTCTTTACATTTTGAGGAATTTCTCCGGCATCCTCGTAATTTTTTTGTGCAAATTCAAAACCTTCAAAAAACTTTTGCCATCCAATATCCACCGAATTATTGTCTTTTAAGTACTGCTGAAATAAGTCTTCAATGGAAGCATTATGAGCATTGCTTAAATAAGAATATTTATCCATAATAAATTTATCTACAAAATTGAAGTGCCAAAGTTAAGCATAAATTGAATATTGGAAATTATAGCTTGTTTTTGTTCTGCAATAGGTTGGAATATTGTCTAATAAATCCAATCGTAAATTTCTTCCTTTCGAAAAATTGGCGTAGGTTTGCAGCCATAAATGAAAAATTTTAAAAGCGTAAAGCAACTTGATAAACCCTTCCTATAATGGAAAGGATAATTGTGTTTTACACCAAAAAATAACCACAAGCCTTTCCTTAACAGAGAGGTTTTTTTATGAATAGAATAATATGAAAGTAGCAGTAGTAGGGGCCACTGGCCTAGTTGGAACAAAAATGATGGAAGTGTTGCTGGAGCGCAACTTCCCTCTTAGCGAGTTAATTCCGGTTGCTTCTGAAAAGTCGGTAGGCAAAGAAATTGTGTACAATGGAAAAAAATTCAAAGTCGTTGGTATGCAAACCGCCATTGATATGAAACCCAATGTGGCTTTGTTCTCTGCAGGAGGTTCAACTTCCTTGGAGTGGGCTCCTAAATTTGCTGCTGCAGGAATAACGGTTATAGATAATTCTTCGGCTTGGAGAATGGATGCAAGTAAAAAATTAGTAGTTCCCGAAATTAATGCAAGCGACTTAACATCAACAGATAAAATAATTGCCAACCCAAATTGTTCTACCATACAAATGGTGGTTGCATTGAACCCATTACATAAAAAATACAACATTAAAAGGGTCGTTGTTTCAACGTATCAATCGGTTACAGGAACCGGTGTAAAAGCCGTAACGCAGTTAATGAATGAGCGTAATGGAATAAAAGGGGAGATGGCTTATCCTTATACCATCGACTTAAATGTGATTCCGCAAATTGATGTTTTTTTGGATAACGGTTACACCAAAGAAGAAATGAAAATGGTGAACGAAACAAAAAAAATTATGGGGGATGAATCTATTCGCCTTACTGCAACTACTGTTCGTATACCTGTAATGGGAGGACACAGCGAAAGTGTGAACATTGAATTCGCAACTGATTTTGATTTGAGCGAAGTGCGTACATTATTACAAAATGCTCCCGGGGTTATTGTAGTTGATGATATAAAAAATTTGAAATACCCTATGCCGATGGATGCACACAATAAAGATGAGGTATTTGTAGGAAGAATTCGCAGAGATGAATCAAACCCAAACACATTGAATATGTGGATAGTTTCCGATAATCTTAGAAAAGGAGCAGCAACCAATGCGATTCAAATTGCTGAATATTTGGTAACACAGAAGTTAATTTGATTTAATATATTTAACCTTTCTTATTTTACACGGAATGAAGTCTTGGAATAAAACTAAAATTATTGCCACAATGGGTCCTGCCTCAACCCCCATTGATGTGCTTGAAAAAATGATACAGGCGGGAGTAGATGTTTGTCGCATAAATTCATCACACGGTGCATACGATGACCATCAAAAAGTAATAGACAATATTCGCAAACTGAATAAAAAGTACAAACAACATACGGCTATATTGGTAGATTTACAAGGTCCGAAATTACGTATAGGAGCGGTGGAAAATGGTTCGGTAGAAATAGTGAACGGACAAGAATTAATTATTACTACAGAGCAATGTGTTGGAAACAATAAAAAGGTTTATATCACTTACAAACAATTTCCCAAGGATGTTGCAATTGGAGATAGAGTACTTATTGATGATGGGAAATTATTGTTAAAGGTAACTGCTACAAATCGTAAAGATACTGTAAAAGCTACCGTTGTGAACGGAGGAACACTTTCTTCCAAAAAAGGGGTAAACCTGCCCAACACAAAAATTTCATTGCCTTGCCTTACTAAAAAGGATTTACTGGATTTAGACTTTGCACTAAAAAATAATGTAGAGTGGATTGGTTTGTCTTTTGTTCGTTCGGTTACTGACATTGCCGATTTAAAAGACATCATTAAAAAGAACAAGAAAACATCGCGTGTTATTGCAAAAATTGAAAAACCGGAGGCGGTAAAAGACATAGACGGCATCATTGATCTTGCAGATGCAATAATGGTTGCACGTGGCGACTTAGGTGTAGAAATGCCGATGGAACAAGTTCCTCTGATTCAAAAAATGTTGGTGGATAAATGTATTGAAGCATCAAAACCTGTTATTATTGCCACCCAAATGATGGAGAGTATGATTACTGCTTATACACCCACACGTGCAGAAGTGAACGATGTGGCAAATGCGGTGATGGATGGCGCAGATGCGGTGATGTTAAGCGGTGAAACATCGGTAGGAAAAGATCCTGTAAACGTGATTGAGCATATGCAAAAAATTGTTGCTGCTATTGAGAAAGGTGGAGAAATATATAACCGCGAACACGCACCTGCAATTACCACACAAACATTTATTTCCGATTCTATTTGTTACAATGCTTGTGTTATGGCACGCCAAGCAAAAGCAAAAGGAATTGTTTCGATGACGAACTCGGGCTATACTGCATTTAAATTATCGAGTCACCGCCCGAAAGCAAATATTTTTATTTTTACGGATAATCCAATCCTGCTAAACACGCTTAGTTTGGTATGGGGTGTGCGTGGATTTTTTTACGATAAGTACGAAAGTACAGACAAAACAATTGCAGATATAAATACCTATTTAAAAAAGTTCAACTACGTTAAAACGGACGATCTTGTTATAAACATTGCAAGTATTCCGATGAAGGAAAAAGGAAGAACCAATATGATCAAACTAAGCTATATAAAATAAATTTTATGTCATTAAATATAAAATTACTGAAAGAAATATGTGAAACGCCTGGTGTTCCGGGGTATGAACAAAAAGTTAGAAACCTGGTATTGCGTGAAGTGAAAAAGCTTGCCGACAAAGTAAGCATTGACAATATGGGCAATGTAACGGCATTTAAGAAAGGGAAAAAAAATAAAAAAGTAATGATTGCTGCTCATATGGATGAGATAGGTTTTATTGTTACTCACATTGACGAAAAAGGGTTTTTGCGTTTTATTCCTTTGGGTGGTTTCGACCCAAAAACATTGACAGCACAGCGCGTTGTAGTACACGGGAAAAAAGATGTAGTAGGTGTAATGGGTTCAAAACCGATACACGTTATGAGTGCCGAAGAGCGTACGAAAGTAGCAAAGATTGAAGATTACTTTATTGATTTGGGTATGTCCAAAAAGGAAGTGGAGAAAGTAATAAGTGTTGGAAATACTGTTACACGTGAACGTGAATTGATTGAGATGGGAAATTGCGTGAATTGTAAATCGATCGATAACCGCGTTTCTGTTTTTATTTTAATTGAAACATTGCGTCAACTAAAAAGTACGCCTTATGATGTATATGCTGTGTTTACTGTACAGGAAGAGGTTGGTATAAGAGGAGCCAATGTTTCGGCATTGCAAATACAACCCGATTTTGGATTCGGATTAGATACTACTATTGCCTACGATGTTCCGGGAGCAAGAGAGCACGAAATGATTACGCGTTTAGGCGATGGAACCGCTATAAAAATTATGGACTCCAGTACAATTTGCGATTTTCGTATGGTAGAGTATATGAAAAAAACGGCTGCCAAACACAAAATTAAAACGCAGCTCGAAATATTACCCGCAGGAGGAACCGACACTGCCGGGATACAGCGTATGACAGCCGGAGGTGCTATTTCAGGAGCCGTATCCATTCCAACACGACACATCCATCAGGTAATTGAAATGGCCGATAAGGATGATATTTTAGGAAGCATTGCTTTGCTGAAAAATTGCATCCAAGATTTGGATACTTACGATTGGAGTTTTAACTAAATGAAAATAATTTCTCCTTCAAGCAAAGAGGAGTTTGAGAAGTATTATCAACTTCGCTGGGAAGTACTACGCGCACCTTGGGGAAAACCAAAAGGAAGTGAAAAAGATGATATAGAAAACACAAGTATTCACGCCTTGATGTTGGATGAAAACAATACTGCAGTAGCGGTATGCAGATTAAACAGTACAGATGACAAGCAAATAGGTCAAGTACGATTCATGGGTGTTAGTTCTGCTGCACAAGGTAAAGGCTACGGGGCAAAAATAATGGACTATATAGAACAAGAAGCTGAGAAACAAGGGATGCATAAAATTATTCTTCACGCGCGTGAAAATGCGTTAGAGTTTTATAAAAGATGCGGTTATACGATAGTCGAAAAAAGTTATTTAATGTGGGATGAGATACAGCATTATTTGATGGAGAAGGAGATTGCTTCTTCCCTTAAAAGATCATCCCAATAACTATTTTTGGAAAAAAATTAAGCAGTAATTTCCCCTCTAAGATTTTTCGAAAGCAAGGTTTTGGTTTTTGCCATTGGATATCCTTTCCCTAACAGGTACATTAATTTACAAACTGCCGCTTCGGTAGTAATATCAAAACCCGATACTACACCAATTTTTTGAAGCCCCTTGCTGGTTTCGTATTTGCCTTGTATTACCGATCCACCGTTACATTGCGTTACATTGTACACAATGACACCTTTGGCAATTGCTTTTTTAAGCGCTTCAATAAACCAAGTTTCGGTAGGCGCATTACCGCTTCCAAAGGTTTCAATTATAACTGCTTTTAATCCTTTAATGCCCAACAACGCATTTACTGCTTGCTCTGTTATTCCGGGATATATTTTTAGTAAAGCAATGTTATAATCTAACTTTGTTGATACTGCTAATTTCTTCGAAGTAGGTTTTAATAATGCAACTTGATTGTAATTTATATTTACGCCTGCTTCGGCCAAAGGAGGATAGTTGGCTGTTTCAAACGCATCGAAATGCTCGGAGTTGTATTTATGTGTTCGGTTACCTCTAAACAGTTGGTATTCGAAATAAATGGCCACTTCATTCACAATGGACTTTCCATTCTTTTTCGCGGCTGCAATTTCAATGGCAGTTATTAAATTTTCTTTCCCATCTGTGCGTATAATACCTATAGGCAATTGAGAGCCGGTGAGTATAACAGGTTTGTTTAGGTTCTCCAACATAAAACTCAATGCCGATGCTGTAAACGCCATCGTATCGGAACCGTGGAGGATTACAAAACCATCGTATTTAGCATAGTTTTTTTTGATTATTTCAGCCAATTTTATCCAAATACTTGGGTGCATATTGGAGGAATCTATCGGCTTTTCAAATGCAATGGATGAAAGTTGTATATCGAATTTTGAAAGTTCGGGAACTTGCTCTGTAAGGTTGCGAAAATTGAAAGGGACGAGCGACTGCGTTTTAGGGTCTTGAATCATACCAATGGTGCCACCGGTATAAATAAGCAATAGATTTGTTTTGTTGGCCATAAAATTGTTCAACAAATGTAGTAATTTGACTTATACTTTAATCGAATAAAAAGGATAGGGGGCGAACAGTAACTTGGCTTAAGCCATTTTAAAATTCAATTCCACTTTTGAGCCATTGTCGTGGAAAACAACATTGTCGGCTAAGTGACCCATTAAAAACACGCCTCTACCATTCGGCTTTTCGATATTTTCAGGGTTTGTAGGGTCGGGAATAATGGTATGGTCAAAACCGGCTCCTTCATCTTTTACCAAAAAGGAAAGCATACCATTTTTTGGTTTAAATTCAATGGTTACTTTTTTTGAAAGGTCGTTTTTATTGCCGTGTAAAATGGCATTGTTAACAGCTTCGGTAAGTCCTACCAAAATGTTTCCATAATGATCCGTACTTACTTTGTATTCATCGCATACCTCTTCCACCAATTTCTCTACCAGCACTAGATTTTCGACCTTGGAACTGAAACTTATTTTATGATTTTGCATTACTGCCATTTGGCAAATGTATTTATTTTGTAACGTTATTAAAATAATCCGTTACCTTATTTTTATAAAAAGTATTTAACGAAGGAGGGACAGTTTTTAACAATTCGGTTTCTTTCATTTTAAGTCTGTTATACTCATTAAACAGATTAAGGTTACTAAAATTTTCAATATTCGACTCTTTCGACTCTCTTTTTTCGTCTTGATCCCTTTCTCTCTCTGCTTTTTCAGACTCTAACAATCTTGTTAAAATTTCTTCTTGGCGCATCATTGTTTCTTGAGTAATGGTTTTATTTACCAAATCGGTCTCGGTTTTCTCCATCTGCTCGGCCAATTTTTGCATGTTTCCGTTGCCTTGTTTGCCATCTTTGTTCATTTCATCACCCATTTTCTGTAATTCTCTTCTGAGGGCCTCCTGTTGGGCTGCTAAGCGTGCAAATTGCTCACTGGTACTATTCTTTCCGTTTTTACCATCCTTACCATCTTTGCCTTCCTTGCCATCTTTTTTTCCATTCGGATTTTTCATTCCCTCCTTCAGCTTCGCAATTTGCTCGTTTATTTGTTGTTGCATCGATTTCATAGTAGATGCGGAAGGTTTTTGACCTTTTCCACCCGGTTTTTTACAACTTCCACTGCCTTCTTTAGCAGGTTTTTTTTGCATTTGCTGTTGCATTTGATTGAGTGCTTCGCTTAACATCAAGGCAAGGTTATTTACACCTGTCATCACATATTGTTGTCGCCCTGCTGCCACTTGAGTTTGTCTGTCGGCAATGTCGGCTATCGCTTTTTCCATATTGGCGTTTATTTCGCTTATTTCGCGGTTTACCACTGCCGATATTTGTGGCTGACGTTTACTCAATGCAAACAAGGAATCTTCTATCATTTTCGAATCGTCCTTTATTTTCTTTTGCTGACGAGCAATTTCAACGTATTTTGGATTAACCCTGTCAATATTATTGGTTTGTTTCATAAGCTCTTCTTGAGCAAAAGAAACATTGATGAGGTTTTCTAATATTTCACGCAGGGCATTCATATCCTCTTCTTGCTCTTGTTGTTCCATTTGCTGCTGCATACTTTTCATTTCCTGTGAAAGCTGATCCATTTTTTCACCCGCCTTTTTTTGTGATTTTGCAGCTTGTTGTTTTTTGCTTTCGCTGTTGTTTTTATTCTCGTTAAGTTGCTCTGAACTTTTTTCTTGTTCCTTCGATATTTCTTGTTGCAATTCCTCGGTGTTCTTCATTTCATTGGGTTGTTCCAACTCAGCATTTTTCTTTTTTAAGTCTTCCAACTCTTTTTTTACCTCGTCAAACTCTTTGTTTAGCTTTTCTTGTTCTTTGTTCAGCTCCTTGCTATCACTTTTCTTCTCTTCCGTTTTCTCTGCTAATTTTTTTTGATCTTCTGCCAACTTATCCAATTTTTCGGTTGTTTCACCCATCTTTTTCTCAAATTCCAACTGCTTGAAAATTTCCAATGAACGGTCGAGCTCTTTTTCCATATCCTTGTTATCCAACTTCATTTTTTCCAATTGCTCCTGAATTTTCTCTTTGTCCATTTTACTGAGCAATTTCTCCAATTCTTTGAATTTCTCTTTCATTTCATCGGTCATAATTTGCTCAAAAAGCTTTTCTAACTGTTGCTGTTTCTCCAACAATTTTTCATCAGGTTGTTTGAATTCATTTTCCTTTTTGTTGTTCAAGCTGTTCTGCTTTTCAATGTTTTCAACATCTTTTTGCAATTGTTTTTGTTTTTCAAGAAGGTCTTTTATTTTTTTCAATTCATCGTAGCTCAGTATCTTTTTCTCCAACATTTTTTGATTGATATCCGCTAGTTCTTTTTGTAAGTCCTTTGCTTTCTGTATACTTTCTTGAATGTCCTTTTTTAGCTCCTTGTTGTTTTTCTCGCTGTTCTTTGCCAATTCACTTAAAGTAGGGGCCTTGTATACCATTCTTTGTGTGCGAGCCGATTTGTTGCCATTTACACCATCGTTATCAAATACTTCAAAGTAATATTCTATTTCATCGCCCGGTTGAATGTTAAATGAAGTAAGATCCCAATAGTGGAAAAAATTGTCTTGTGTAATTTGTTTGTTTAGTCCTAGTTGCTGACTCACCA
Source organism: uncultured Bacteroidota bacterium (assembly GCA_903840505.1). Classification (GTDB taxonomy): domain Bacteria; phylum Bacteroidota; class Bacteroidia; order UBA4408; family UBA4408; genus CAIMGI01. The sequence continues at coordinate 39,636 of CAIMGI010000187.1, forward strand.
AACGCCCTGATACAGATTTGTTGGAATCATTTTCAGTTAAAAATTTATAATTGAAAGCAAGTTTTGAAAACCCGTAATCGTCTTTAATTTGACCTTTGAAATAAATGCGTTGGCTTGATATAGAATCGGGACGTTCTTCCACCTGAATGCTTGGGTACATATCGGGAATTACATTTATGGAATAGCTTATTGAGTCGCCACTTTTAAGAAATTCATTTGCGGTGGTGATGTTATACGTTTTATTATTAAACAGTTGTGATGAATATGAGAAAACATTGTTGTTAGGGTGGTCCAATGTAATAATGGTATCAACAAAACCCATTCTTAAAATACGTGAATGTTGTGTGTTGAATGTCCAGCGTACTTTTGTGCCGGCAGGAATTACCATATCTCCGGTGTTTGAAAGGACTTCGTCTTTTTTACCGACATAGTTCGGGTAATCTAATTGTACTTGAAAGCCAAGCATCAATGGGTTTGGAAGGGCTGTAATTTCATATTCCTTCGAATAATATCCATCAGCAAACAAACGAAAGCGAAGTGTTTTTTGTATGTTTTTGAACACATAACGAAATTTCACCGCATTTTCTTTGTTGAGAGAATATTCGTTTTCGCCCACCTCAATGTAAGCGTTTGCAGGGATTTCATTTCCGCTTACTTTAATGTTTAATTCAAAATCTTGTTGCTGTATAGCCTGCATCGATTTATTGAGTACCTCAAAGCGAAAAGGGGACTCTTTTTCGTAATACACGGTGTGGTTGAACAGTCTATTGCTTGGGTCGGTGATGAGGTTAGGAAAAAATGTAAGCAAACAAAGTAAAATAAACACAGGAATAAAGGCATATTTTACATATTTCGAATTTTCCTTTAAGTCAATAGCCGAAGTAAAAGGAATTGGCTTTAGTTCGGCAATACGTTGATTGATGCTTGCTTGTACAAGGTTGGCATTGTAGTTAGATTGCTGTTGAAGTTGCAATACGTTTAGCAGCTTATCTTGCACATTGGAAAAATGGCTGCCGATAATTTCGGCTGCTTGCTGATGAGAAATGATGTTGCCAAATCGATTAAGTTTAAGCAGAGGAATAACAATTAGGTTAATCAGTATACCAATGTTGAGTAAGATAAAAAGGTAGAAGAGGATGGTACGTGTAGTTACTCCAAAATGGGCAAAATATTCGAGAAGGGTTACCGCCAAAAAGAAAAGAAGGAGTGAGGATATAGCATACAATACTCCCCGAATGAGTTGGTTTTTGTAATACTTTCGTATAAACTCATCCAGTTTTTGTATTAGTATGAGATAGTTGCTTGCCACTGAAATGCTTTTATAATAACAAATATAGCAATTTTAATACCGTTTTGTTGTTAAAATAGGTTAAGAATGTGTTATCGAATTTTAGCCTCTAACCAATCGTTGTAGTTAATTATATCCTTATCGGCAGCCTCTTTTGAGGATATGATGGATAAGAACTCCGTGATGTTTTCATTTAGGTTTTTATTCTTAACCAAATTGTTTGCGTCAAGCATTAGTGCCATAATTTCCGCTAACAGCTTTTCTCTTTTATAATCTTCGTCTTGCAAAATGGTTGAAAATGTTTTGCTCGTTTGAGCAAGGAGTGTTTCCAAATATTCCATATCGTTTAATTCAAAACGAATAATCATTTCGGCAAAGGAGAATTTTAAACGCATAGCCTCATCCAAGTTTTCGTAACTTTTTTGAAGACGCATTTTAACAATGTTTTTAAGTGCTTCCTTGTATTTTTTTAAATCGAATGAGATTACGGCAAGGTTGCCATAAATGAAAACAATGTATATGGGCAATTGCTTTATGGCTTTCTCTTCTTTAGCTTGTTCTAATATTTCAATGGCTTTTTCTTTATCGCTTGCAGTATAATTTATCACAAGGGAATTGTAGTAATAAAATAAATATTTTTCTTTCATCAATCCTGAATATTCATCCATTGCTTCCTTCAGAAGGTTGGTGTATTGGAGCGATTGTTTAATTTTCCCATTTTTGAACAATGAGTTAATGAGGTAGGTAAGCATTTGCAGCTTCGTTTCGTGGTTCGATTTGTTAAACAAGTTTTCTTTTAGAAAAGAGCGATAGGTTGTGAGTAGGTATTTTTCGAGGGATTTGAAGTCGTGCTGTTGCAGTAATATACGACTCAATGCGTGGTATATTTTGAAGCGTAATTGTGGACTTTGTTTTATATCGTCACTCTGGGTGTATTCATTGATTGTTTTCTTCATTACTTCCAACACTTGTGTATTGTGTGCCGAAAAATTTTGAGACACCAATATTCGGTACCTTAAAACTGCTAACACATCATCAATTTCTTGTAAACGAAGTAATTGTTTTCTGTTTTCTCTGCGTTTCGAAATAAATTGTTCGGGGTTTATGGAGTCTGTTTCTTGCGCCAGCTTTATGTATTCCCCATATATTGTATCGGTAAGTTCGGCATTGTGTAATTCGATCGATTTTTTTTCGGCTTTTTTTAAATAATAAAAGGCAATATCAAACTGCCGTTTTTGCTGGTATATGCGCGAAAGGGCCAAGTAGTTTTGCGATTCGGCAAAAGCATTGTTGTCGAAATAATGTACACTCATGCTTTTCCCTATGTCCTCTAAAAGCCTATTCTTTAGTCGGTACAGCACATTTTTATCATCGTGATTGTAAAGCTGTAAGCAAATTTTTTCTTCATCGTATTCCGGAAATTTTTTCCGAACAAGGTCAAACAGTTGAACATCTTTTCGGTCGTTGTGGTTGTTGGTTCGTGCGAGGTAAAGTTTTAAATGACGCACTTCTTCTTTGCTCATTAATCCGATTACTTGGTTAAATATATTCATTGTTTTGTTTTTGAATGCGTAAGAAAGATACGACTTTTTTTTGAAAGGCTGCACTTTTGTATATACATTTACTGTATTCAAAAATGCACGGATTATGAAAAAGTTAAAAACGCTACTCTTTTGGTCTTTTATTTTAGCTTCAATGCAGCTAAAAGCACAGGTAAACATTGGGATTGATACCGTTTACAATTTTTTAACCCAAGTTAATAATTACCAAACGGTAAGTTATACCGTTCATATTAAAAACTATGGCCCTGATACCTTGTTTAATGGAAACTTAACTTTGTATACAGCTGTAGATACAGGAAATGCACTACATACAATTAAAACGGACACTTCGCTTTCCGGCATTGCAGTTTTTCCACCTAACACAACTTTAACAATAAATGATAGCATCAGTTTTGTTGGCGGTGGCGGAAATACATTTAGGTTGAATGGCGGTAATGTTATTGTTATATGGCCACAGGCTATAGGAGCAAATCTTATTCAATCGTATACAAATACTGTTTTAATAACGCACATTGAGGGAATAGGCGAAATTAGAATTGAGAAAAACAGTATAGCAGCTTGGCCTAATCCAACTAAGGAAAAGGTATTCTTAACAATTTCGGATCCAAAAACTACTATTGAAAGGGTAAGAATGTTCGATTCAAAAGGAGCCGAAGTGGTATATGAAGAGCATTCTAAAATATTGGATGTTAAGCAACTACCAAGCGGTGTGTATATTCTTTCGGCTACTTTAAGCAGCGGGGAAGTAAAAACAATAAAGGTAATCAAGGAGTAATTTTATCCCTTCTGATAATTTTGCATTTCCTTTGGGAATAAACCTTTTTGAGGCTTTCTTCTGCGTTTTCTTTTCTTGGATTTGTTTTTCGATTTTTTGTATTCAAAAGTATCATTTGTTGGAACAACCACATCTTTTCTGCCTTTCCAAAATCGCCATTGTAAGCGTTTTTTGTGCCTTTCTTTTTTTGAACTGGAAAAGCTGCTTCCTGTTTCGGTTGCAATAACCACATCCTTTTTTTCTTTCCAAAACAGTAAACGAGTCTTCTTTTTATGACGTTCTTTTTTTGAACTCGAAAAGCTATTGTCGGTGTTGGTTGCAATAACCACATTTTTTTTACCTTTCCAGAATTGCCATTGCCATTGTTTTTTATGGTGTTCTGTTTTTGAACCGCTTCTTAAAGGATTGCCTTTTACTTTTCTAGAACTGCTTCTGTCTCCCAATGTCATTTTTACATCGGTATTTTGTTGTTTCTTTTTTCCAAACCTTACAGAAAATCCATTTTTATTTTCTTTTCCTTTTCCTCCTTTTGTTTCTGCATTTAGTTTATTTGAACGTACGCGTCTAGATTTACTCCTGTCGCCCAAGGTCATTTTAACATCGGTATCTTGTGTTTTGTTTTTTCGAAGTTTTAGTGAAAATGGTCTTTTGTTTTCTTTTGCCTTCCCACCTTTGTTTTCGGCCCTTAATTTATTGGACCGTACACGTTTGGATTTACTTCTATCTCCCAATGTTATTTTTACATCGGTATCCTGTTTTTTGTTTCTGCCAAAGCGAACAGAAAAAGGTCTTTTATTCGATTTTACTTTCTCCTTTTTAGTGTTGATTTTAAAATTAGAAGAATCTGAAGATTTATTCTTATTAATAGCACAGGAATGGATAAGTATAGCACATAAAAGAAGAATTGCTACGGGGTATCGCATACTGGTTTTGAATATCCTTATTATAAAAGAAACCCTCACTTACTGTAAGCGAGGGTTTCTTTTATATTTAATTTATGTGTTATCTATTACCGCTTTGCTTATCCCTCATTTCTTGTCTTCTTTTGGCACGTTCTTCGGGAGTCATTGAGTTTTGGTCGGCACCATTCATTCGACTACCACCAACAGGTGCGCCCTCTGTTTTTGTGTAGCCTGCAGGAATATCAAATACTTCTTTGGCAATTGATTTTTTTTCAATTGTAACTAATTCCATTGTCATATCACCATCTCTCTTCCCTTTAACTATATATTTTACGGGAAATCCATCCACTCCGGCATCAATAAGCGATTTTTCAATTTTGCTAATGTTTACTCTTTGGTTATTATTATAAGCTTCTTTGTAATTTTGGTAGTCTACAATTTCTTTAGTATTCCATAATTCAGTAATAGTACCGTCATTAACAGATTTTACGAGAATGTGTTTACAAGTGTATCCCAATATTTTTTCTTCTCCTAAATTCTCCAAGGTATAATTTCCGTTTTCAGTATCTTTTTTCACAGGACCTTCACTGTAGGTTCTGTAGGTTTCATTTATAGTAAATAAAACTTCAGGATTGTCCATTTTTGTTATGGTTATCATCTTCATAGGCTCAGGCAATTGTGGTATAGAAACAGTCATATCTGTTTTTTTACCTATGCTTGAAAAATAAGATGTAACACTACCGTTTGCGCCCATAGCGGATGAAAATTTCATTTCAATAACAGTTCCATTTTGAGCGAAAAGCTGCGAAGTTGCAAATAGGAATGTAAAAAGGGCTGTAAAAATGTATTTTTTCATTTTGTTTTTTTGACTCTGTTTATTCAAAGATACTAAATTAAAGATAATTAAACCGAATGGGGTAAATTATCAGTTGAATTATTTAGAATAATTGTTTGTAAAAAACTGCTCGTACTCCGCTAACTTTTTGGATACATATAGGGCCGAATAATTTGCATCACTCACTATAAATAACTTATAATTCTTCTTGTCAAGTTTTTTAATTAAAACATGATTCGTAAGCTGATTATAGTATAACATCGCTTTTGTCTTATTTTCAAAAGCTTTCACAAAAATCATTTTGTTTTTATCATCGTACACCAAATCTTCTGTTTTTAAATGTGATGTTTCATAAAACTCATTGTTAAAGTTAGATAAGCCTGTTTTTAAGTCCGAAATTTTAATGTTTTTATTGTCAGCAATAATTACAATAAATTGTTCGGCATTGGCATCAAATGTAAAGAGCTCTTTCTCCTGTATGGTATCGGGTTTAATCTCTCCGGCTTCTTTTTGCGCTTTTATCACATCCAGCATAGCTTGTGCGGATGGTGTTACTTCACTTTTTGGATAATTAAGTATTAGTTGTTGTAAGCTTAGTTCGAAATCATTTTTGGTTTGCGTTTTCCCAACAGCCAAGGCATACAAGTATTCGAATTTAGGTTGCAAGTCGCTTTTGCCTACAATGCTATCAACAGCACGAACATTGTTTTTTACCTGAACGTAATTGCCCGCTAAATATAAATTATAGGTTTCTTCGTAGTAGTTCTTTGCTTTGTTTTTCGATTGGAGTATATCCAAATTAAAGTTTGGATTCTTGATGATTTGTGCATACTCACTGTTGGGGTAATTGTTTAGCAATATATCTTTGTATTTTTTCGCTTTCTCTTTTTCTTTCATCGACAAGTAAATTCTATACAATTGGTAATAGCATTCCAATTCGTGTTTGTTTTTAGGGTATTTTTTTAAAAGGTCATCATAGGTTTCTGCCGCTTTTTCGTAATTCTTTAATTGCTCTTTATAAATTCCACCCAGTTCATAATATGCTTCTACAATTTTAGCGTTTGAAGCAAGCATCATTGAATCGGTTAATGGTATATCCTTTAAATAGCTCAACTTGTCACGCATTTTTGGTGCTTTATCCAAACTGTCTTTTCCTTGTTTAAGCGAATCTATAGGGTTTGGATTATCAAAATCCGAGAAGCCTATTTGCTTGTTACTTCTTCGCCAGTTATCCTCCAGTTTACGCACTCCCCATTTTTTGGAAAAGTCGCTGAATCCTGCACTTAAATTGCCTTGGTTGTAAAAATACCAATTGCTTCCTGAGCCTTGGTCGTTGCTTCCTCCCGCATTATTTGCATTCAGGTTTAGGTTATTATTCAATTGGCTTGCCTCCTCCTCCTCCTCTTTCTTTTTTCTTTCGACCTCAATAGCATCGGCCATAATTTTATCAATCAGGGCATTTCTTTCACTATCGCTTAATTTTGCAATTTTTTGCAAGCTGTCTTGGTTAGAAATAATATTTAAATTTTTTACCAAATCCGCTAAACTATTTTTCTTGTCTACTATTAAATTATAGTTCGGATAGTTTTTATCCAACAGCGAAACGGCACTATCGTAATACGATTCGGAGGTTTTATAATCGGGAATATCAAAATATAAATCAGCAATTTTTAAATTAGATAAAGCTTTTTGTCGGGTGTTATTTGTACTTGTTGCAATGGACTGTTTGAGGTATTTAATGGCTACAGGAATATTATTTTCCTTTATGTAAATTTCGGCAAGCGCATAATTAATTTGATCTAAATATTCAATGTTTTTAACATCCTTCAGCATTTTTGTCAGTTGCTTTTTAATATCGGCACTGTTGCCGTTTGCAATATCATAAGACTTCGCCAAACTTATTCGGGCATTAAACTCCATTACATAGGGAGGGTTTCGTTTAATAACCTGTTTGTAGTTGGCAGTTGCATTTTTAAGTAAACCTTGTTTTTGGTACAATTGAGCCAAAATGTACATATAGCGTGTTCGTTGCTTTTTACTTTTGCTCAATGCAATGGCTTTAGTCAAGTGACTTATTCCCAACTGATAATCGGCTTGCTTGATGTAAAAATCAGCTAATATGGCCGACAATTCAGCATCGTATTTTGCAGGAAATTTCTTGTCGTTTTTAATAACGTCCATTAAACCTTGCGATTTTGTAAAAAGCCCCATTTCATTATAGGTACGGAGCATCCACATCCAGGCTTCATATTTCGTATTTTCCTTTTTAAATTGGGCGGATACGTATTCAAATACTTCCAGTCCGGCAAAATAATCGTGTTTGTAAAAATGCGACCTTCCTATAAGTATGTACGTATCGTCAATCCAGTTACAGTACTCAACTCCTTTTAAAAGAATAGAGTGTCTTTCAATAACCATAGACCCCTTCTTGAATGTTTTTTCAAGTTCAGTGGAAATGCTTTGGGCTTCTTTTAAATTTCCATAAACAAATACAGGAAGTATTTGGTCGTAATCGTCAATATGTGTTTTGTCTAGTTTTGCGGTGCCTTCGTTAATACTTTCGCGGGCATAAAAAAAGCCGTTATAGCGGGAAGTAAGGTTGTGGTAACTGCGTGTAGCAAATGTGTTTTTCTTAGTACTGCAACCATTTAGTATGATTGCAATGCCGAACAGGATTGTGAGCAATGCTATATGTAGGCAATTTTTTTTCAACAGTGTAATAACTCTAAAATTTCAAAAATAGTATGCTCATTACCTTCATAAATTATAAAACAAAAAACAGGCATTGCTTGACAACACCTGTTTGTAAAATGCAGCTGTTCTTTAAAAAATTACTCCAACAGTAAGTGAAATAAAATTACTTGTCGCTTTTTGAGTAATAGCGGCATTTGTTCCAGATCTTAAATCGGGAGAGTTTTTCTTTAAAGTGTTTGTAAAACCGTTGCTGTAGTTAACTCCGGCAACCAATACCGTGCTTCCTACTAATCCATACTCTACACCAAGACCAATATTCAGTGCTACTCGGAAAAGACCAACATCTTGTTTTGCCTCCACTTTTGCTATGCTCGACAAGGTGCTTTTATTGTTTGTAAAATTCAAATAGCCTGTATCCGTAGCACGCGCCTTGGCTCTAACCCCAAGGTCGAAACCAAATTGACCATAATATGCCATTAGCCCAATTTCCTTTGTTTTCATTTTCAAGGAAAGTGGCACATTTATGTATTGCAATTTATATTCGCGTTTCTTGATAAGAAATGCAGTTGCTGGGTCACTTAAATAATCTTTTCCATTCAAAGAGCGATAAACGCTGTCGGTATAGTTTAATCCACCTCCTGCATAGGTTACTTCCAAACCGGTTAAAAATGAGGCTATGTCATTTATTCTGAACTCAGTAATAAGTCCGTATCCAAATTTCATTACTGTTTTTCCTCTTTCGAATCGGGTATCATCGGGTTTAAGCCAACATACCGAAGGTGCAGCCTTTAATCCGAAACGGAATTTTTTCGCAACATCACTCACAGGAATCGCATCTTGCGCAAAACTAGCAATTGTACTTATTGTTATTAATAGTAAGGTAACTATCTTTTTCATATTTTTGCTTTAAAGTTTATAATGGTGTTATCTACAAAAGTAAGCATAATTTCAAGTTTAAGAAAGGGATTGCCCCGAATATCGGTTTTTATGTTTTTGCTGTGTTGTTCGTGCAAGCAAAATAAGCTGGACGTAAACGTTTCCAACATAAAACTTTCGGTTGATTGCAAGCGTTTCGATTATGATTTGTTTAGCCTCAGATGCCCAGTAGAAGCTGCCGGTATAAATACTTTAAGAAATAAGTACGGAAATTTTGTTGACCGATTTGGTGCAAACATCATAAAAATTGGTTCTCCTGAGTCGCCTTCTTATGCAGCTAATTTGAGTAATTTTTTATCCGACAACGATATGCGTACTGTTTATGGGGATGTTAAAAGTCAATACCCAAATACAGATGAATTAAACAAAGAGCTTACCGATGCTTTTAAACATTACAAATATTATTTCCCAAATAAAACTATTCCGCAGGTAGTAACCTATGTTTCGGGTTTTAATTATGCCATTGTTGCCGATGATACTACGTTGGGAATTGGCTTGGATATGTACTTAGGAGCAGATTATAAATATTACCAACTGATGCAGTTGCCAAAATATAGAACAGCATTAATGCGCAAAGAGCGCATTGCCATTGATGCGCTCAAATCGTGGATTTCAACTGAGTTTGAAGCCGACATTACAAAGACCGATTTGCTTTCACAAATTATTCACGAGGGTAAAATTATGTATGCCTTGGATGCTTTGTTTCCTGCTGCCCACGATTCACTTAAAATGGGCTATTCGAAAAAGCAAAACGATTGGGCAAAAGTGAGTGAAGCTCAAATATGGGCATACTTTATTGATAAAAAATTATTGTTCTCCACCAATTATGGAGAGAATATGAAATTCCTGAACGATGCTCCTTTTACTTCGGGTTTACCACGCGATTCGCCTCCTAAAATTGGCGTGTGGTTGGGTTGGCAAATAGTGAGGGCCTATATGAATACTAAATCCGACATTTCGTTGGAAGCATTGTTTACTGAAAAAGACGCACAAAAAATACTTTCACAATCAAAATACAAACCTGCTAAATAAAAGCTATAATGAAAACTTCCGAAATAAATTTCACGATTAAATTAGATCAAAATAACCTACCCGAAAGCATAGATTGGGAAGCAACCGATTCGGGTGTGGATGGTAAAATACCAAGCAAAGCAGTAATGTTAGCCGTGTGGGACCCAAAAGAAAACAACACCTTGAAAATAGATTTGTGGACAAAGGATATGATGGTGGATGAAATGAAATTGTTTTTTCATCAAACCTTGCTAAGTATGGCGGGCACCTTTGAACGTGCTACAGGCGAAGATAAAATGGCGGGAGATATGAAGGATTTTTGCCAGTATTTTGCCGAGAAAATGAATTTGTTGGAGAAGAAGAATTAGGAGACTGGAAAACTGTTTCTAAGCGTTTATTCTCAAAAGCTATTCTCCACATTTGGTTTCACAAGAAAGTAATTTACAAGTTATGGGAAAAATGTCGAATAAATTGGTGATCAAATAAGCCATAACCGTTTAGTTTTTTAAATAGTTATGGCTTATTTTAGTGGAGAATATCGGATTCGAACCGATCACCTCTTCACTGCCAGCGAAGCGCTCTAGCCAAATGAGCTAATTCCCCTTACAATCACCGAAGCTTTAGCATAGGTGGTTTATAGTTATTATAAAGAGCCCTAATGATATTGCACTTAATTTGCCCAAAAGTATATAAAATATTGGAATTTAACGAGATTTCGAAATAAACGTAAGTGCTTGTATATTTGGTTTCCTGTACAACGTTCTGTCTATAAAAACACTCGAATTCCACATTCCATAACAGTTCATCGGAAAGGGCAACGACTCCCCCAATACAGTAAAAACCAATAATCGCTTTTGCACATAATGTCGGAAATTGTGGTTGCCTAAAATCAAACACTCGAGCAAGAGTAGAACACGTATTGGGATTTATGGAACAAATTACGAATTGGTTATTTATACACTCAGTAGGAATATTACGAGCAACTGGAATAACAGGGCTTATCAATTTAACCTGCAATTTATTTAGGTATGAACAAACTAAATAAGACTTTAAGCGCAATACCTTGTCGGGTAGAGAGATAGTTAGGCAGGTAAATAGATAGGGAAATTATGACGATGAAAGAAAAAACATTGTATTGTTGAAAAACAGATTACAAAAAATCGTTTAACGGTGCCTGCAATTCTTGTTCAAATCTATAAAAAAGAATACTTTAAGCCAATCTGTATGAGATTTTTTATTATATTTAGCTTTTATTTTTTAAAAGGCAAAGCATTTTCAGTTTGCATAAATAATAAAACGGTAGGGTATATGACAAAAGTTTATCTTTTATTGTTATCAATTTATTTCCTTTCTATCACAACTGTTGTGGCGCAGGATTCTATAAAAAAGGCAGCTCCCCAATCTGCCGGTGTTGTAGCACAGGATTCTATAAAAAAAGGAGCACCCCAACCTGCCGATACTTTAAAAAAATCTATTGTTCCCGGTTCAAGTAAAACTAATGTACCTGACACTACCGTAAAAAGGGGTTCAACTATTGATGCTGGAATAGGGGTTGCTGTTTCGCCAAGCACTTTGCGCTTTAATTTGAAACCGGGTAATGCCCAAACAAAAACCATTAAGGTTACTAATGATACTAAAGTAGCGAAGAAATTTAATGTTACCGTACAGGAATTTAGAGCAAGTGAATTAGGGAAACCCGTTTATTCAAAAATCGGGGAAAGTAAATTTGGTCTTGCAAAATGGTTAAACATTTCTCCCTCCTATATTGAATTAAGAGCAGGTGAGAAAAAAAACATTAATGTGCAGTTGGATATACCCGATGTTGATAGTGCGGCAATAGCAGGTTGGGTAATTATAGCCATTGATGAAGTACGCGATAGAGCCCCTTTAGACCAGTCATCAACGAATAAAAACACCCTTGCGCTTGGAATTGTTCCTTCCATAGGATTTGGAGTGTATGTATTTCAAAATCCTCCCGAAGTAAATAGCCATAATGTTGAAATTACAAGCTTTAAGTATAACGAAACGGGGAATAAAAGAATTGTTGAAATGGAATGTAAAAATATAGGAAACGGAATAGGTTTTTGCAGTAATTATTTGGAGCTAATTAATTTAACGACAGGTGAACAAACAAAGTTGCCAATAAAGCAGGTAACAATACTACCAGGATTTGTAAGAAAGTTTTATTTTGAGTTGTCTTCTACTTTAAAGCCTGGCAAATACTCGGCTGCGGGGGTCCTTGATTTTGGAAGCAAAGAGTATGTACAAACTGCTGAGCTAGAATTTTTAATACAATAAAAAACTTAATATTTTAACCTAAAATATGATACAAAAAGAAAGATAAAGGACAACGTGTTTTCATAGTCGCCTAGGGCGATATTTGAAAAGGCGCTTAAGCTCGCATAGTTAGTCTTTTTAAATCAATAAAATAAACTTAAACTCTTTATTTATGAAAAAAATAATTTTTATAGCTTTAGTAGCAGCAGGGTCAATTCTAGCATCTAATTCTTATGCGCAGTTAATAGATGAAAAAAACGTAACTATTACAATGGATTTGCAACCAATTTTGCAATTGAACATGACTACTCCTGATCAAATTGATTTCGTATTTGATGAAATTCCTGAATACATTGGAGGTATCACTAAATACGCAGGAACTGTTCTTAAAGTAAGCTCTTCTGTATCTTGGGATCTTTATGCAGCAGCTAGTTCCAATGCTCATTTGGGCGGTGTAGGAGATATTTGGGATCAACAAGTTATTTATGGTGCAGGTACTTCTGCTGGTGCGAGAAGTGACTTACCCCTAAACTTGCTGGAAATGCATCAATTTGGACCAAACAATTTTCCTGGTACAGCCACAAACTTTGCCGACTATAGCGGAGCATTCCGCCCGGTATCCGGTTTAGGTACTAACGATGGACAAAATAACGTGTATGTAAGCGCAGCTGGTACACCTTATGTTTCCCCTCCTGATGGTGAGAAATACATTAATGGCGGTGAAGCTGCAATAGCAACAGCTTTGGTACCAGGGGGGTCTTATTTGACAACACTTTTTCCAGTTGGAACAAGTGATTACTATTTTGTAATTGACTACCGTGTCCTTCCGGGCTTACCTGCTATTTTTCCACTTGCTTCTGATAATACAGGTGCTGTAAATGACTTAGTAACTTCAGGTGCTGTAGGTGATTATGCACAACCTGGTGTTTACACTATGGATGTGAAATATGTTTTAATTGAAAATCAATAGTCCCTTTATATAAACCCCTCGAATCGTTTTTGTTTCGGGGGGGTTATTAAATTATAGTTTATGAGGCTGTTAATAGTAATTCTCTTTTTAATAGTGACCAAACCTGTTTTTTCTCAATGCCCCCTTGTGGTTACTGCAGAATGTGCAGGAGTTCCTATGAGTGGCATTATTGTAAGTGCCAGCCAATTAGAAAATATAGATTTTACATTTGATAGTTTTTCAAAAATAATTGGCGGTATCGGCATGAGTGGAAAAACACAATTGCGAGTGAAAGTACAAGCAAATACAGCTCTTTGTAAGTGGGGCTTGTATATGACCATTGATAATATTGGCGCAGTAGGTGCAACTGATTGGAGTAGCAATGTTATATACGGGACAAGTGGTAACCCCCCCGGGTTGGATTTATTAAAAGTAGAAGTATATAATGGCTGTAACACACCCATTAATAATCGTGTTTATCAAGCGTTTGTTACCAATGCGCAAATGATACCTATAATAGAAGATCTAGGGGCCATTAATGTAGCGGGTTCTTGTGTCACTAATGTGAATGGGCCTGGCAATTATATAACAAATTATAATGAATTCTCTTTTACGGTTGATTATCGAATTATTCCTTCCCCATCTTTAAATATAACACCTGGTCAATATTCAGTAAAAGTCCATTTTTGTTTAGTAGAAAATTGAGTTGATGGAGAAGCTGCTAAATTCAAATATCAAAACACACACTTTAGGAAATTTGCTATTGTATAAATACATATTTATCCTTCTTTTTTCATTATTTATTCTTCCTTTTGAGATGAGATCTCAAACACAAAATCAAAACAATAAAAAGGTTACTGCTACTTTCAGCTCGCAAGTAATAGAGTTAAAAACAAAATCAGAATTGATATCAAATGTTTTGAAAGTAAAAAACATTAACGGTACTCCAAAAGATTTTTACATAGACGTTAATTGTCCGAACGATTGGAAGGTTCTTAATTCCACAAAACAGATATATACTGTTAATGCGGGTGACTCCATATACATTCCCGTACGCGTCATTCCGTCTCTTTTAACATTTAAAGGCGGTTCGCTGTATATGATAAATGTTTTTTTAATTGCAACTATTGATGGAAAGCAATTGGATAATACTATGTTTAAAATTTCTAAACCAAGCAAGAGGAGTTGGGCATTGGATGTATTACCCGAATCCCGCATTTATTTTTTAAATGATCACAAAAAAGCACCATTTAGTGTTTCTGTTGCTAATAATGGCGAAGATAAAGAGGATATTAGTCTTTTTATAAATCATGTTGGACAGTCGCTCAATATTGCAGATACAGCAGGCCAAGAAGTTAAAAAACGTTTTTTTGACATTACGCTGAACCCTTCAAATGACACAACGTTAAAATTTTTGGCAGATATAAAGGATGTGCCTCGAAACTTTAAACGAGTTGATCTGGATAACCATAACCCGAAAGAAGCTTTTGAAACTAGAAAGTATACAATCTTTTTTAGAGCAACGGAACCCAAAACACGAAAAATAAAAAAAAGCGACACTAAAAAATCAGTTGCCGTTGCAACTAAAGTCGTCTCCGTAACTAAAAAAATTAATAAAACTCATGCTGTAAGGTACAGCAAAACACTTGACTTTATTCGCCTCTCAGATAATGTAATTGTAAACAATTATCGTAGCTCAATTATCCCAGTTTCAGTAGAAGCTAATTTTCATAATATTTTTGGTTTTCAGCCCATTGGCAATACAATTATTCGTTCAAATAAATTACTTAGCCCCACTTCGAGTTTTAACTTTTTATTACAAAATAATTTTTCCTATTATTCTCCTGAAAAATTTCTTGCCAGGGGAAACAGCTCATTTTATTTAGGTTACTATTCTAAGCATTGGGATTTTAGTGTAGGAACAAATGCAGGTTTGATGGGTATTGGAGGCTCCACAGCTATGAATAGCGGCAATGGATCTGCAGCAAGTTATCATACAAAAAGGTTCAGAGCATCGGCTTTTTATAGTAGAGGCCCTATCTTAGGGTCACCTATAAACCATAGTTATGGAGCAGGGGTAAGTGGCAATTTTTTTAATAGACTTACCTTATCAGCAGGCTCAAGTCAAAGTCGATCTTTGATTCTTCCATCGGATGCCAGTTTTGTTTTTGCACGAGCCAATTACAGAGCAAATAAGTTTTTGAGTTTATTTGTTGGTTATAATTATCGTGTATCAAGAGCTAACATAAACGCCCCTGGTCAGATTACTACAGAAGGCAATTTTTTTAATGGCGGCTATAGTGCATTATTCCTTAAACAAAGGCTGAACCAATCAATGTCTGCCAATTTTGGTGATACGTATTATGCGAATGTAAGGCTCAGATCAAAATTTTCTATTGTTTTATCTAATAAGTTTTCTCCTAAGTCAAGAGCCTACTTGCTTCGTATGCGTAACAGTTATTTTCAGTCGCAAGATTCACTTAAGGGGTTTTCGAAATACGATCGCTTAGCATTCAGCAACTCTTTTTCTTATAGTAAATCAAGCCAAAAGAAAGGATCTTTAGTTCCAAATTTTTTTTATAATTATTCTCAACAAGCGCTTGCTAAAATGCATTTTAGAGGCATAGGGTTCAATTCGTTTTATGGTAATCAAGAAAAGAACACGAGAGCTTCTGTTTCATCAATTGTAGGATATAATCGTTACATAGATAGCGCTATTACAAAAGAGTTGTTTAGTTTACAATTTTATGGAATGGTTCAATGGCAAACATTCACGATGAATGCAAATTATTATTATGGTCCGGCCGGAATTTATGGTGCCAAAAGAGTATTGTATAGCACCAATAGTTATCCTCAAATTTTTAGAACATCTCTTTCATACGAATACTTATTTAAAAATAGACGTTTTGTATTAAGGCTTCCCCTTAGTTACGCCTATAACAATACTGCTTTTTCTCATAATATAAATATTAACCCACAAGTATATTTGTTTACTTATAACGATTGGCGCCTAAGATTGGATTTGAATTATTCGTACTTAAGAAATAATCTGCAAAAACAATTTCAATACACTTCACAATCAACATTTGAGGATGATTTAGATAAGCCAACGGTGGGCAATGTCTTTACTATTGGTGTAGGAATAAAAAAAGATTTTGGCATTCCTATACCTAAAAAATGGTCGAAAATAGCATACGGCAGTCCGACATTTTTAGCGTTCCTTGACTTTAATGGCAATAGGGTAATGGATAAGGAAGAGGCTCTTTTAGAAAACATTGTGATTAGGGTTGATAATTATGAAATATTGACCAATGAAAAAGGTTCGGCCTTTTTGACAAATATGCCTGCCGGAAGATATTCTTACAATGTATTTTCGTTGGTTGACCTTGGCGGATGGTTTTATCAACATTTGGATAGTTTAGATATTGACGGCAGAAAAATATATTATATCCCCTATACTCGCGGAGTTAAAGTTTTTGGTAATGTGGTTATTGACCGAGAAAAATATTCGAGCGATGTTGTAAAAGATTTAGATATTTCTCGCATAAAGCTGTCTGTTATAGACACTGCTGGCAAAACACAAACCACATTAACAAATACAAAAGGGGAATTTTATTTTTATGTGCAATATGGAACGTATGTATTAAGTATGGATCAAAATGTATTGGGCGAAAAGTTTACATTGGCCCAAAATAATATTAAATTAGAGTTGGAGGAAGGTATGGATAGTTATTTTAACTCATTCTATGTGATTGAAAAACACAGAAAGGTCAAGAAAAAAATATTCGGAGCTGATGGGAAATATGAATTGGTAGAGGTGGATCCTGAAAATAATAAAGCGTACCCAGCCAATAACAACAGAAATCCAAACAATAAGATTTTAAATTTTGATCAAAAACAAAAACAATTGGATTCATTAATTACCCAATTGAATATGTTAAATAATAAATCACCTAACCGTGCAGATCTACGTTTAATAGTAATAATTAAAACACAAAAATTGGCAACAGAATTAAGTTATGTTTTTTATATAAAGCTTGCCGAAGTGCCAAAAGGCGTTGCTCCCGAAGCTGCTTTGTCTGATTTGTTGAAGAAAAACAACTTGAAAGGATCGTTAAATATGGATGGTTCAATTACCTATACTGCCGGGGACTTTAAAACGATAGCCGAGGCTGAAAAAGAATGTTTGAAATATATGAAAGCGGGGCTTACAAAAGCGACCATTGAAAAAAAATGAACTAAATAATGTGGTTTAAATTTATATGAAAAACACACACGTATGGTTCCTCCTCTTATTGCTTTTTACTAAAGTACTAGTTGCGCAACCTCAAAAGCCTATTAAGTTTAAAAAGACCACTTCCGGTTTGGAGTATGCTATCATTAAAAAAGGGCAAGGCAAAAAAGCGAAAATCGGGAATAGGATTTTTTTGAATTATTTTTCTAGAATAAAACTCGATAGCATTTTTGATAGTAACAACAATAAATATCCATACAGTTTTATATTAGGACAAGGTGATGTTTTAAAAGGTTGGGACGAAGGTATTGCATTGTTGAGTGAAGGGGATAGTGCTGTTTTTCGCATTCCTCCACAATTGGCATTTGGTGAAAAGAAAATTGCTAAGATACCTTCTAATACTACTTTTTTGCTTGAAGTAAAGATTTTAAAAGTAGAAGAAGCATTTTACGATGGAAAACAAAAAGACACTGTACAGCTTGCCCTTGGGTTAAAAAAGATTTTGATAAAAAGTAGCACCGGTAAACCTGCTAGGTCATTCATGGGTGTAACATTAAATTACACAGGATATTACATTAATGACAAAAAACAAAAAAGAATATTCGAATCTTCTTATGTTACTGGCTTGCCCGCATCTTTTCAATTGGGAACAGAGCGCTTTTTGAAAGGGCTGGATATTGGTATAGCAGGAATGAAGATTGGGGAAAAATCCATTTTTATTCTTAGTCCTGAAATGTCGTATGGAACTAAACCTGCAGGAGAGGTGCCTCTTGGAGCAATAGTCTATTTTGATATAGAATTATTGGCAGTAAACAATCCATTTTTTGATGCAAGCGGAAAGGATACTATTAAAACAAAAAGTGGCTTAGCTATTATAGTTATTGATCCGGGGGCAGGACCGTTAATAAATAGAGGAAATTATATTACGATGCATTATACAGGTTTTTTAAAAAATGGAGAAGGAAATAAAATAATATTTGATAATACCATTGAGAGGAAACAACCGGTTGTGTTCAGGCCAAATTCCCCCAACTTATTAAAAGGATGGACAGAAGCCTCTTTATTGCTTCGCAAAGGGGCAAAAGCCATTTTAATAATCCCTCCTCAATTGGCTTACGGAGACATAGAGTTATCAAGGGTTCCAAAAAACTCAACGGTTTTTTTTGATATTGAAATAACGAATGTAAGCGAACCATTTTTTAATGTAACCAATAAAGATACGGTTACATTGAGCTCAGGCTTAAAATATATCGTTGCAGCCTATGGAGATGGAGTGCTACCAAATCCAATAAAAGCTTTTACGGGGAAAGTTGTGGTTGTAAATTATGTGGGATTTATTTTAGACTCTTTACGTAAGCCCATTGTTTTTGATACATCAATTGAAAGAGGTAACCCGCTTGAATTTAAACTAGGAGCAGGTAAAGTAATTAAGGGGATGGAAGAGGGTGTTTTAGGTATGCATATGGGAGAAAAAAGAAGATTGATTATTCCTGGGAACTTAGGATACGCAGAAAAAGGTATCCCACCGCTTATACCATCCGATGCTACACTTTATTTTGATATTGAATTAGTGAAGGTGTTAAAGTAATTATTTTATAAGCAGGCTTTTCTTCTTCCGTTACATTTCGCCACTCACCAAGGTTTAGGTTTCAAAGCAAATAGACACTTACCATTATCAAATACTATTTTTAATTACATTTGGTTTTCAAAAATTATGCCCAATATGAAAAAAGCCCTTATTCCTTTACTATTATTTTTTATTTTCTGTGAATTTTCAACCGCTCAAAATAAACTTTTTACCCTTGAAGAGGCTGTTCTTAAACAACGTGCTCTTGCACCTAAATCTTTAACGCAGCTTTCGTGGATTCCGAATAGCACAAATTATGTGTATGTTGAGAATGGTGTATTAACAATTACCAATGCAGCTACTGAAAAAGTAATAGGAAAGGTCGCATTGGTGGATATAAACAAGGAATTGGCGAAATTGAAATCGGTTGACACGCTTCCGAATTTTTTCGGGATTGATTGGGACAATTCAAATGTATTAATAGTGAAAACAAATAATCAACAGTTTCATTATGATTTAACTGCCAATAAAATAATAGAACAACGCAGTAATTTATTTACGGATGTGACTGAAAATACAGACGAAGAACCAACCCAAAAATCTAGAGCTT
The DNA here is from genome assembly GCA_903840505.1 of uncultured Bacteroidota bacterium. GTDB lineage: Bacteria > Bacteroidota > Bacteroidia > UBA4408 > UBA4408 > CAIMGI01. The sequence goes on from CAIMGI010000187.1 coordinate 59,276, forward strand.
ATACAGTAAAAAACAATCTCTTTGTTCAGGCAAATTCAAAAATAACGCAGGTAACCAAAGATGAAAATGAGAATATTGTAAATGGAAAATCGGTTCACCGTGAAGAGTTTGGGATTTACAAAGGAACTTTTTGGTCGCCCAAAGGGAATTTCCTTGCTTTTTACCGAATGGACCAAACAATGGTGAAGGATTATCCCATTTTAGATTTTAGTGCCAATCCCGCAGAAAACAAGAATATCAAGTATCCTATGGCGGGTGGAATAAGTCACGAAGTAACATTTGGTGTGTACGATGTGAAGAAAGACAAAACGACATTTTTAGAAACAGGCAGTCCAAAGGATCAATATCTAACAAATGTTGCTTGGAGTAATGATGAGACAAAAGTATACATAGCTATTTTGAATCGCGACCAGAATCATATGATGCTGAACAGCTACAATGCTACTACAGGAAAGTTTATTCAGACACTTTTTGAAGAGAAAGGTGAAAAATATGTTCAGCCATTACACCCCTTGGAATTTATTAACGACAATAATTTTATTTGGCAAAGCGAACGGGATGGACACAACCACATTTACTTGTATGACATCAGTGGAAAATTAATAAAACAACTCACAAAAGGAAACTGGGAAGTGTTGGCTGTAAATGGTTTTGATGCTAAAGGGCAGCAAATTTATTTTTCAGCTTCAACGGAAAATCCTATAAATAAAGATGTATATAAAGTAGATCTAAAAAGTGGGAAAGTAGCACGCATAACAAGCGGAGAAGGAACGCACAATGTTGTGTTTAATTACAACAAAGAGTACCTCATAGACTATTTCAGCAGTACCACTGTACCACGCGAAATTGCTATTGTGAATACTGTAAAGCCAGCAAAGAAAATAATATTTAAGGCTGAAAACCCGCTAAAGGAATACAAAACAGGCAAACTAAATGTATTCACTATAAAAACCGAAAACAACATCGATTTGTTTTGCCGAATGGTTAAGCCGGTTGATTTCGATTCTACAAAAAAGTATCCCGTAATTGTTTATTTGTATAATGGTCCGGGCGTGCGCCTTATTTACAATACTTGGCAAGCCGGTGGCGACCTTTGGTATCAGTATATGGCGCAAAAAGGCTTTATTGTATTTACGGTAGATGGGCGTGGTTCGGAAGACAGGGGTGTGGCATTTGAACAAGCAACTTTTAAACAATTGGGAAATATTGAAATGGTGGATCAGCTAAAAGGTGTGGAGTATTTAAAATCCTTGCCTTATGTTGACGCTAACAGGATGGGCGTTCACGGCTGGAGCTATGGTGGCTTTATGACAACATCGTTGATGACAAGACACCCGGGAGTATTTAAAGTTGGTGTAGCGGGTGGTCCTGTGATTGATTGGAGCTATTACGAAATAATGTATACCGAACGTTTTATGGATACACCGCAAACAAATAAAAAGGGCTACGATGAATCGAATTTGTTAAACTATGCGGACAAGTTAAAGGGGAAGTTGTTAATGATACACGGTACAAATGATGATGTTGTTGTGTGGCAACATAGTTTGATGTTTATAAAAAAATGTGTTGACAAAAATGTGCCGATAGATTATTTTGCCTATCCCGGACATCTTCACAATGTGTCGGGTAAAGATCGCTTACACCTGATGACAAAAATTACAGATTATTTTATTACGAATTTGTAGAGAGCCAAGTTCAGATATTTTAATTAAGGTGTTATGTGCGGCTTTGCCTCACACTCCAATTTCTTTTTCCTTGATGAAAAAGTAATCAAAAAATCAAGAGCAAACGCCATTTTCAGGTCTTCGTTTTGTCACACAAGCCTAAGCCATCAATTTCCACGAAACCTGAAATTCGCACCGTTTGCTCATTTGCTCCCCACCTTTCTAACAAAATTATTCTAAACATCTTTAGAATGGCGTGTTAGCCCGAACACATTAGTCTGTGTTTTACACTAATCCAGCTCAATTCCAATATGAATAAGCGCATCGCCTTGGCGTATTACCGGCATATTATTTATTCCCAAAATATAACCATCAACAGGCGACACTAATTTTTGTTCTATTGCACCATAAGGATTGCAGAGCATTCCAACCAATTCTCCTTTTGAAACAAATGTCCCGTTTGATTTGGAACAATGAAAAAGTCCGGAGTGTTTTGCTCTCACCCAAGTAGTTTTATCAATTTTAACCGATACACTTTCGGGTAGTTTGGCATCAATCATTCCTAAATGTTTCATCAATCGAAGACAACCATTTATTCCTTCATTGATAGCTTCGTAGTCGAAGCGGGATGATTCACCACCTTCAAATACCAAAATGGATTTGCCTTTTTTAGAAGCCTCTTTTCGGAGTGTATTGTCTCGGAAAGGAGAGTTGATAATAAGGGGTGCAGAGAAGGCTTCAGACAATTCTAAATTTTGATGAACATCAAATACACAGCGTATTTGAGGATAGTTGCTTATTTTTGAACCTCCTGTGTGAAAGTCAATGCCATAATCTATTTGTGGAATTATTTCCTTCATTAAATCGTATGCGATTCTGCTTCCCAACGAACCATTTTTACTTCCCGGGAAGCAGCGGTTAAGGTCCCTGCCATCGGGTAGCTCGCGCGAACCGAATAAAAAGGAAACAATGTTAATGATTGGAATGGCAATGATGGTCCCCTTTATCGGATTAGTTACATCGCTCCGTGTAATTAGTTTTCTAATAATTTCAATTCCATTTATTTCATCACCGTGCATACCAGCTTGCAAAAACAACACCGGACCATCTTCTTTTGAACGAAAAACAGAAACAGGAATTTGAACGGCTGTCTTCGTAGGAAGTGGATATTCGTTGAGAACAACTTGACGGTTTTCACCGGGCTGTATTTCTTGTCCGTTTATGGTTATTGTTCCCATTTAGTTTTTCTCTTCTATTACAATTTTTAATTTTTCGTAGCTTTTTTGTTGCACATTTTTGAAATACGATTTTGATACTACAAACAATGATTTCCAAAAAATATTTTTCCCGCTTACCTTGTTATGTGCTGTAATTAGGGTACGCTGACCTTTTGATGTAAAAACAATTTCGATATCGTTCGACATCATTTCGTTACTTAAATTAAAAGCAAACACTTCGTTTTCTTTGTAGGCAGTCATTGTTTCTATCAACTCCATCCTTTTACCTTCTTGTTTAACAACCAATTTCCATTTGCTGCCTACTTCATTTGGCCAACCGCTTATCGGTTCAATAAATTGAAAACCGGGAATCCATTTATACATATTGGATACATCATTGAATTCGGCAAATGTTTTTTCAATAGGTTTGTTTACTTCTACTACATTGTCGAATGAAAAAGTGGGAATGAATAATCCCAAAGAAAAAAAGAGAACAGCAAGTGCGAAAATTCCAATGACAATAAATCGCAATACTTTTTTCATTTATAATGCATTTTTTAATATTTCACCAAAACGAAATATGTCTTCAAAGGTATTGTATAAGGGTACGGGAGCCATACGAATAACATTGGGTTCGCGCCAATCGGCAATGATACCGTTTTCTGTTAGTTTGTTAAAAAGCTCTTTCCCTTTACCGTGCGCGATAATAGAAATTTGGCAACCTCTTTCACTTTTGTTTCGTGGAGTAATGATTTCCAAGGGTTCGCCAATTTCATCTATTACAAATTCAAGGTAATCACTTAGTTTTTTGCTCTTTGCTACCAAAGCGTCCATTCCGGCTTCGTCAACAATATCAAGTGCAGCCAAATGTGCCGCCATAGAAAAAATAGGAGCATTACTTAGTTGCCACCCTTCGGCACCATCCATAGGTTTAAAACCTTTTTGCATTAAAAAGCGTGTTTCCTTTTCGTGTCCCCACCAACCTGCAAAACGAGGAAAATCATTGTGAGCGTGCTGTTGATGAACAAATATGCCTGATACACTGCCCGGTCCGCTATTAAGATATTTATAACTGCACCAAGCTGCAAAATCAACATTCCAATTGTGTAAATCTAATTTGATATTTCCGGCAGCGTGAGCAAGGTCGAAACCAACATAAGCACCAGCTTTATGCCCGGCTTCGGTAATGGTTTTCATATCAAACACCTGACCGCTGTAATAGTTTACTCCACCAATCATCACTAATGCCAATTCATTTTTATTTTTTTCAATTGCAGCAATAATATCTTCGGTACGAATGCAATGTTCTCCTTCTCGGGGAGAAACTTCTACAATACTTGTTTCGGGATTATATCCGTGAAATTTTACTTGTGTTTCCAACACATATTGGTCGGAAGGAAAGGCTTTTGCTTCACAGAGTATTTTGTAACGTTGTGCTGTTGGTCGGTAAAAGGAAACCATCATCAGGTGAATGTTGATGCTTAACTGATTCATCAATACAACTTCTGAGGGCAAAGCCCCTACAACTTTTGCTGCTTTTTCGCTTAGCAATTCGTGATAGGAGAACCAAGGTTTTTTAGCTTGAAAATGACCTTCTACACCGTATTTAGCCCAGTCGTTTAATTCCTCTTGAATATAGCTTGCCGTTGTTTTAGGCTGCAAGCCCAAGGAATTTCCGGTAAAATAAATAACCTCTTTGTTGTTGTGTAAGGGAATATGAAATTGTTGTCTGAATTTTTTCAGCGCGTCTTCTTGGTCTAATTGTTTTGCAAAAGCAATATTATTCTGATACATATTTTACGAAAGGTAAGGCATTAATTCAACAATTATCTTGCACCCGTTTTAAATTTTTGAATGGCGTTTTTGGTAAAATCAGAAAGTACAAGTTTGCCACTCATTTCAGCACGTTCTAAGAGTAAGTTATCCCAATGTTCTGTTCCTTGCCACATTGCTTTTTTTAGCAATAACATTGCTTCAGGATTGCTTTGTGATAGTTTGGTTGCAAGCGAATCAATAGCTTCGTCCATTTCGGAAACTGTATTGTACACTTCGGCATACATATTTTTTTCCTTTGCCCATTGGGCTGTTTGCCATTCTGTTGCATTGATGGTTAATTGTGAAAATGCAGCAGTTCCTACTTTTCTTTCTACAGCCGGACCTACCACAAATGGTCCAATTCCTACTGCCAACTCACTTAATTTAACGGATGCGCTTTCAACGGCAAAAGTATAATCGGCAGCACAGGCAATTCCTACACCACCGCCTACAGCTTTTCCTTGTACTCGAGCAATTACAAATTTTGGTGCAGTACGCATTGCATTAATTACCATTGCAAAGCCCGAAAAGAATTTTTTGCCTTGTTCAAGATTTTCAATTGCAATAAGTTCGTCAAAGCTAGCTCCTGCACAAAATGCTTTTTCTCCCGCACTTTGCAAAACAATTACTTTTGCTTCGGGATTATTTCCAACTGCAGTGATTTCTTCGGCAAGCTTTCTCAATATTGCTCCGGGCAATGAGTTGCTTTGCGGATGTGAGAATGTTATATACCCAATTCCGTTTTTTATACTTGTTGAAACGTCTCCTTGATTTGACATAGTTTTATTTTTACGGTACTAAAATAAATAAAAAAGCACGAACCAAGGGCTCGTGCTTTTTTCTATAGATTTTTTTTCTTCTAGTTTTCTGTATAAGCAGGAAGTTTACCTTCTTTTATAAGTTGCATACTTTTAATTTTATGCTCCTCATAGTTTCCAAAACAAAGCGCATCCAACATCTCACCGCGTTCCATTTTTGGATTACCAAATGCTTTTTTTATCTCATCCTGACAACGGTCAACGTATTTTTCAAAACGCTCGGGAGCCCAAATGTAATTGTGCTTCGTCCAGTCTGTTAACGTTCTATCAACAGCAAACTCTTGTGGTAAATTACCTTCAATTTTGCTTTTAATGGTAATGCCTTCGTACTTTTTAGGAAGTTGGCGGTTATCAAACAAAAAGGGTTTTGAAATATTAATGATGTGCGTCTTCTTCTTCGGATCAATCATCTGCATACCATTTATTTTTAAGCCTTTCTTCTTTAAAGGAGCAAATTTGGTCTCAAAATTCTTTAATATGTCTAACATTGGGAATGTGGGTTATTACGGTGTAAAGATACAATAAAAGAATTGATTGTTAATAACTATTTTAGACTATTGATATTCAGTAACCTACCACTGTGGAAAAAAAACTGACGAAGCTCTGTTTTAAGGTGTCAAATTTCCAATTTTAGACTACAAAATAGCCTTATTCCTTGTTTAAAATGGTATCCCATACCAAATCGGATTCAAATCCCCTGGAAATAGTGTAGTAGGCTGCTTTTTGGTTTTTTAACCGAATTGTACCCGCTTTAATACTGCTTAATTTTTTGTCTAATACTTGCTTTAATGTTTTCATATAATCCTGTGAATCAATCTCTTGCATTCCTTTTTTTATACAATAGTCGCTAATTTTCCTTTTTTTGAGTTCTATCTTGATTTTAACCCTACCCCATTTTTTGATTCTAAATTTTCCTCCCGCAAATGCTTTTGCAAAACGCTCTTCGTTTAAAAAATTATCGGTAATCAAATTGCTTATTGTGTTTTCAACAGCTTCTTGCCACAATCCCCATTCGTACAATTTATCCCTCACTTCTTGTTGGTGTCGCTCTTGGTAAGCACAATAGGATTGAGCCTTTTCCAAGGCCACCTTCTCGCTTGTTATCTTTTTAACGGGCTTCTTTTCTCTATCCATCTTTTACAATTAGCTTTGTGCAAATATAAATGCAAAATCGTACTCCTATATTATTGTTGCTAACAGCAAATGCCGTTTCGGGTTTTGCTCAGGGAATCAGTATGCTGGCCATTCCTTGGTATTTTATTGATGTGTTGCACAATGCATCCTTATTCGGACAAATATATGCGGTGATTACCTTCGGGGTAATTATTTGGAGTTTATATGCCGGAGCCTTGGTGGACAGGTATTCCAGAAAAAAAATATTTTTGCTCTTATGTTTAATATGTGGTGTGGTTGTTTTTTCGGTTGCACTAATGGGTTATGCCTTGGGCTATGTTCCAATACCATTAATTATATTGGTTTTCGCCACTACGGTTTTTAATTATAATGTGCATTATCCTGCCCTATATGCATTAAGTCAGGAAATTACTGAAAAGGGAAATTATGGTCGTTTAAATTCACTGATTGAAATTCAGGGACAAGCAACCAGTGTATTGTCGGGAGCTTTTGCTGCTGTATTGTTGTCGGGTGCCGAGAACGGAAAATTTAATTTATTGGGCTTAAGCCTTAACTTGCCTTTTAGTATTCCGAAGTGGAGTTTGGCGGACATTTTTATGTTGGATGCAGCAACCTACTTTATTGCCATATTGCTCATAATGGGTATACGCTATACACCAACAGTAATAGATAAAATTGATGTAGGAAGTGTTTTAGAGCGTGTAAAAGGTGGAATCCTATTTTTGAAACAAAATAAATCCTTGTTTGTTTTTGGAAATGCATCCTATTCCATTTTTGCATTATTGTTGGTGGAGGTACATTTACTGCTGCCTTTATACGTAAAAAATTACTTAAATAGTGGTGCCGATGTATATGCCTCGGCCGAAATATATTATGCAATTGGTGCTTTGTTTGCCGGGTTTTTTATAAGAAAAGTATTTGCATCAGTTAAAACGGTATCAGCAATTTTAATGTTGATTGCACTTACCTCTTTGTTGTTATTTATTTGTTCAATTACACAAAGTGTACTTTACTTTTTCATATTTTCAATGCTCATAGGAATTACCAATGCAGGAACGAGGGTATTGAGGGTTACTTGGCTCTTTCAGCACATTCCAAATAATATTATTGGAAGAACAGGAAGTGTGTTTCAGGTAATAAACATTGTTACCCGCTCCTTATTTATTGCACTTTTTTCACTTGCTTTTTTCTCAGAAGGAACGAATGTAAGATGGTGCTATGCAATATTTGGTATTTATTTAATGTGTTCGTTTAGCTTGCTGTTTTTATTTTCAAAGAAGATAAATGCATTGGAAAGGATTTAGTTTACGAGCATTTTTATAGCGCCTTCAACTTTTTCCATTGGCAACTGACAAACGTTATTCTCACACACATAAACCAGTGTTTTGTTTGGCTCATACTTGTTTTTTAATAATTCAAAGGAATCTTCCTTTTCACTTGCCAATAAAATATAATTGGTGAAATAATATTTTTTTAGTTGTTGTGCTTTCTTTATTGCCTCTTCACCAACAATAGCAATTTCGTAAAATGGTTTTGTGTTATTTAACATTAAAATTGCCCAATTGGAATAACCCGGTCCGTAGGATATTATATTGTTTTTCATTGAACTTAGCATTTGTTGTGCTTGCTTAATGTATTCAGGCTTACTTAAATACTTGCCTAAATAAAATGAGGAATTTGCAATGGAAGAACAAGAAGCCGGAATTACATTATCCGACAATTCCATTTTTCGTGCAATTAATGGGGTGTCTTTACTGCTTGTGAAAAAAAACATTCCTGTTTCTGTATCTTCAAAATGTGTTTTGGTATAGTGCATTAATTCATCTGCAATAATTAGCCAATTGGACTCAAAAGTCGCATTGTAACAGCTTATACAGGCCTCTATTACAAAAGCGTAGTCTTCTAAGAAACCATTGATAGAAGATTTCCCATTTTTATAATTGTGGTAAATCCCACCATCCGGAGTGCGCATTTTTGTGATAATAAAACGGAGTGCCTTTTTTGCTTTTTCTAAATAGAGTGGGTTTTCGAATGCCTCAAAAGCATCAGCGTATGCCTTTACCATCAGTGCATTCCAGGAGGTAAGCGATTTGTCGTCCAGGCCGGGTTTAATTCTTTTGCTGCGTTCTAATAGCAGCTTTTTTCGACAACGTTCAATGCATTCTTTTAGTGTAGCCACCTCAACTGCCATTTTTTTCGCAACATCTTCATCGTTTTGTTTACGCAACAAAATATAATTGTTGTGTTCCCAATAGCCAATTTCATTTACATTGTAATTGGCAGCAAAAAGTAAAAAATCTTGTTCTAAAACATGCTCCAATTCGGCTTTTGTCCAAACATAGTACTTTCCTTCTTCTCCTTCCGAATCAGCATCTAAGGCAGAATAAAAAACACCTTCAGGTGATGTTAGTTCTTCTTCCACAAACACAATCGTTTCTTCCACAATTTTTTTATAAAGCGGATTTTTGTTTATTCTGTAAGCTTCTGAATAAAGAGAAATTAATTGCGCATTGTCGTAAAGCATTTTTTCGAAATGAGGAACCTTCCATTCCATATCGGTTGAATAACGAGCAAAGCCTCCTCCCAATTGATCGTATATGCCCCCGTAAGCCATACTTTGAAGTGTAAGCTGTACGTGTTCCATTAGTCCCATATCTTTTTTGTTATGTGCATGACGCAATAAAAAAAGATAATTATTTGGAAGTGGAAATTTTGGTGCTTTGTTCGGACCACCATCTTTATCATCAAGTCGCTGTTGCCAATCGTTTATACAGTCTTGTAAATCGGTGTCCGAAAAAGTTTGTTCTGTTTGTTTATTTTCAATTACCTCACTTAATCGTATTCCCTCTGTTAATTTTTCAGCATATTCTAATACCTTAGAAGGGTCATTTTTATATACATCTGCAAGATTCAACAAAATGTTTTTCCAACTTTCTTTCGCGAAATAGGTTCCGCCATAAACAGGTCTGCCATCGGGCAAGGTAAAACAATTCAAGGGCCAACCACCTCTTCCTGTCATCAATTGAACGGCATTCATATACACTTGATCAATGTCTGGACGTTCCTCCCTGTCAACTTTAATATTGATAAAATGTTCGTTCATTATTTTTGCCACATCCTCATTTTCAAAACATTCGTGCTCCATTACGTGACACCAATGGCAGGCCGAATAACCGATGCTTACCAATATTAGTTTGTTTTTATCCTTGGCAAGCTGTAAAGATTTTTCGTTCCAGGCATACCATTGAACCGGATTGTGTGCGTGTTGTAATAAATAAGGACTACTCTCCTCAATGAGATTGTTTGTAAATGAATGCGAATTTTTATTTCCTGAGCTCATTCAACAAGTTGTTAAAATCAGAGTTTTTTCGGAGAGCTAAAAATCGTTCATCATTTTCCAATCTTGAAACATCAGAGAAGCCAAGGCTGATTGCCTCTTTTAAGGAGGTGATGGTGTTTGGAATGTTTCCTTTTTTTGCAAACAAGCAAGCCGATAGATAAGCGTGTTCAGAATTTAATGGGTCAACGATTTTATAAATAGCAAGTACTTTTTCACCTTCAATTTCTTTACCCGCTTGATTTAGCAGCTGTGAGGCATAAGAGTATGTACCTATACTAAGATACCCTTTTACCCTTTCATACATTTCTTTTTCAGAATTATTTATAGGACTATCTAGTTTTTTAAGTTCGGTAGAAATTTTATCTAATTCGAAAGAACTAAAGTAGTTTTTAAATGTTTTTTGAATTTCCTTTTCGCGCTTAAAAAGGTCGCTTTGTTTTGCTACTGCATTTTTAAAAGTAGCACTTTCGATAAGTTGTTGTAATTGTTTTTGCTCGTCAGAGGTGTTTGTAATGCCATTCAAAAATTGCACTTTCTTGTCCAAGCAATCAACCTCGTTCAAAATATTGCCTTCTTGCTTTGCTCGTTTTAAATTAGCGTCCGACAAGGCAGTATAGCGATTTACAATAAAGGTATCATTTTTTGGAGATTGCTTTTTCATTCTCGTAAGCTCTAAAAACAATAAGCCTTCCTCAAAAGTTTGTTCGGGTGGCCATTCGTGTGTGCCATCAAAATTAATTAATGTATGTCCTGCTGTTGAATCCTTCGATTGATTGTCTTTTAGTATCATATCCAATAAATTCATATCGCTTTTTCCTGCAATTCCTGCAAAGGGAACCGTTATTTTCATATTTCTTCCCAGTGCCCCCGAACAAGAAATAACACCGGAAATATAACGTGTGTTATATGCCGCTAATTGAGCGACTTTTCCGCCTCCTGAAAATCCGGCAGCAAAAATATGAGAAGTGTCGGCAGAAACAGTTGATAGTACATCTGAAAAAAAGGGCATAATGATATTTTTCAATTGCACTTTATTCAAACCATTTTTTGAATTATTTGATCCTGCTAAAATAAATCCATACCGCTCCGCAACAGCTTTGTATTTTTCTAAAGGGAGATTTCCATTTGCGTGAGGGTCGAAAAAAAATAATACTGGATAGGTTTTGTTTTTTGTGTATGAAGTAGGTAGATAAATCGCATAGCTTTGTGAAGGCTCGGCTTTACAAACTATTTTATCTGTCTTTCCTACAAGTAAATGTAGTGAAGTCGATGATGTTTCGGTCGGCTCTACTGTTTTTTCTACTTGCGTTTCTGTTGGTGCATCAGAACATGAAAACAAAGTAAAAAGTGTAAAGTAAAATAAAAAAATGTTTTTTAGCATACAGCACAATTTGAGTCTACGAATGTACTAATTAAAGTATTTTAGGGTTTTATTTTTTTGACAACAAATGTTGTTTTAAAAATCAATGGAGTACTCAATCATTCATAAAATTCGGTATTTACTAATAATTTGTATAAATTAGCATCGAAAAGTAATTTGGTAACATTATAGTAAGATTAAATTAAGACAATGAAACATAAAATAACGCTTCTCTTTTTTGTACTATCTTTTTCGATTAGTCAAGCGCAGTGGGCTTGGGTTCAAAAGGCTGATTATGGCGGGACAAAGGTGTCAGATGCCTCTTGCTTTTATATTGGTAAAAATGCCTATGTGGGGACAGGAAATGCTGATGGGACAAATACAAAACAATTTTGGATGTACAATACAGTAACAGATACCTGGACTCAGAAATCAGATTATTTAGGCACTGCAAGAAGAAACACCTCCGCTTTTGCTCTTGGAAGAAAAGGGTTTATTTGTAACGGTTACTCGGGTAGTCCAAGTACAAGATTATATGAATATGACACACTAACCAATGTGTGGACACAAAAGGCAAATTATGGCGGTGGTTCCAGAGAAGGAACGGTATCTTTTGCATTGAAAGGTTTGGGTTATACCGGATTGGGTAATGATGCCAATGGCTTCAAGCAGGATTTTTGGGCCTTTGATACCACAAACAATACCTGGACTCAAAAGGCAAATTTTGGAGGCACTGCTCGTTCAAGAGCAACCGCTTTTTTTATTGGCGACAGAGCCTTTGTTGTTACCGGAAACGATGGAGGAATGAAGAATGATTGTTGGGCTTATGATGCTGCATCAAATACGTGGTCTTCAAAGGCAAAATTTCCCGGTGTAAAAAGAGAAGACGCAACAGCTTTCGCTTTTCTTGGAAAAGGCTATGTTGGTACAGGAGTAGATTCATTGGGTTTGTATAAAAAGGATTTTTGGGCATATGATACTACATCAAACAGTTGGACTCAAATAGCCGACCTTACAGGTGTTGGAAGAAAGGGAGCCTTTGCTTTTGCAACAGATAGCAATGGTTATGTTGGAACTGGCGTTGACGCTATTGCATATTACCACGTTGATTTTTGGCAGTTGAAAAATGTAACCTCAATTACTGAAACAATTTCTGAGAAAACTGTTGTAAATATTTACCCTAATCCTGTAAGGGACATTGCTACTATTTCTATATCAAACACAAACGAATGTGTTTTTACTTTGTATACTTTACAAGGTAAAGAAATACAGCAACTTATTGTGAATGGAGGAAAGGCAACATTCAATAAAAACAATATTGCTGTCGGAGTATATATGTACACTTTATCACAAAAAAATAACAAATCGGTTTCAGGTAAATTAATTATTTCAGAATAATTCTATGAAGTATATTCTTGGAGTACTTTGTGCTTTTTTAATTTTTTCGTGTAGCAATAATACAAGCGAAACTACAAACCTTGCAGCTGATTCGTCAACAGTAACAACAATTACTGACAGTGCCAGATTAACAGAAATGGCAATGGCGCCTATTGTCGAAGCCAAAGTGTATAACAATTCGAACGGACCATCTGCAAGTAGGTTTACAGGATGGGGCTATGATATTTATATTGATGGAAAGCAGTCCATCATTCAACCAAGTGTTCCAGGTGTTCCCGGGAATGATGGTTTTAAAACCGAAGAAGATGCAAAAATAATAGGAGAATTTGTTGCCAATAAAATACGCAAGAACATTATGCCCCCTACTGTTAGTACTGAGGAACTAGATAGCTTACTGGCAAAACCATAAGCCTCACTTTTTTTTCTTACATTCGCCTATTATATATCTACTAGTTGTATGGCTAAAACAGCTCTTATTACAGGCATAACCGGACAAGACGGTGCTTATTTGGCAGAATTGCTGCTGAACAAAGGATACATTGTACACGGTGTAAAACGAAGAAGTTCCTTGTTTAATACAAACAGAATAGACCATTTGTACAAGGACAAACACGAAAAAAAAGTGCAGTTCTTTTTGCATTATGGCGACTTAACCGATTCAACCAATCTTATTCGCATAATACAGGAAGTTCAACCCGATGAAATATATAATTTGGCGGCACAGTCGCACGTAAAAGTTTCATTTGAAACACCTGAATATACTGCAAATGCAGATGCCTTGGGTACACTGAGAATATTAGAAGCTATTCGTATTTTAAAGTTAGAAAAGAAAACAAAATTTTATCAGGCCTCTACTTCCGAACTATACGGATTGGTGCAGGAAATTCCACAAAAGGAAACAACACCTTTTTATCCTCGAAGTCCTTATGGTGTTGCTAAATTGTATTCCTACTGGATAGTTAGGAATTATAGAGAAGCCTATAATATATTTGCTTGTAACGGTATACTTTTTAATCACGAAAGTCCGGTAAGGGGCGAAACTTTTGTTACGCGCAAAATAACACGTGCGGTAGCAAAAATAAAATTGGGCTTGCAGGAAAATTTGTTTCTTGGTAACATAGATGCAGAGAGAGATTGGGGACACGCCAAAGATTATGTAGAGGGAATGTGGTTGATGTTACAACAGGACAAGCCCGATGATTTTGTTTTGGCAACAGGCAAAAAGGTATCGGTAAGAAGTTTTATAGAAATGGCTTTTAATGAAGTTGGCATCAGTATTAACTGGCAAGGAAAAGGGGTGGATGAAAAAGGTTTGGATGCAAAAACCGGAAAAATATTAGTTGAAATTGACCCCAAGTATTTCCGACCTACAGAGGTTGATTTACTAGTAGGGGATGCTTCTAAAGCGGAAAGAGAATTGGGTTGGAAACCAAAGCATACTGTGCAGCAACTTGTAAAAGAAATGGTGGCATCCGATTTAAAATTGTTTGAAAAGGATAAATATTTGTTGGAAGGTGGTCACGATGTGGTTGATTTTCAAGAATAATTTTGGTTTAACGAATGGAGAAAAATGCCAAAATATATGTTGCGGGACACAGAGGGATGGTTGGTTCGGCTATTATACGTAGGTTAAGTGCAGCAGGTTATAACAATATTGTTTTTGCCTCATCAAAGGAAGTTGATTTAAGAAATCAACAAGCTGTGCAGAATTTTTTTGCACGCGAAAAACCCAATTATGTTTTTTTGGCAGCTGCAAAAGTAGGTGGCATATATGCCAACAATACATATCGCGCAGAGTTTTTGTACGATAATTTAATGATACAAAACAATATTATTGACGCTTCACATAAAAACGAAGTAACAAAATTAATGTTCTTGGGCTCCTCTTGTATATACCCAAAAATGGCTCCACAGCCCTTGAAGGAAGATTATTTGCTTAGCGGTGTATTAGAGCCCACAAATGAACCTTATGCAATAGCTAAAATTGCGGGTATCAAACTGTGTGATGCCTATAGAAGTCAGTACGCTTGTAATTATATATCCGTAATGCCCACCAATTTATACGGACCAAACGACAATTATGACCTCAATAATTCACACGTATTGCCGGCATTGATAAGGAAGTTTCATACCGCAAAGAAGGAAAACAGTCCTTCTGTTGAGGTATGGGGAAGCGGCACTCCCTTGCGTGAATTTTTGCACGTGGACGATTTGGCAGATGCTTGTTTTTATTTGATGATGCATTACAACGAGCAGGGTTTGGTAAACATAGGAACGGGAACAGATTTATCCATAAAAGATCTTGCCTTATTGGTAAAGAAAACCATAGGGTATGAAGGCGAATTAACTTGGGATGCATCAAAACCCGATGGTACGCCCAGAAAGCTAATGGATGTGGGCAAGTTGCATAACTTGGGTTGGAAGCACAAGATTGAATTGGCTGAAGGAATAAAATCTGTATACGAAGAAGTAAAACATAATTTTTGAGAAAGTACTACTACTTACTTATTGTTTTTTCCCCTTTGCTGACATTGGCACAGCAAAAGAATTTACCATTGAACCAACAATCTTTTCAACGGACTGAGTCAATGTTGAGCCGCAAAGGAGACATTACTTACCACTCCGCGGTCAAGCCAATAATTGAAAGCAATGTTGGCACCTATAATTTGCAAGGAGCTTGTGGTGTTTTTACTTATTATGATTCATTAAAACGATCGTGGTTGGCACGAAAAGTAAAACACGAAAGCCTAGTTGTATTGAAAGATTCTTCTACAGGAATGTTCATCACTATCGACCCTGTTTTTAATTTAGAATACGATAAAGACAACAACATTGATACCGGAAAATACTATCAAAATACAAGAGGGTTATTGGTACGCGGTGATATAGGAACAAAATTTTCTTTCGAAAGTTCCTTTTATGAAAACCAGGCATTTTTTGTAAATTACGTTGATAGTTTTGTGCGTGCAAATGAGGTAGTGCCCGGACAGGGGAGGGTAAAAGCCTTTAAAACAAATGGCTTCGATTATGCAATGGCATCGGGTTATATTTCATATTCCCCCTTCAAAAAATTAATTTTACAAATGGGGCACGGAAAACATTTCATAGGGGATGGATACCGTTCCTTGTTGCTTTCCGATAATGCTTTTAATTATCCTTATGTGAGGGCAACTACGAGCATTGGCAAATTTCAATTTACCAACATCCTTGCATCCTTGCAACTCATCGACAATGGTAGAATATTTATTACTGCATTGAATGAACCTTTATTTCAAAAAAAGACAGCCACTTTTCATTATGTGAGTTATATGCCGGTTTCCAAAGTTCAGTTTGGACTTTTTCAATCTACTATGTATAATGTTCGCAGAGGCTATAGCCCTACCTTTAATGCGAACTATGTGAATCCTTTTATTCTTTCATCTGCTATGCAATTCGGGCTCAGCAGCAACGATAATGTAATGCTGGGAGCAACTGCGAAATTTAATATTACCCGTTTTGTATCAGTATACGGTCAGTATGTGGTAGATGATGTCGACAGTAAAAAAATGTCGACACACAATAAAAACGGATATCAGATTGGATTAAAATACCACGATGCTTTTAAATTGAAAAACCTGTATTTGCAAGCCGAATACAACAGCGTTACAGCCTTTACATACTCGTTTAGAAAACCCGAACAAAATTATACTCATTATAATCAAAGCTTAGCACATCCACTGGGTGCCAATTTTAATGAAGTAGTAGGTATTCTTCGATATAGCCTGCTTGATTTTTTTATAGAAGCAAAAATAAATTATGCAACTTACGGAGCAGACAGTGTTTATAAGCATTATGGAAACAATGTATTGTTACCCGATGACAATGCCGGAGTGCTTACAGACAATAAAATACAAGGGTTTTCTACTACGCTATCTACCTATGCTTTTTCTTTCGGTTATAAGGTTAATCGGGCAACCAATATGAATATAGTGGCAGGAGTATATATGCGTACGCTGAACAATGCCTTTCAACACGGTGTAACTGACTATTTTTTTATAGGTTTCAGAACCTCTTTATCCAATACATACTTCGATTTTTAACACATATTAGAAGATTTTTTTTAAGTTTGTATAAACGCACATTATAATTTTGATTGTAGAATTGTGGAAATGCTCATACTATCCTTCCTTACCTCTTTTGTAGTAGTATTTCTATTTACACCCTCATTGATTAAGATTGCCAAGCTGAAAAATCTCAATGACGATCCAGGAGATGATCGTAAATTGCATAAACGAAAGACTCCGACTATTGGCGGTATAAATATTTTTGCAGGAACAATATTTGCTTTTGCCTTGTGGTTACCGGCAAATAAGTTGTTGGATGTTGAAAGTATGGGTACAGCGATTTCCGATTTTAAATACGTTATAGCAACCGTAATAGTACTTTTCTTTGTAGGTGTAAAGGACGACATTATAGGAACGGCTCCCATAAAAAAATTGTTGGCCCATATAGGTGTGGCAATGGTACTGGTGCTTATGGCAAACATTCGCTTAAAGGGCTTACACGGAATATTCGGAGTGTACGAAATGCCGGAATGGGCAAGTATCTTTATTTCTATTTTTACTATTATCGTAATTGTAAATGCTTTTAACCTTATTGATGGTGTTGATGGTTTGGCTGCGGGTATAGGTTTTATTGCATCCACGGCATTTGGTTTATGGTTCTTTTTTGCGGGAAATTTAACTATGTCTGCATTGGCATTCTCATTGGCAGGAGCATTAATCGCATTCCTGTTTTATAATTTTTCACCTGCCCGTATTTTTATGGGCGATTCAGGTTCTTTAACCATTGGTTTAATTATTTCGGTATTGGCAATTAAACTGATTGAGTTTGATAAAAACAGTATCGAAACAATTCTTGTTCACGTCTCAAAACCTGTTTTTGTAATCGCTGTGCTTATCTTCCCATTGTTTGATACACTGCGTATTTTTATTTTTAGAACCGTAAAGGGCGTTTCACCATTTGCAGCCGATCGCAATCACATTCACCATCGCTTATTGGATTTGGGTCTTAATCAAAGGAAAACGGTTATCTTATTGTATTCAATAAACATAGCCCTCATTGCCATTTCAATTTTATTGTATAAAGTAAATCCAAGCATTGCTTTTTTAGTAGTTGGTTTCATAGCGCTTGTGGCATTTCAGATTCCCTTTCTCATTAAAATAAAAGATAAAGAACCCGGTAAATAAAATTCGTCCTTTGCGTTATTACATACTTAGTAAATTACTTTTTGTTGTTGTCTTGCTTTCGCTGAGCAGAAGCCTATTTGCTCAAACAGAAGCGGAAATAAACATAAGAATGGCGACCGGAAAACGTCATGGGCAACAGGCAAATATGTTGCTGAACAATGAGCAAATGTTACGCTATGAGAATCTGGCTCGAGATAAAAACTCCAACTTTCATTCTAACTGCAAACCCTTTGTTATAGGTGAATTAGAAAGCTTAAAGGGATACGACTCTCTGCAAACCCCTGCTTTTCTGAATGAAAAATATGCTTATAAACTGTTCAACAGACACGGGCTTGGGATTACTCGTTCTTTAAAGATTGACCCCATTCTAACACTAATTGGTGGTTATGACCGTACACGAAGCGACAAAGCAGCCGAAACTGCTTTAGGCGCAAGCTTTTTATACTTAGGCAAAGACCATTTCTCTGCGCGTTATAATATTGCAATTATCAATGCGCAGTATCCTTACTATATGGATAGTGTTATTCAAAAAACGGATATAATTCCGCAATACGGTTATGCCGACAGTGGTAGAATCGGGTATAAAACACTTTTACAAACAGGCTATTTGGCCTACGCTCCCAATAAAACATTTCGTTTTGAAGCGGGTAACGGGAAACATTTTTTTGGTGATGGTTACCGCTCTCTTTTATTGTCCGACAATGCAAATGCTTACCCCTATTTTAAAATTACTACCACCATTTGGAAATTTAAATACACCAACCTTTTTGCCGAATTGCGCGATATAAGAGGTTCATTGGGTAACAAACAGTTGATGGAGAAAAAATATGCAGCCTTTCATTACTTGAGTTGGAATGTTACAAAACGTTTTAATTTTAGTTTCTTCGAATCCATTGTATGGCAATCGCGAAGTAAAACAGGAGGTTTAGGTTACGATGTAAATTATCTTAACCCGATAGTTTTTTACCGACCCGTTGAATACTCAGTAGGTTCGCCCGACAATGCACTTTTAGGAGCAAGCTTTAAATTAAAAATTGCTAAAAACATTCAACTTTATTCACAAGTATTAATTGATGAATTTTACCTTAAATTTTTAAAAGAGCGCAAAGGCTGGTGGGCGAACAAACAAGGATACCAAGCGGGTTTTAAGGTTTTCAATTTATTTCACTTGAATAATTTATACCTCCAAGGCGAAGCCAATTATGTGCGACCTTACACCTATTCGCACGGTAATTCAATCCAAAATTACGGGCATTATAATCAATCATTGGCACATCCTATGGGGGCTAATTTTTATGAAGCCATTGGAATTATTAGTTATCAATACAAACTCTGGTTCTTCAGTACCAAAGTAAATTATGCAAAAGTAGGGCTCGACTCATCAAACGTTAATTATGGACAGAATATTTATGCTTCTTATACTACACGTCCAAGCGACTTTGGTAACTATGTTGGGCAAGGACTCACAACCCATTTAATTATTGGAGAAGCAAAAGTTTCGAGATTAATTAGACCGAAGTACAATTTACTTCTCGAAGCAGGTGCCAGGTATCGCACACAACAAAATGTTTTAAATACGAATAACACTATCTTTATATTTGTAGGAATCAGGACCGCATTGTCTAATCTGTATAACGATTTTTAATTATGTTAGATACACTTAACCTCGAGAACATTTTGTTTCTGGATATTGAAACTGTTCCCAATGCCGCTAATTATTCAAAACTTCCGGCAAGTATGAAGGATTTGTGGAATAAAAAAACCGCAACACTTAAAAAATCAGAAGAGGATACTCCTGAAACCTTGTATAAAAGAGCGGGCATATATGCCGAGTTCGGAAAAATAATTTGCATCTCGGTAGGTATTGTAACCAAAGGGAAATACGCATATAACTTTCGGGTAAAATCGTTTTTTGGACACGATGAAAAAAAATTATTAAAAGGATTTATTGAATTGCTGGATACTCATTACAATAAAAAAGCAAGTTTACTTTGTGCGCACAACGGTAAAGAGTTTGATTATCCTTTTATAGCAAGGCGCATACTGATAAATGGTTTAAAGCTACCCGCCATATTAAACATTACAGGTAAAAAACCTTGGGAAATAAGTCATTTAGATACAATGGAGCTGTGGAAGTTTGGAGACTACAAAAGCTATACTTCGCTGAACCTCTTAGCGGCTGTATTTAATATTCCTACACCAAAAGACGACATTGATGGCAGCCAAGTGTACAGCGTTTATTACGAAGAAAAGAACCTCGAACGCATTGTAAAGTATTGTCAGAAAGATGTACTCACAGTAGCACAACTCCTCATTAAATACAGAGGAGAAGAATTGATTAAAGAGAAAAATATTACGATAGCTTAGAATTACTTCTTCTCAAACGTCAACGACTCCGAGTTAATACAATAACGTAAGCCCGTAGGTTTTGGTCCATCATCAAACACGTGACCCAGATGCCCGCCACATTTAGCGCACATTACTTCGGTACGCATCATTCCGTGACTTGAATCGGTTTTACTGATAATATTTTTTTCGGCAGCGGCTTCCGAAAAACTCGGCCATCCACAACCTGCATCAAATTTTGTTTGTGATGAGAATAAATAATTTCCACAAGCAGCACAATGGTACTCGCCTTTTTCATTGCTATCCCAAAACTTACCCGTAAATGGACGTTCCGTTCCTTTTTGGCGCAATACATAAAATTGATCGGGCGTAAGTTGTTTTTGCCACTCTTCTTCTGTTTTTGTCACTTTGCTAGTGTCTGTCATAGGGCTTTTTTGCGTTTTAATAATTGTAGTTTGTGTGTTTTTATCGCTTGTTTGGCCTGTGCAGGCAACAAAAAATAGCAATAAAACACCTAAAAAGGCTTGTTGTTTAGTTTTCATGCAATAATTTACGAAAAAGTTACACTTTTGGTTTTATCTAAAAAAACAACTTGTTAGGCGAAAGGTTTAGCCATCAACTTGTGGGTTTAGTATAAAATTGTACTTTTACTCGTGTAAATCTATTATTTTTTTCGATTGTATGGAGCAAAAGCCATTATTGGAAGTACGAAATTTGTGTACGGAGTTTAAGACAGAAGAGGAGATTGTTAAAGCAGTAGACGGTGTTTCTTTCACCCTTCATAAGGGGCAAACCATTGGTATTGTTGGTGAATCGGGCTCAGGAAAGTCGGTAACGTCACTTTCTGTAATGCGACTTATTCAAAGTCCTCCTGGACGAATCAGTGCCGGTGAAATGATGTTTCACTCAAGAAGTAAAGGTGTAATTGATTTATTAAAATTAAACGACAAGGAAATGCGCTCGTTAAGAGGCAATGAAATAGCGATGATATTTCAGGAGCCTATGACTTCGCTAAACCCTGTTTTTACTTGTGGAAATCAGGTAATGGAAGCCATTATGCTTCACCAAAAAGTTGACAAAAAGGTAGCAAAAGAAAAAACCATCGATTTGTTTAAATTGGTTGAATTGCCCCGACCGGAAAGTATTTTCGATACCTATCCGCATCAAATATCGGGTGGACAAAAGCAACGTGTAATGATTGCGATGGCGATGAGCTGTAACCCATCCATACTGATTGCCGATGAACCTACAACCGCTTTGGACGTAACAGTTCAAAAAACCATACTCGACTTAATGCGCGATTTGCAGTTAAAAGAAGAAATGGGAATATTATTTATTACACACGATTTGGGTGTAATTGCTGAATTGGCCGATAATGTGGTGGTAATGTACAAAGGGAAAATTGTGGAGCAGGGAAGTGTTTGGGATATTTTTGCAAACCCGCAACATCCTTATACCAAGGGACTTCTTGCTTGCCGACCACCATTAAACAAACGCTTACATTGGTTGCCAACAGTTTCTGATTTTATGCAAACCGATGATGCCGGTGCGATGACAGAAAGCAGCAAGTCGGTTGCTGAGGTTACCGATAAGTTGATAATTACAACCAAAGAAAGAGAAAAGAGACACTTGGATTTATATGCACAAGCACCCTTGTTGCAGATAAAAAACTTGAAAACATATTTTCCTATCAGCAAAGGCTTATTTGGAAAAGCCACTGAATTTGTAAAAGCGGTTGACGATGTGAGTTTTGATGTATACCCTGGAGAAACACTTGGTTTGGTAGGTGAATCGGGCTGCGGAAAAACAACCTTGGGCAGAACCATACTTCGATTGGTTGAACCTACTTCCGGAGAAATAATATACAAGGGAACAAATGTTATTAAATTAAATAGTGCCGAAATGCGCAATATCCGTAAGGATGTTCAAATCATTTTTCAAGACCCTTATTCTTCTCTTAATCCGCGTATTACAATAGGCGAGGCCATTATTGAGCCTATGCAAGTACACGGAATATTGGAGAATGACAAAGCACGCAAAGCACGGGTTATTGAGTTGTTGGAACGTGTAAATATGAAAGAAGCGCATTATTACAGATACCCACACGAATTTTCTGGCGGACAGCGTCAACGAATATGTATTGCTCGAGCATTGGCACTTCAGCCACAGTTTATTATTTGTGATGAGTCTGTATCTGCCCTTGACGTATCAGTTCAGGCACAAGTACTTAATTTGTTGAACGAATTGCGCGAGGAGTTTGGTTTTACCTATATCTTTATTTCACACGATTTGTCGGTTGTTAAATTTATGAGCGACCGTATGTTGGTGATGAATAAAGGTAAAATTGAAGAGATGGGCGATTCTGATCAAATCTACTCTAACCCTCAAACAGAGTATACCAAAAAACTTATTGGAGCAATCCCTAAAGGCGAGTTAAACGATATTCAAGCGTCCATTAATCGCAAAAAAGTGTTGGCTTAGTATTTCCTTTCTGATTTTTTACAGCTTTTTTACATTGAATTTTTAGTAATTTAACAGCGGAATTTTTCTATGAAAAACATTGCTGTATTTGCTTCCGGAAATGGGACTAACGCACATCAAATTATGCGCTATTTCGCTGGTAACAGTAAGGCAATGATTAGGCTTGTGATTACCAACAATGAAAAAGCCGGTATCATTCATAAATGCAAGCAAGAAGGTATTCCTTGTTTTGTGTTTCCAAAAGATAATTTTGTAACTCCCTATGCATTAATTACATTCTTAATTCAAAACAATATTGATTACATTGTTTTGGCGGGTTTTTTATTACAAATACCGCAAGCTTTGATTAAGGAATTCCCAAAAAAAATAATAAACATACACCCTGCCTTATTGCCTAAATTTGGAGGAAAGGGTATGTATGGAATAAATGTTCATAAAGCAGTACTGGAAGCAGGAGAAAAGGAAACAGGAATTACCATACATTATGTGAATGAGCATTATGATAAAGGAGAAATTATTTTACAGCAAAAGTGTGCAATAACAGCAGGAGATACAGCAGAAAGTATCGGCTTGAAGGTGCAACAATTGGAGCACGAATATTATCCCGAAACATTAAAAAATATCATTAAATAATAGCAATGAAAAGAATTGTTACCTACAATGTAAACGGTATTCGTGCCGCACTGAGTAAAAATTGGATGGATTGGTTAAAAGCCGCAAATCCTGATGTAATTTGTCTTCAAGAAACAAAGGCGAACCCTGAACAGCTCGACTTAACCTTGTTTGAGGAAGCAGGATACAAACATTACTGGCATTCGGCACAAAAAAAAGGGTATAGCGGAGTTGCAATTTTAACCAAGGAACAACCAGATAATATTGTTTACGGTTGCGGTATTCAAAAATACGATGACGAAGGAAGGGTGTTGCGAGTTGACTATGGAGACAATTCTATTATGAGTGTGTATATGCCATCCGGCTCCAGCGGTGACGATAGGCAAGCCTTCAAGATGGCTTGGTTGAGTGATTTTCAGAAGTATATAAATAGCTTAAAAAAGGAGCGCAGTAATCTCATTATTTGTGGCGATTACAATATTTGTAATAAAGCAATTGATATACATAATCCCAAGTCGAATGCTAACACATCGGGATTTTTACCCGAGGAAAGAGCTTGGTTTGATTCATTTTTAGAAAGTGGCTTTGTAGATTCTTTTAGACATTTTAATTCTGAACCGCACAATTATACTTGGTGGAGCTATCGTGCCGGCTCAAGAGGTAAAAATTTAGGTTGGCGTATCGATTATAATTTGGTGACTGAGAATTTACGTTCAAAATTACTTCGTGCCACTATTTTACCCGAGGCAAAACATTCCGATCATTGTCCTGCACTTATTGAAATAGACATATAATAGTAGCATATTCATAGTTATTTAGCCGATTTTGGTCTAATAAATTATATTTTTAGCTATATTTGCAGTTATTCCATAATGTGTTAAAATAAAAATTATGAAAAAAATCATTACTCTTTTGTCTCTTGCATCAATCACACTTATGTGGTCGTGCGGAGGAAACAACGATAAAGAAGAGAAAGAAAATAAAGTTGCCAAAGGTGGCGTATTTTATGGTGGGGTATTTAGAATGAATGAGATTGAGGATTTCAGGAATTTATATCCTTTAAGTGTAACAGAAGAGGTTTCTCACAGAATTACAACTCAAATATACGAAGGATTGGTGAAGTTGTCTCAAAAAGACCTTGCTATTCAGCCTTCATTGGCCGAAAAATGGGAAATTAACAGCGATGCAACAACCTTTACTTTTTATTTACGAAAAGGAGTAATGTTTCACGATGATGCTTGTTTTCCTGATGGAAAAGGCCGTGAGGTAACTGCTAAGGATTTCAAATATTGTTTCGAGAAACTATGTTCATCTGACGCAAGCAACCAAGGCTTTTTTGTGTTTAAAAATAGAGTTGTTGGTGCCGATGAATATTATGAGTCAACCATAAAAAAGGCTCCTCTTGCTGAAGGTGTTAAAGGTGTTAAAGTTATCAACGATTATACGCTTGAAATTGATTTGGAATATTCATTTGCAGGATTCTTAAGCATACTTACAATGCCTTTTACCAAAGTGTTTCCTAAGGAAGCATTTGATAAATACGGTATTGAAATGCGTTCGCATTGCGTAGGTACCGGACCATTTATTGCGAAAGAAATAAAAGAGGGCGATGCCGTTATTTTGGTGCGTAACAATAACTATTGGGATATTGACCAGTTTGGAAATCAATTGCCTTATTTAGATGCTATCAAATTCTCTTTCTTGAAAGAGAAAAAGTCGGAGTTGTTGGAGTTTAAAAAAGGGAACTTAGAAATGGTGTATCGTTTGCCACTTGAAATGATTGGCGATGTATTAACAGAATTTGGGGATGCAAAAAAAGGAGGCAATAGCCCTTTTGAAATGCAGGTTACACCCGGTATGATTGTACAATATTATGGTTTCCAACACAAAAGCGATTTGTTCAAAAACAAGTTGGTACGCCAAGCATTTAACTATGCTATTGATCGCGATCAAATTGTAAACTTTACTTTGCAAGGTGATGGTCGTGCAGCAAAATATGGTGTGGTGCCGCCTTCATTTAAGGATTATGTTTCAACAGATATTAAAGGATATACTTATGATCCTGCAAAAGCAAAAAAATTATTAGCTGAGGCAGGTTATCCTAATGGTAAAGGTTTTCCTGAAATTAAATTGCAATTAAACAGTGGAGGTTCAATAAACACGCAAATTGCCGAAGTAATTTTAAAAATGTTGGAAGAAAATTTAAATGTTCACATAAAAATGGACGTTATGCCATTTGCTCAACACTTAGAGAATCTAGAAACAGGTAAAGCAATGATGTGGAGAAGTGGATGGGTTGCAGATTACCCGGATCCTGAAACATTCTTGAATTTATTTTATGGTAAAAACGTTCCTGCAGGTTTAAACGAAAAGTCATACTTGAATCCAATGCGTTACCAAAGTGCTAAATTCGACTCTTTGTTTGAGGCTTCATTAAAAGAAATTGATTTTAAAAAACGTTTTGATTTATACCGTCAGGCAGACCAAGTTGCTTTAGACGATGCAGCTGTAATGCCTATTTATTATACTGAAAACACGCGTTTGGTTCAACTAAGTGTTCGTGGTCTCGACCAAAATGCGATGGAGTACCGCGATATGACACGCGTATACTTATTGCCTAAGGATAAAATAAAAGGTCCTGAAATTCAAAAACCCGATTCTTCAGTAACAGAGGAAGAAACAAAATAACATAAAATCTTAAAGTCCGCCTCTCGATTACTATTGAGAGGCGGACTTTTTGTTTGCTGCCTTTTGTTAACTTTGCATTTATGGTGATGAAAATTTTAATGAAACAGTACCTCTACGTATTTGTTTCAGTATTGCTAATATGTACGTCTTTTATTGCTTTTAAACCCATTGAAAAATTAAGTTTGAACATAACAGCACGCTCCCTTCAAAGCGGCAAATCAATCACTGCAAAAGGGGAGGTGTATTACCAAGTTGCAGGAGGATTAATGGTCACCCATTTTACCTCACCGGTTGAAAATATTTCAATAACCAATGCCAACGGAGAGTTAAGGATATACGATCCCAAAAGCAATACAGTAATGCAAAAGCAGGCATCCGATTTTAGCTCGGAAAATAGTTTTTTCTACTTTTTTTTATCGAACAAAACGCAAGATATGGGACTGGCGGCAGCGGGTTATAAACTAAAAGATACACGCTTTGAAGATAAAATGGTTATAACTACTTGGCTTCCTCCCGAGTATTTAAAATCGGAATTTAGCAAGGCTGAAATTGTACACGAAAATTACAAGCCTATTTTTATGGCATTCTACAATCCCAAAGGCAAGCCTGCAATTAAAGTGTTTTATTCGGGCTATCAGAATGTGGGCGATATATCAATTCCCTTGACTGTGACCGAATTTCAATACCTTGCAAAAGGCGATTCTGTGATTACCAAAAGAACCTATGGGAATTTAAAAACGGATGCCGAAGTAGATATTAAATACTTGAACTATAAAATACCTGCCAATGCTACGGTACTTAAATAAATTACTCCTGCTCATTTTGCTGGTTTGTTGTAACCCAAAGAAAGGTGTAACACAATCGAGTTCCGATTTGCAATTAATAAAAAATCAATCCTTTCATGAGGGCCTTTACGATAAACGAAAAGTGAAATTTTTGTTGAGTAAAAATAAAAATGTGCTTATTCGTTATAACCCTGTTTCGCTTGTGTTTGGAGGCTTAATGTACTTCTATCAAGCAGCCTTGTCGCCACAAATATCTGCTAAATGTCCGTATGAAATAAGCTGTTCTAACTTTAGTAAGCAATGTATTTCGGAATTTGGTTTGTTAAAAGGAGTAGCTTTGAGTGCCGACAGGCTTACACGCTGTACACGCCTAGCTTCGGCCGATTTACAACCTTCTGACATTGCAC
>CAIMGI010000188.1 GCA_903840505.1 uncultured Bacteroidota bacterium
AAGAATAGCTCCATTTCTTCAATTGTTACATACCTCCAGTAACTCGACCATTGGTGTTTTTTTCTTAGTTTTTGATGTAGAGGAGAGGCAACTAAATTTTCGGCAAACAATAACTTTCCTCCAGGCTTTAACGCTTTTCTTATTTCTTCAAAAGCTTTTTTCTGCAGCTCTATATTGTTATTTCTTCCAACAACCCCAATTATCGATTTGAAAACTATTAGGTCAAAATGATTTTCGTATGGAATATTTGTGGCAACAATATCTTGATATGATATTTTATGATTTAGATTATATTTTTGATGAAGTTTCTCTGCTTTAAGTTTTACATCAATATAATCAGAACAAATTACATTTTTTCCTTTTAAAGATAACCACAAACTTAAACCTCCATCGCGTCCTCCCAATTCTAAACAAGTATCAACCTTATTCCAATCAACATTGTTTTCCCAAAATTCCAAAGCTTTTGACCAGGATTTTACATCCCATTGAATGATGTCATTAAGAAGTTCTTTTTTCATACTTTAAAGATATAAAATATCTATTTAATTATTTCAATGAGGTTTTCATTAAACAACTTTACTCCACCGGCATTCAAATGGTCATCATCAAAAAAGTTGTTCTTGCTATTCAGGGTATGGTTTCTGCCTAGGTTAAGGAATTTAATATTTTTTGTGGAAGCTATGTCTTCAATTTTTTGAATATAGTATTCTTCGTTTGTGAGCTTAAGTTCTTTTGGGATTGGAGCATATACCAAAGTGAGTGCAACATTATTTTTTTCGCATACATTCGCTATTTTATTTACATATTCTATCTGTTCATTCAGTATTGTTTTTTTTAGGATAATTTCTTCATAATTGCCCTTTTGTTTCAATGAATCTTTGGTTTCAACATAGCCCTTATAATGGCTTTTTATGTTATACTCTTTGTTCTCATTGTTATGGTCAATAAGCTGTTTTATGCTCAATATATTATAGCAACGTAGGTTATTTAATTCTAATGCCATTGGCGCAAGCAATGAATAGGGTATGCCACTGCAGGCCATAGAATAATAAGCTTCTGTACCTGTTAAATTCCCTGCAACAGGATAAACTTCAAAAATTACCTGTTTGCAATTATTTATTGTTTGTTCCAGAATGGTAAATGAATTCAAAGGTGCTTGTGAGCTGCTTCCTAAATTGTAGCAACTGTAGCCTTCTTGCTCAAAAATGGCAGGGTCGAAGCTTCGGTAGCAATGGGATGATCCCAAAAAGAGTATATCGTATTTTTTTGTTCTATCAAATTCGGAGTATACTTTACCGAAAATATCCTTATCTAGAATTATTTCCTTCTGAACATTTTTTATGAGTGGTTCCTTATTTATTTTTATTGTGAACAATAGCCAGTATATCCCATAGTAACACAGTGTGAAAAGGACGATGAAGAATAAAAACTGTGTTCCCCTTTTCTTCATTAGAATTGAAAATAAATAAATTGTTGTTGCTCCGATTTTCCCATCAGTATTATAATCATCAATACCACTATAAAATAGAGCTTTCTTTTCCAAGCAATAGAAACTTGGCTAAAACTAAAACGAGCCTCCGAAAGCAATGCCAATGCTGATACTGCGAAAAGTACCCAACCCAATTCCTGTATATGGTTAAATGCTTGTGTGTATAGTATTGTCATAAAAGAAATAATTCCTCCCGATAAAGAACTCAATAGGGTGTGGCCAATTGTCTTAACCATATAAAGCGCTACAGGAATTTGTTGTGCCCTGAAAAATATCCAAGCAAAAGCTACTAGGTTAAACGTAATAAAAATGGCTATGCTTTTATAAAGGAGCGAGTTTTTCTTAATCCTTATCCACTTCCATAATTTTTCTCTTTGTTTTACCGTAACAGTTTCAATAATTAAATATACAGCGTGCAAAGCTCCCCATATTACAAAACACCAGCTGGCACCGTGCCACAAACCGCTTATCAAGAAAACAAGGAGAATGTTTCGAAGCACTTTTATTTTACTTGTTCTATTTCCACCCAACGGAATATAAAGGTAATCTCTAAACCAGGTGGATAATGAAATGTGCCAACGTTTCCAGAATTCAGCTATTGATACTGAGAAATAGGGTGTATTAAAGTTCTTCATCAAATCTATTCCCAATACTCTGGCACTTCCAATTGCAATGTCTGAGTAGCCTGAAAAATCACAGTAGATTTGTATTGTGAAAAAGTAGGTTGCCAGAAGCATCTCCCAGCCGGAGTGTCCCTGAGGCTGGTTAAATACCGGGTCGGCCATTGCCGCAAAACGATCTGCTATGACAGCTTTTTTTAATAATCCCCACACTATAAGTTGTATGCCGCTTAATAGTTTTTCTACATCAA
This sequence comes from uncultured Bacteroidota bacterium, assembly GCA_903840505.1. Lineage (GTDB taxonomy): Bacteria > Bacteroidota > Bacteroidia > UBA4408 > UBA4408 > CAIMGI01. Next base: position 2,361 of record CAIMGI010000188.1, read on the forward strand.
AAGGTTTTTTTTCGTGTAGTTGTGGCAATATGTTCTGCGGGCGTTCAATTGGACCTGCAACTAGTTGGGGGTAGAACATAACATACAAGGCATAAGTAAAGAAGTTTTTTTCGGCTGCTTGGTTTCCTCTATAAACTTCAATTGTGTAACTCATTGCTTGGAAAGTGTGGAAAGATAAGCCAATGGGTAAAATAATATCAAGATATGGAATTGGATTATTGTGACCGCTTAGTCTAAGTAATTCAGTGATGTTTTCATTCAAGAAATTGTAGTATTTAAAAAAAGCGAGTACACCGATATTTGCAACAAGACTGCAAATAAGAAAAATCTTTTTTCTGTGTTTTGTTTGTTGTTTTTCAATCCAAATACCTGCATAATAATCAATCACAATAGTGAATAACAGAATGAGAACATAAATGGGAATGAAGAACATATAGAAATAGCAACTTGCCGCCAAGAGCATTATTACCCGTTGCTTCTGTTTTGGTAAAAGGAAATACAGCAGTGTAATGATTGGGAAAAAGAAAAGAAAATGGATGGAATTAAATAGCATCTTTTACGAATGGACTTTTTCCTGATTTTAATATTTCGATACAGTTTTTGATTGTATTGCTAATCGTTTTGTTTTTTAGTTGTTCAGATTTTGTCCAACTCATACATCCTGTATTAATTACGTATCCCGATGTTGGGTTGTTTTGGAAAATAAAAAATGTTCCTGTATTGGCATAATTACCATATCGGTTTATACCATAAGCAATAATTTCGGAACGGTAATAATTTACTTTTGATGTATCTAAAATAGGTAAGCCATTTGCCCACACAAGTGGAGGCGAGGCATAAAGATCGTTAGCAATCGTGTATAGTTCAGATTCAAAATTATCTACCCCGGTCAATAACGGGTTTTTAGTGGAAATGATTTTGTATCCGGCAAAAGTTAAGGAAGTATCAGAGCTAAAGTTACATTCATAAGACCCGCCAATGCTAAAGTAATTTGGTGTGTTTTGTTTCTCATTGTCATTCCACAAGTAGCTAGACGAATTACCTTTATTGTGTGAATTGAAAATAAGTAAGTGTTCGGTTGAATTAATGGATAAAATATTATTCATTATGTTGGAAGTAAGTACCAGTATATTTCCTCCTTTTTTGATAAATGCATCGATATTCTCACGTGCCTTTTTTGAAATGAATGGAATATTGTCATAAAAAATGAGCATTTTGCTGTTCTCAAATGCGGAAAGGTCTTCAAGGTCATAATCACTCATATAATTCTGATTTGGATATAGGGAGTCTAACCAAAGGATAAATGCCTCAGATTTAGCAGAAAATCTTGTAGGTCTTTTAATCGAGAGTGTACCGGCCGGGTCATTATCGGATGAATTGTAATCATAAAAGCTTTTCCCTCCAAAACTACTTTCTGTTTGAATATTCATCAACGGGATAACAAGTGTGATATCACATTTTTTTTTCTCAGTAACAATGAAAGGTATGAATTTATACCAAAAATAGATTCCACTTTTTAATTTATTGGTTGGGTATCCAATGGTGGGATTATATCCAAAACCCTCACCCCAAGGTTTTAAGGTATTGATTTTTTGTTCATTACACGATGCTATAGCTGAATCAATTGCATTGTAGTGTATATCGTAAAGAAGAAATTGCCCCTTACGGTGTTTTTCTTTGCAATCCAAATAAACAGTTATACTATCACCTTTAATTACAGACAGTTTGTTCGTGTAACCTTCTCTTACAGCAATATTTTTATGGTAGCCAAATGGAAAAGCCAATACACAAACAAGTATCACCAATAGTAACTTCACATATTTTAATCCATTGAACATAAATGCGTATTTTTACACAATGCAAATTATACGTGAAATAACTAAAAAAGCCCCATATTACCTAACTCACTTAATTGCATTTACCCTTCCACTTAGTGCTAAATTGGTTTCTTTATTCGTTATACTTTTTTTTATCTCTGTACTTTTTGCTGGTAATTATCAAAGGGAATTCCTTAAAACAATAAAAAAGCCAATCTTTTATTTGCCGCTTATTCTGTACGGTTATTATTTTATAAGTATTTTCTTTTCCGAAAATAAACAAGTTGCTTGGTTCGATCTCCAGGTGAAACTTTCTTTACTTTTGTTTCCTTTGTTCGTATGCTTGCATCAGGATTTTCGGGAATATGATTATAAAAAGATACTAATTAGTTTTGTTGAGGGTTGCATAGCAGCTTGCTCTGTTGCTTTGTTTTTATCAAGTGTGAAGTATTATTATTCTTTCGATAGTGATAATTTTTTCTATACTTCATTGTCGTATGCATTGCATCCAAGCTATTTAGCAATGTATGTTGTTTTTAGTACAGTCATACTATTGTACTTATTTGATTTTAATAGTTTTGATATTAAGGCTTCCTTTTTGGGTAATAAACTTATTAGATTATTTATTTATGCATTCTTTTCTGTTGTTATTGTAATGTTATCTTCAAAAAGTGGAATATTGTCAATTGCTTTGCTGATAGCATTTACGTTACTGTACTTAATGTTGGTGAAAAAGAAAATACTGTTAGCGTCAGTAAGTATTTTATTTATTTCATTGGTAATTATACTCTTGCCTAAAATTGCTCCTTATCCCTATAGCAGATTAATGGCGGCATTTACTGCTGTAGAAAATACCGATAATTTTAAAAAGGAAAATGATGAAGGCACAGGTGAAAGGATGATGATTTGGAAAACATCACATAAGCTAATTCACGAACATCCATTTGGGGTTGGAGTAGGGGATGTTAAAACGGTATTGATGGTAGAATACAAAAATACAGGAATGCTTATTGCAGCCAAAAAGCACTTGAATTGCCATAATCAATACTTACAAACAGGTTTGGCAATAGGAATAGCTGGTTTAATATTGTTTATAGGCATGTTACTTTTTCCAATGTATACGTCCCTAAAAAATAAGGAATACTTATTTATGGCTTTTATCCTGCTTGTATCGTTTAACTTCCTATTCGAAAGTATGTTTGAAACACAAGCAGGTGTAATTTTTTATGCTTTCTTTTATTCGCTGTTTGCTGTGAGGTATTTGCCGCAAATTAAAAAGCAATAAACGGCATTCTGTTTATTGCTGACCTAACAAACCAGTATTTTCCATTGAAACAGCGGATTTTTCAATTTTAAGTCTGTTTCCGCCTTCAACTTCTATGATGAAAGTGGTTTCGCTAATCTCTGCTATCTTAGCGTGAATGCCTCCAATGGTAATAATTTTATCACCTTTTTTAATTTGTTCTTTGAACTTCTTTTGATCCTTTGCTTTTTTCAATTGCGGACGTATCATAAAAAAGTAAAATACAGCAATTACCAATATGATTGGTAAAAATGACATTAGTGGATTTGAGTTTCCTCCTGCGGGTGGACTCATTAAAATAATAGATAATACGTTCATAATTTATTTTTTGATTGTTGTTTTACATTTTTCCGATGCCTGTTTTCGTTGTCACAAGACCCGTAACTGTGAGCACTTTTGTGTTCGGTATTGCATTTGTTATAACGGTCACACTTTTATTTTGTCTGCCGCCTTTTCCGCTGCTGTCAAAAGTAACCTTAATATTTCCTTCTTCTCCTGGTTTAATAGGTGCTTTGGGATATTCAGGAACAGTACACCCACAACTTCCTTTCGCGTCCGAAATTACCAAATCGGCATTCCCGGTATTTTTAAACTTGTAACCAAAAGTAACTTTTTCACCTTCTGTAAGCATACCGAAGTCGTGCGTTTCTTTTTCTAAGGTCATAATGGGCAATTTTTCATCACCATTTTCTCCGTTAGCAGTGTTGGGATTGCTAACGATGTCGGTATTAATAGCTCCATTCTCTGAATTGTTCTTACAAGAAAAAAGTACTGTTGATAGCAGCAATAAAGACGAAAGAATTAACCGTGTTTTCATTTTGTTTTTGTGCAAAATTAGTATAAAATTTTATTGCCTTATCTAAAAGTAAAAATTAGGGGATTTAAAAAATGTTAAATGTCACAACCTAGTATTCCAATAGGCCTCTGCCTATTTTGTTTATCTTGCCCTCTTGTTTAAAGTCGTATACCAATTTGTCCAATATTCCATTGATAAAAGATTTACTTTTGGGTGTGCTGTAAAATTTAGATAATTCAATGTACTCATTGAGTGTTACTTTTAAAGGAATATTCGAAAAAGTAACAGCTTCTGCCATCGCCATTTTCATCAATAAAACATCCATTAAGGCAATACGTTCAACTTCCCAGTTTTCAGTTTTTTTTGCAATCAATGTTTCGTATTCTTGGCTATTCAAAATGGTTTCTCTGAATAATTTAATTACAAATTCGCGGTCGTCTATCTCATCCTTATACAAAGGTTGTAATGCAAAAGCACTGTTTGAAGACTCCTTCAATGACTTTATTGTTTTTAAAACAGCAACATATACTATTTCAAAATCATCAACCCAAAATACGCTCTTGTCTTCAAAAAAGTACTCCAACGGTTCATATTCTACCAAGTGGTTTTTAAAAACAGTTGTCCAAAATGTTGTTTCGTCCTTATAAGTCTTTTCAACTGTATTAAGGTAAAGAGTATATTCTTCACTTGCCTTAATCATTAAAAATATCTTTTTAATCAGTTCAGGCTCCTGTTGCCAGCTGATTTTCTTATTTTTTATGAATTGCTGTAATTGAATGTTTGTAGATAGTTGCAAGGCAACTTTGCTATCCGTAAAACCCGTATTGGGATTTAAATCATCACTAGTTGGAAGCATTTTAAGCTTGGCATCGTCTTGTACGCGTTTGGCGAAGTCAACTATCTCAGGAATAAGTGATAGAAACCAAACATACAGTTCGAATGTTTTTTCTATATTGCTTAATAAGTCCTTTTCTCCCTTGTTAAGGTCATTGTTGTTGCTTTGAACGAAGGCGTATATTGCCTGCATTACTTTTAATCGAAGATGTCTGCGGTTTAACATAGATAAAAAAAGAACGTTTGTTTATTTCTAGCTTTTAGCGGTGCAAAAGTAACAAAACAAATTTAACACAAAAGACTATTTGTATGGGATAGGAAATAAAAAAGTAGTAAATTCGTTAGAGTTTTGTTAAACATTAGGTTGATATGATAAATAAGTCTGTATTATTTTTATTTTTTATTCTGATAACTGCACGTTTGCAGGCTCAAACGGTGAAATACAGCAATGAGTTTTTGGCCATTGGAGTAGGGGCAAATGCACTGGGAATGTCTAATTCAACAGTAGCAACCGTAAACGATGTTACTGCAGGTTATTGGAATCCTGCCGGTTTGTTGGGTATAAAAAGCAATTACCAAGTGGCCTTAATGCATTCCGAGTATTTTGCTGGCATTGCAAAGTACGATTATGGGGCATTTGCCAAAAAAATTGATACATCAAGTGCTATTGGGCTGAGTATTATTCGCTTTGCCGTTGACGATATACCCAACACAACACAATTAATTAATGCCAATGGGCAAATTGATTATAGCAGAATAACCACTTTTTCGGCTGCCGATTACGGCTTTTTGTTTTCATACGCGAAGCGATTTAAGGTTCCTGGATTGGTATTTGGTGCCAATGCTAAAGTCGTTAGAAGGATTGTGGGTGATTTTGCAAATTCTTGGGGTTTTGGTATCGATGCCGGAATGCAGTATACCAAAGGTACTTGGCAATTTGGAGCGATGGCCCGCGATATAACAACAACCTTTAATGCCTGGAGCTATAATTTAGACGATGCTACCAAAGCCGTATTTTTACAAACAGGCAACGTTATTCCTACAAATTCATTGGAAATTACCTTGCCGAAATTAATTCTGGGTGCAGCAAAAACAGTTAATTACAGAAAGTTTTCTGCTATGGCTCAATTAAACACCGATCTATCTTTTGACGGAATGCGTAACGTGCTCATTCGATCTGACATTTTGAGCATTGACCCACATTTTGGGATAGAATTGGGTTATGCAGGTGTAGTTTATTTAAGAGGTGGTGTGGGCAATATTCAGGAAATAAAGGAAACAGGAGGAGTGGTGGTTAAAACGGTTCAACCTAATATGGGAATTGGTGTTAAAATAAAAGGCATTTCAATTGATTATGCATTGACAAATGTAGGGCAGCAAGTTGGCTTATTGTCTAATGTGTTTTCATTAAAATTTGATATAAACGCTAAACAAAATAAATGAGGAAAAGTTACTTTCTAATTTTATTATGTAGCATTTCACTTTCCGCTTTTTCTCAGCCTTACGGCAATGAGTGGATAAATTATTCTCAAAAATATTTCAAGTTTCCTATTACCAAGAATGGCGTATACCGTATCGATTATAACACGATTATGAATGCGGGGATTCCTATTGGAAATATTGATCCTAGAGGAATTCAATTGCTTGGAAGAGGAAAGGAAGTTCCACTTTATATTCAAGGTGAAGCCGATAGTGTTTTTGATAATACCGATTTTATTGAATTCTATGCCAAACGAAACGATGCTTGGTTAGACTCACTTGCATACGATACTCCGAATAGTTTGGTAAATCCATATTATAGTCTGTTCAACGATACGGCATATTACTTTTTAACCTGGGATACCATTACCAATCACAGCAGGATGGTTGTTGAAAATGATGTTGCTACGGGACTGTATAGTTCCCAACCTTACTTTTTTAAAGAGGCAATTTCATATCATAAAGACGAATACTTTCACGGAGTAACCAATCTGTTTGGTTCATACGATCCTGAATTCTCTGATGCAGAAGGTTGGGCGACAAACTCTTTTGGATTCAATGCAACACGCTTGGAATTTCTTTCAACCAAAAATTTGTATTTGGCGGGACCAAATGCTTTATTCAAAGCCAATGTAATTAGTTCATCGGACGATGTAGCGTTTAATGGCGACAATCATTTACAAGTAAATTGCTCCCAAACACATTGTTATTTGATACTGTTTTTGATGGTTATAAAACCTTGCGATTAACTACCACAATTGCTCCTTCCGATATACAAAATTTGAGTAGCCAGTTTGATTATACGAATGTACTTGTTCCGGGAGCAACCAATCCAGGTAATTTAGCTGTTGCTTTTACTTATTTGAAATATGCTCATACATTTGATTTAGAAGCGGCAGGTGAATTTGATTTATGGATTCCCAATGTTGCTCAAGCTCGTTCTCAATTGGACATTACAAATTTTTCGGCCAATTCAACGGTACATTTTTACGATCTAACAAATCGTAAACGATGTGATGTTGCATTCAATGCAGGAGTATATAATTTGAATATAGCAAATTCAGGTAATGAGAAGGCGTGTTTCATTACTTCAGATAATCAAATTCAACAAATACCAACTCTATACCCGGCTAATTATAATGGTACAATGCGGAATTTAATGACACTCGGACAAAATTCCGATTACATCATTATTACAAACAAAAAATTAATGAATGAATCGTTTGCCTATGCGAACTATAGAAATTCAAAAGGCTTCAATGTTGCTTTGGTAGACATAGATGAAATATATGAACAGTTTAGCTACGGCATACCAAAAAATCCTTTGGCAATCAGGCGGTTCTCCGAAATGGCGATGGATGTATGGACAACAAAACCACAACATTTATTTATTGTTGGTAAAGGTATTTCGCACGATTTAATGCGTCAAGATATTTCTAATTATAACGAATGCCTTGTTCCATCAATGGGTTACCCACCAAGTGATGGATTGCTTACTTCAAGAATAAATGGTGCATTATATGAGCCCGTAATTCCTGTCGGTAGGTTAGCTGCTAACAACGGAACCGAAGTGTTGGATTATTTAACGAAGGTTTCGGAGTACGAGGGAGTACACGATGAAACGTACCGTTTAAATATGAAAAATGTATTGCATTTTGGTGGCGGAACCAGTTATAGTCAACAGCAATTGTTTAAAGCATATTTGGATTTATATAAAAACAGACTACAAGATACACTCTACGGTGCTAACGTGTTCACTTTTCTGAAAACATCGGCAGCTCCCATTCAAATTACAGCTTCCGACTCTATAAGAGGTTTAATAAATAATGGTGTTTCCATTATTACTTTTTTTGGTCACGCATCTGGTAGTGGTTTTGATCAAAATATTGATGAACCAAATACCTATTCAAACGATCAGGGTAAATACCCTTTCTTAGTTGCAAACGCTTGCTTTGTAGGTAATATACATTTGCCGAACGGATTAGGTCAGTCTACCAGCGAAAATTATGTATTGGTTCCTCAGCGCGGTGCCATTGCTTTTTTGGCCCAAGCAGGTGGGGGCATTGATAATATGTTGTTCCAATATACTTCCGAATTTTTCAAAAATATGGGAGCAGTAAATTATGGAAAAAGTATTGGCAGTAATATGCAAAAAGCCATACAAACTATCCAGGTTCCCAACATTGATATTTTAAAAGAGGTATGCTTAGAAATGACCTTGCACGGTGATCCTGCATTGGTAATAAATTCATATCCACAGCCCGATTATATGTTGTCGCAGCCCAATGTGTTTTATACTCCGCAAAGTATTACGGCAAACATCGATAGTTTTGAAGTAAATGTGATTGTTACAAATTTAGGTAGAGCAATAAACGATAGTATCGTAATTGAATTAAAACGAACATTACCTGATGGAGCAACTGTTTTAACTTACAATAAAATAATTCAAGGTGTGCATTATAATGATACTGTAGTGTTTCGTTTACCGGTTGATCATCTTAAAGGAATAGGTTTTAATCAATTTATGATTACTGCCGATGCCTTGTTTAAAGTGACTGAAATTTCCGAAATGAATAATGTTATATCAACCAGTTTGTTTATCCCCTCCAGCGAAATTACTCCCATTTATCCATACGAGTATGCTGTGTATCCTAAGAATACCGTAACTCTGAAAGCATCTACAGGCGACCCTTTCGCAGTCGCTAAAAATTACAAGTTTGAATTGGATACTACCGATTTGTTTAACAGTCCGTTTAAACTTTCACAAATTGTAAATCACATTGGGGGTGTTGTAACGTGGACTCCTCCAGTAACCTTGCAAGATAGTATGGTTTTTTATTGGCGTGTGAGTCGCGATTCGGTTGATACAACAGGGTATTTGTGGCGCGAAAGTTCGTTTCAATATATAAATGGGAAAAGTGGTTGGGGACAAGCACATTTTTTTCAATTTAAGAAAGATGAGTTTACCTTTTTAGATTACAACCGAGCACAACGGAAATTTAATTTTGTGACAAATACAAAATTATTGACTGCAAAAACGTATAGTAATTCGGATATCTCTCATTTGTTTGCAACAGAATATAAACTAGATTCAGATTTACAGGATTACGGTGGTTGCTCTTTTATTCCTGCCATTCACGTTGCCGTTATCGATTCACTTACACTTCAACCATGGGGAACATTTTGGACCGATCCGCAGAATGTGCAATATAATCCAACCCACAGTTTTAACAATGCGAACGATAATCATAATTGCCAGGACAATATCGATAAATTTTTCATTTTCCGTACAAACGATGCAACGCAAATGATTGGTTTGGATACCTTGCTAAATAGGGTTCCCAAAGGAAATTATATTGTTGCTTGGACTTGGTTGCAAGGTAATTTTCAGTCTTGGGCGAATAATAGTGCAATGAATACTTTTCAAACTTTGGGTGCCGATAGTATTGCTACATTGGGCGATACACGCTCGTGGATATTTTTTGCAAAAAAGGGATATCCAAATACCAAAATTGAGTTGATGAATCAAGGTCAAGGGGCAAACGAGGAATTATTAATAAGCACTCCTTTAGTTAACAACTGGACTTTTGGTGAAATAGGAAGTGCTATAATTGGTCCATCGGTTAGGTGGGATTCGCTGCATTGGAGGCAGTCAGCATTAGAGAACCCAACATACGATAGCATTCGCTTACAAGTAACGGGTGTTAAACTTACAGGAGAAGAAAATATATTGTACAATGCTATCCAGCCTGCACAAGGTGATATGGCGATTAATGCAATCAATGCACCTACCTATCCATTTTTAAAATTGAATGCCTATACCATTGATGATACGAATTATACAGCTGCTCAATTAAAAAGATGGCAGGTAATTTACGAAGGTGTTCCTGAGGCCGCTGTAAATCCTATACTTGGTTATTCGGCAAGTGGATCTACCATAAACGAAGGCGATAATTTTAATTTTAGTGTTGCCATTCAAAATGTTAGTGATTACAAGATGGATAGTTTATTGGTAAAGTATTGGCTCGAAGATAAAAATAGGGTCTTGCATCCCATTGCAATAAAAAGGAACGATTCCTTGCGTGTAGGTCAAAGTATTCTTGCTTCTGTGTCCATTCCTACACTTGGCTTTTCAGGAAACAATACCTTGTGGATGGAAGCAAATCCATCAGTACCTCCCGGCAATAATTACGACCAATTAGAACAGTATCATTTTAATAATTATGCATCACTCCGTTTCACCGCAAAAGGGGACAAAATAAATCCATTGTTGGATGTAACATTTGATGGAATACATATTTTGGATGGGGATATTGTTTCGGCAAAACCAGCTATAATGATTCAATTAAACGATGAAAATAAATACCTCGTATTAAATGATACATCCTCTTTTCAAATTTATTTAAAAGCGCCTAATTCTCAATTGTCGCAACGTGTTTATTTTCGAAAGGGTGGTATTGATCAATTAATATTCACTCCTGCAAGTTTGCCGAGTAACAAAGCGAACATCCTTTATAATGCCATTTTTCCTGTAGATGGAAAATATGAATTGCTTGTGCAAGCTCAGGATGCCTCAAAAAACAAATCGGGTAATTTAGATTACCGCATCACTTTCGAAGTAATAAATAAATCAAGTATTACAGAGGTAATGAATTACCCTAATCCATTTACAACATCCACCCGTTTTGTGTATACGCTTACCGGAAGTGAAATACCTACTTATTTTAAAATTCAAATAATGACCATTACCGGAAAAGTAATTCGTGAAATAACACAGGACGAATTGGGCTTAATTCATATTGGTCGTAACATTAGTGAATACGCTTGGGATGGTACTGATGAATTGGGCGACCGATTAGCAAATGGTGTATACTTGTATAACGTTACAACACGATTGAATAGTGATATTATTGAACACCGTACTACCGAAGCCGACCAGTATTTTACAAAAGGTTTTGGTAAAATGTATTTAATGCGGTGATGTCTGAGAGATTTATTATTGAATGTTATATACAACCCCAAAGCAGTAAAAATGAACTGGTGGGTTTATACAATGGTAAATTGAAAATAAAAATAACAGCTCCACCGGTTGATGGAAAGGCAAATGAATGTTTGATAAAATTTCTTTCTAAAGAATTAAAAATTTCGCAAAGCAATGTGATGATTACGCAAGGCTTAACGGGTCGAAACAAAAGAATTTCTTTGCCTATAGATTGTGCAAATAGCGCCCTTTTAAAACCCTTTTTGAATTCATAAAATTTAACACCTTCACATCAAAAAAAATACTAGATTTGTTTAAACAGATTTGGTATGGATTACATTGAAGCGAATTTTGTAGTAAGTCCCTTGCAGCCTTTTAGCGAAGTGCTTACTGCTGAGTTGGCAGAAATTGGATTTGAGAGTTTTATTGAAACAGAAACCGGTATATTAGGTTATTCTCAACAAAAGGAATTTAACGAAAAGACAGTTGCTCAATGCATAGCAGAAATTATTTTGCACGGTTGTGAAATTAAGTATGATTTCAAAATTATTCCTGCACAAAATTGGAATAAATCCTGGGAAGATAGTTTTGAACCCATAGTAATTGATAATCGTTGTATTATTCGTGCTCCTTTTCATTCGTTAAACAGTAAAGTAGAATACGATATTGTTATTGAGCCAAAAATGTCTTTCGGTACAGGTCATCACGAAACAACCTCTATGATGGCTGTTGAATTACTAGATTTAGATGTTAAAGAAAAGGACTTATTGGATATGGGTTGTGGGACCTCCGTATTGGCAATACTTGCAAAAATGAAAGGGGCAACATATGTATGTGCCATTGATAATGACGAATGGGCATATGCCAATTCGAAGGAAAATTGTTTGTTGAATAATTGTGAAGAAATAGATGTTAAATTGGGTGATGCAGATTTACTTAAACCCGAAAAATTTGATGTAATTTTAGCAAACATTAACCGTAATATATTATTGAAGGATATGGGTAAATATGTAAAAACGCTTAAAAAAGACGGGCAATTATTGATGAGCGGTTTTTTTACTGTTGACGTAGATAGCATTTCTGCTTGTGCTAAACAACTGGGCTTAACACGTGTGGATGTTAAAACAATGAACAATTGGGCATTGACTCATTTTATGAAAAAATAATTATGATAAAAAATACACATCTAAAGCGATATACACTACTTTTTTTAATTGCGATATTTTCGCAATCCGTTTTTGTAAAGGCACAACAAATTAAAAGTTTTACGGAAGACAATATTATTTTTATAAAAGAGCTAACCGACTTTTTTGAAGCAGCAGATAAAAAGCCGGGAAGGGACTATATGGAGGAATATACTCTTTTTTGGAATTCGGGTAAATTAACCGATGATGATAAAAAACTTATCTACAAGGTGTGTAATGTAATGCTCAAAAAGCGCTTAAAAGCATTTCCCGATTATGTTAATTATTTGAATTCAATGCAAAGTTTTACAAAATCTGGCAATCAAAGTGAAGCCAGTTATATTGCTTGGAAGCAGACTTTGGAAAAAATAATGAATGGAAAGTCAACACCTAAATTCCAAACATTTTTAGCAATGAGTAATAATTTGTTTACTGATAATACCATATTTAAGTCAGCTACAACCAGATGGCGTGCCGACAATAATAACTACACCTTTGAGTACGATACAATTCCCCGTGTGGTGTTTTTATCCAATTTGCGTTTGGTATGCTATTCAAAGAACGATAGTATGTGGATAAATGAAACAAAAGGAATATTTTATCCTACGCTTGAGAAGTGGGTAGGTACCGGTGGTAAAGTGGATTGGAAAAGAGCAGGCTTGGATGACAACTCGAATTATGCCGAACTCAAAAAATACAATATTATGTTCAAGTCTTCGCAATACGTTGCCGACTCCGTATTGTATTATAACAAAACATATTTCCAGCGTCCTTTATTGGGAAGGCTTACCGACAAAGTTTTAACGGGTGTAAACGAAGAGGCATTTACATATCCTCAATTTGATTCTTACAGCAAACGTTTTCAATTAAAGAATATATATGAAGATGTTGACTACGATGGTGGATTTTCTGTAAGAGGTGCTAAAGTTATTGGTTCGGGAGATAGTGGAAATCCAGCAATGGTTAAATTTTATAGAAACAAGAAATTGTTTTTGTTGGCAAAATCAAAAAGCTTTATTATTCGCACCGACCGTATTTCCAGTGATAGAGCTTCTGTAGCCATATACTACGATAAGGATTCAATCTACCATCCGGGATTGCAGATGAAATTTATGTTTAAGGAGAAGGAGTTAACATTGCTTCGCGATGATCAAGGTATTGCGAGAAGTCCATACTATGATAGTTACCACAAGGTAGATATGTATTTTGAAGTTCTATTGTGGAAGTTGGATCAACCTAAAATCGATTTCCGAACGGTACAAGGTAGTTCGCAAAGTGAGGCAGTATTTGAATCTTCCAATTTTTTCAGGGGAATACGTTACGAAAAAATACAAGGTTTGGACGATGTGCACCCATTTTTAAAAATTCGCGATTATTCCAAAAAAATGGGTGGCTCAAAAGAGCTTGATGTTGAAGGTTTATCAAAAAATATGAGATTGTCGCCCGACCAAGTACGGCCCTTATTGATGAAGTTGGCTACAACAGGTTTTATTGATTTTAATATTGGCGAGGATAAAATAATAATGAAAGACAGGTTGACGGATTACATTGCAAATAATTTCGGTAAAAAGGATTATGATGTATTGGAGTTTATTTCCATACTTAATGGCTCTCAAAATAATGCACAAATTAATTTACTAAACTTCGATTTAAAAATATTCGGAATCGATAGAATATTTCTGAGCGATTCGCAAAGTGTTTATATTAATCCCAAAGAGGGCCAAATCATTATGAAACAGAATCGTGATTTTACATTTGCAGGTGTTATTCACGCAGGTCGATTTGATTTTTATGGAAAGGAGTTTTCTTTTGAATATGATGCATTCAAACTTAATTTGGTGAACACCGATTCATTGCGTATTAAAGTAAAATCGAGGGATGTGGACGAAAATGGGAATGCGCCACTCGTATCTGTAAAAACCGTTATTGAAAATGTAAACGGTAACTTGCTCATTGATAATCCTGCGAATAAGTCTGGTAGAGCAAACTACCCAGAATATCCAATCTTTAATAGTTTAAAAGACTCTTATGCATACTGGGATAAGAAAAAAGTGCAAGGCGGTGTTTATACCCGCGATAAAGTTGGTTTTCACTTACAACCATTTACAATTGATAGTTTGGATAACTTCACCAACGAAGCACTTGCATTTAAAGGAGAGTTTTCTTCAGGAGGAATCTTTCCCGATTTCGATGAAACCTTGCGATTGCAAGAAGATTATTCTTTAGGCTTTAAACGTAATACAGGACCTGAAGGTATTATAACTTATGGTACAAAAGGTGGTAAGTTTACCAATCAGATTAGAATGAGTAATCAAGGTTTACGTGGAGATGGCGATTTGGAATACGTTACTTCCCTTACAAAATCAAAAGACTTTATATTTTATCCCGATTCAATGAATACGGTGGCTCAAAGTTTCGACAATAAGAGAACTGCCGGAAAAATTGAATTCCCTTCCGTGAAAGGTGATTCTGTTTATGTTCACTGGATGCCGAACAGTGAATATATGAATACTTCAAAAATCAGAAAAGCCTTGGTGTTTTTTGACGGTCAAGCAGAGTTGAATGGTACCAGTGTACTAACGCCAACAGGAATGTCGGGCAGAGGCAGAATGGATTTTTCAGGAGCTGAATTGGATTCAAGAAATATGACTTTTAAACAAATGATTATTGATGCCGACACGTCAGATTTTCGTTTAAAATCTGAAAATACGGATATTTCAGCAATTGCATTTGATACAAAAAATATGAACGCACACGTTGATTTTGATAAGAGGGTGGGTAAGTTCAAATCAAATGGTGGCGGAAAATATGTTACGTTTCCTGTAAATCAATACATTGCTTTTATGGATGAATTTAATTGGTTTATGGATCAAGCAAGTATAGAGTTAAGTGCTTCTAATAAAATTAATGTGAATGCACCTGCAAACGAAGGTGGAGATGATCTTCAATTGAGCGGTTCGGAATTTATCTCGATTCATCCTAAACAGGATTCATTGCTTTTTTATAGTCCTGCAGCACGTTTCGACCTTAAGAACTTTATTATTCGTTGCAAGGATGTGAAATACATCAATGTTGCGGATGCTCGTTTATATCCGGATAGTGGTAAAGTTGTGATTTATAAAAAGGCCGAGTTAGAAGTGTTTAAAAATTCTAAAATACTTGCAAACGTTGTTACCAAATACCATTCAATGTATAATGTAACAGCTTCCATATTTGGACGTAAAAGTTATACAGCATCAGGCAACTACGATTATATTGATGAGTTAAAAGGTAGGCAGCAATTATTTTTCCCTTCCATTGTATCTGATACAACAGGGCAAACCATTGCAAAGGGTGTAATAGCCGATAGTTTAAAGTTTACATTGAGTCCGAATTTTGATTACAAAGGAAAAGTACTTTTAATTGCGAGCAATGAATATTTGCAATTTGATGGTGCCTGTAGAATACAACATACCTGTGAAAAGCTTGGGAAAAGTTGGATAAAGTTTGAAGGCGAAGTAGACCCTGAAAATATTTTAATCCCAATTGCCAAAGAATTGAAAAACGATGCGAATGAAAAAGTATTTGCAGGGATGATGGTTACAAACGATTCAACACACGTTTATTCTTCTTTCTTATCTCGTAAAATGAGTTATAGTGATCAAGAGGTATTGGTTGCTGACGGCTATTTGTATTTTGATAAGAGAAGTCGTGAATACCAAATATCCAACAAGGATAAATTAAGAGAGATTAATTCACCGGGGAATTTACTGAGTTTAAATAGTTCAAATTGTATTGTATATGGTGAAGGGAAGCTTGATTTTGCTAATACTACTTTGGGGCAAGTGAAGTTACAAGCTGTAGGAAATGGAAGTCATAATTTAAACAACGATTCGGTTTATTTTGATGTAATCTTGGCTTTGGATTTCTTTTTTGAAAACAGTTGTTTGAAAATGATGACTGAAAAATTTGAGTCGGAAACAGCACTTAAAGGTGTAAATTCAAATCGACCAACTTACGAAAGAGCCCTAAGGGAAATGATTGGTAAAGAGGAGGCCGATAAATTAATATCACAATTAAATTTGTATGGATCGTTTAAGCGTTTCCCTAGTGAGCTGGAACATACCTTATTATTGACCGATGTAAAAATGAAGTGGAACACTGAAACCAAGTCTTATGTTTCGGTAGGTGATATTGGTTTGGGAAGTATCAATAAGAATCAATTGAATAAAATGGTGAAGGGAAGAATTGAATTGATAAAAAAGCGAAGCGGTGATATTTTAAATATTTATTTATCAGTTGACGATAATAATTGGTATTATTTTAATTATCAAACCGGATTAATGCAAGCACTATCAAGTGACGAAAAATTTAATACCGCGATTAAGGAACTAAAACCGGATAAGAGAAAATTGGAGAGAGAAAAGGGGCAGGCTGCTTACCAGTTTAATTTATCAACGGTTAGGAAAAAAACTGATTTTATACGTAAATTTGAGGCGAATTGATTACACCTATTAATATATTAGCTCTTATTATAGCCTATTTAATGGGTTCTATTCCATCTTCTGTATGGATTGGAAAGATGTTCTATAATATTGATGTGCGTGAATATGGCAGTGGCAATGCAGGGGCAACAAATACATTTAGGGTATTGGGTAAAAAGGCAGGTATACCTGTACTAATAATAGACATATTGAAAGGTTGGTTACCTGTCTTTGCTATCAGGTATGTGGTTGATTTAAATTTGCAATCCGAGGAATTTATTAATTTGCAATTGGCATTGGGTGTAGCCACTTTAATCGGACATATTTTCCCTATTTATGTTGGATTTAGAGGAGGGAAAGGAGTTGCAACTATGTTAGGGATTGTACTAGCCCTTAATTTAGATGCGGCCTTGGTTTCAATAGCTGTTTTCTTAGCTGTGTTTTTAATTACCAATTATGTGTCATTAAGTTCAATAGCAGGTTCAATAGCCTTTCCAATAATGGTCATAGCCGTTTTTCATACAACCCTTCCATCAATGGCTTTATTTTCCTTGGTTGTTTTTGTACTGGTGTTGGTTACCCATCAAAAAAATATCGAGCGATTACTCAATAAAAAGGAAACAAAAATAAAATTCGTCTCAAAAAAAAAAGATGAATCATCTCAAGTGAATGAAAGTAAAGCTCCTGCATAAGCTTTTTTTATTCACAAATCCCATTTCTTGTTAATATCTTTTCGAGACCTTTTCTCTTTATTTTTATATACTTGTTTAATAAAAATAAGGTTTATTTATGACGCATAAAACACACTCAGTCCTTGTGCTGATTAGCCTACTATTTATGGTGGCTACGAATTCATTTTCAGGAAATGATAAGGACAAAAAGAAAGCCGGTTCTCGTGACGATTCAGAATTTAATTATGAAGGATTAGAAAAATTGCTGCTTGAAGGTATCAACAAAATGCGTAAGGAAGTATTGGTTGATACCTTGGAAATTAATGATATATTGGGTTTAGCAGCCGGTAATCAAGCCGATGCTATGGCAAAAAAAGGTGAAGTAAGTTTATTGCAAGGAAGTAAAAAGTATAAAACAACTGCTGAGAGAGTTATTGCTTTCGGAGGAACAAAAAATGCTGAAGAGATTGTAATAGCGGTTCCTGCCTCAAAAGGGAAGGATGATTTTAAACCTCAAAAAATTGCCGAAGAAGTTTTCGCCAAGTGGAAAGTTTCTAAAAAGGATAAACCTATTATTACCAATGGGAATTATGTGTATGCAGGAGTATATACACGCATGGATGCCGATAAGAAAAAGATGTATGTCTCTGTGGTTTTTGGAAGCTACAATACATTTAATTTGGGAGCTGATAAACGAAAAGAACTCGATATGCCTTATACCAAAAAGGTGAAGAAGTTAAAGTCGCCAACAAATGTAGCAAAGGAATGTAAAAATTGCGATCGCTATAAAGATTATGTGAATTTGCAAAAAGGCTTAACCGTTAGAGACAATAAGGTGTATTTAACTTACGATAATCTTCGTGCTTTTAAAAAACTCATTCATAAACCAAAGGATGGTTTAGCGGTTGACATTATTCAAAAGCAACAATATGAAAAACCTGAGTACAATATTTTGGATAATAATTTAGTAAGCAAGGGCATCTTACTTAAAAAGGTTTACTCAGCTGATATATATAAAAAGAACTTGGCAAAGCCTACCAAGAAAGGTCGTACGCCTACATCACTGGAGGTTTGCTTGGGAAGTTTACCTAAGAAATTGGAGGAAGGCTATGAAATGAATTTACTTATTATTCAAGATAATAAAGTGTGCCGTACAATAATGCGCTCATATTTGGAAGCAGGTGACCAAGCTTCAAATACCCCTTTGCAGATGTTAATTATGCCCGATAGTACTGTCTACTTAAAACCTCCATTTGTTCCTAAGTCAGAGTCGACAGTACTTAACTTTGTGGTTCCTTTTGAGAAGAATAAATACGATTATAAAGCAGAGGATATGCAACCCTTTTTAACAGCCTTGCAAGAACCTGATTTTATTATTGATGGATTGTACATTTATGCTTATTCATCCATTGAAGGTGATTCTGTTGCCAATGCAAACTTGCAAAAGAAGCGTGCTGAAAGTATTATTTCTGCTTTCAAGAGCATACAATCTTCACCCATTTCAACAAGTGTAAAAACGAACGACTCTTGGGATTTATTCCGTTTGGAGTTAGAAGGAAGTCAGTGGGACAACCTCACCAAAATGAGTAAGCGTGATGCCATCAAAGAGATAAATTCGAAAGGATTGGCAAAGGATTTAGAGCAATATTTGGCAAAGGAACGATTTGCACAAATTGTAATGGACATTACTTATGATATAAAAGGTAAGAAGGAAGAGAAGTTTGCCGTTGTTCAATTTAATAAAGCAGTTAAAAAATCGGATACGCGTCAAGCAATGAAAATACAATATTTCATTTCAAGCAATATTCGAAAGGGGAAATATTCAATGGATAATAGCTGGGCTAAATTGGAAATTCCAAAGGAGGCAAAGTATTCAGGAATATTAAACAATCAGGTGGTGATGACATATCAGTTAGCAAATAATAATGTAACAGAAGAAAACTATACAGAGTTAAAAGAGCTTGCAAAACTGGATCCTTCAAACACCATTATTTCTTTTAATAATTTGTTCTGTTATTTAAAGTTAGATGATTTGGGTGATGCCAAAGAACAAGCAGATATACAAAGACGAATAGATGCTTTATATACTTCTACTATTCCTAAAAAGTATGTTGATGGATTAAACATTGAGTACCAATTTAAAGTGATGGATGTATTAGACACGATGGAAAATGCTGAAGTTCAAATACAAGCTTGTATTGATAAAATAAAGTCCTTCTATAATTTTAAAGAAGCATCGTGGCAAAATGCTTTAAAGCTTGCTTATGTTTTTGAACGCTTTAAAGATTATAAGTTTGCAGCATCTTTATTGGAGCCATATATTGAACAGGCAAAGGTAGACGAACAATTATTGTTTACTTATATTTCGTTGTGTGCACAGGTTCCCGAAAGACTAAAATCGCGGATGTTTGTGAGTGCAATGCGTAAAGCACAAAAAGCAAATTCGAGTCGTTATTGTGAATTGTTTGGCGACCCTTTTCTTACCTTTCAAGTGCTTGACAATCCTTTTGTAAAGGAGGATTATAGCAAGTCGAATTGTAAGTAGGATTAATTCTATGAAAGCTTTTAAATTAATTAATATCAATGGCACAGACTCTTCTTTTCAAGAAGGAACGATAGAAGAGTTGAAACACATTAAAGTTAATTACTTTGTCGCTCAAACCAGTATTGAAGGTTTTCAATTGTCGGCACACCCTGCACCACGTTATCAATTTGTGATTACATTAAAAGGTAGACTAAGGTTTAAAGTTACTAATGGTGATACTTTTATCATTGAACCTGGTATTGTTCTTGTTGCCAAAGACCTTGAAGGGCAGGGGCACACTTGGGAAATTATGGATGGCAATGAATGGCACAGAATATACATAGTGCCAGATGTTGATGGCGATGATTATTTTAAGCCTTTTTAAATGATTATTAAATTCTATGATTAGTATTCACTAAGTTTAGGTTTATTATTAGTTAGCCACCACAAACTTTTCCTTGCGAATCGATTTATCGTCAGTAACAACTATATAATAAACGCCTGCAGCCAATTTCCCCTTGCTCATTTCACTCAATGAAATGTCGTTCACTGTATTTGATAATTGTTTCTGTTGATTGTAAATTGACATTCCTTGTTGATTGTATAAAGCAATATTAACAGTCTTATGCTTAGTAGTGTAAATTGAAATAACACTTTCATCGCTTGCAGGATTCGGGAAAATGCCAATACTTAATTCCAACTTATTTTGCTGCTCAGTTGCAATACCTGCGGGATTATATGTTATTCTTAAACTGTCCATAACAACATTTACCAAAGGCCTATCTTGGGCATTTACCGCCACATTTTCAATGGCTTGTACTACCGAAAAATTTGAAATTACGATTCCGAAAACGGGATAATTGGCATCAAGATTAAGATTGTTAACGGTATTTATGAAAAATTGGCTGCCTCCTGTATTAGGTCCGGCATTTGCCATTCCTAATGCTTTTTGTACATTGTGTGCATTGGCATCAAACTCGTCAGGTATTGAATACCCGGGGCCTCCATTGCCTATACCTGTTGGATCACCACCTTGAATTACAAATCCTGCAACAACTCTGTGAAAAATAACACCATCGTAAAATTTTGCAGCTACCAATGTTTTAAAATTACCACTTGTTATTGGTTGCATTGAGTCGTACATCTGGGTAACAAAGTTTCCCATTGTCGTGTAAAAAGTAATCTCTGTTTGGGCCGCAGCCGGTTTTGCTAAAATCACTAAAATGGCGATTGAACAAAAAAGTACTAATTTTTTCATGTTGTGATAATTTATAATTACAGTAAATATAAGACTTAAAAATTTTAATGCAAATCCCCATGCCAATAGCGAACAGCCAAATTAGATTAAATTAAAAATCCAAATCCAAGCTTTGTCTTAGCTTTTCAACATTCGGATTAATCTCCTGCATACGCTTGTACTTTTCTGTATTCGTATAGGGCTTTCTTTGTGAATCATCCACAGTAGGGAAGTAGGTAACTAAATCAATGGAATCGTTTTTAAGTTTGCTTCTTAGAAAACTAAGGATGTTAAATCGTTCATCAGTAAGTTCTTTTTGTTGTACCACGTTTTCAATCTTTAATTGGATAACATAGTTTTCTTTTAACTCGGGTTTATGCTGCGTAAATGAGGCATAGAAGTTGGGCATCTCTTTTTTATTTATGTTGTTCGCAAATTCGTCCCAAACTTGCATTAGTTCAATCTCTGAAAAGGGAGTAGTTCCATTTCCCACCGTTTTTATTTCCTGTATAGTAGTATTTGTGTTGTTTTCACTAATGGGTTTATTAAGTGAACTAGAAATAGAGGTGCTGGATTGAAATTTCTTAACAGGCACTTTTACTTCCTCTACAGGAACATTATTTGGTAACATAGGGGCAGGCTCACTTACGACTTCACTTTTTTGTTCTGCTTCGGTATATGTTTTAACGATAGGCTTTTCAATTACCTGTTTGGGTTGGTCATTTTTTTTTTCGGCAACCGATTCCGTTGCCATTAAACCAAAAGAACTCATTTGTATGAGACTGAGTTCAACCAATAAGCGTTGATTTTTACTTGTTTTGTATTTATAGTCGGCTTCGTTTGATAATTTCAATAAGTTAATAAGCAAGGCAACAGAACACTTTTGTGATTGTTCGTTGTATTTTTCTTTGATGCTTTTACTTACTTCTAATAATTGAATTGTTACGGTATCTTTTGATACCAATAGGTTTCTAAAATGCTCTCCTAAGCCATTAATGAAGTTGTGACCATCAAATCCATTATCAAGTATCTCATTAAATATTAATAATGATTGTGAAATATTTTCGGAAATGATTGTATCTGTAATTTTAAAATAATAATCATAATCCAATATGTTCAGATTATCAATAACTGCTTTGTATGTAATATTATTTCCTGCAAAACTTACAATTTGATCAAACATTGAAAGTGCATCTCTTAAACCTCCATCTGCTTTCTGGCTAATAATATGCAAGGCATTTTCATCGGCAGTAATATTTTCTTTCTTTGCTATTTCCAACAAGTGCGAAGTAATATCGTCAACTTGTATTCGGTTAAAATCAAACGATTGACATCTTGATAAAATGGTAGGAATGATTTTATGCTTTTCAGTTGTTGCTAAAATAAAAATTGCGTGAGCAGGTGGCTCCTCCAATGTTTTTAAGAATGCATTAAAAGCAGCTTGCGAAAGCATATGCACCTCATCAATGATATATACTTTGTGTTTTCCTAATTGCGGTGCGAAACGAACTTGGTCAATAAGATTTCTGATATCATCTACCGAATTGTTTGATGCAGCATCCAATTCATACACGTTTAATGATTGTCCACTATTAAACGATGTGCAAGAGTCGCAAGCATCACAAGCTTCAGTATTTTCAGTTAAATTAAAACAGTTAATTGTTTTTGCTAAAATACGAGCACAAGTAGTTTTTCCTACACCTCTTGGTCCGCAAAAAAGAAAGGCTTGTGCTAAATGTTTGCTTTTTATAGCATTCTTTAAGGTGCTTGTAATATGCACTTGTCCAACAACCGTATCAAATGTTGCGGGGCGGTATTTACGAGCTGATACTACAAAATTATCCATTGTGTTTTCCTTACTGCAAATATAACAATATACTTTTTGCGGCTATTATCTTGTTTGCTTTTTACCCCATTTATTTGTCGTTTTTATTTTGTTTTATGAAACGGTTAATAAGTTTTATGTAAAATAATTGTGATTTTTTGAAACCTATTTGTAAAAGGGTTAGTTAAACGTAGTAGTTCTTAAATTTATTGTCTAACCATTTTTAAAAGAAAGAGAGGTATATTATGAAAAATAAAATTACTTATCACCTGTTGTTTTGGTTAAGTTTAATCATTTCATTTATTCAAACCAAAACGGAAGCGTATGCTTCGCACGCCCAAAGTGCAGACTTAACCTATCAATGTATAGGGGGCAATCAATACCAATTATCACTTTCCTTTTACCGCGACTGTGCCGGAGCAAATGCGCCAAACAGCGTAAACATCAATTTCTCATCCATTTCTTGCAATCAAAATTTTAATGCTACACTTCAACCTATTCCGGGTACGGGACTGGACGTTACACCAATTTGCCAAAATGTGCAAACACAATGTAATAATGGTAATTACCCAGGTGTTCAGGAGTACATTTATCGTGGTATAGTAACCTTACCTGCTCAGTGTACCGACTGGGTTTTTAGTTTCACACTTTGTTGCAGGAATGCGGCTATCAATAATATTCAAAACCCCGGAGGGGAGAATATATATGTTGAAGCACGATTGAATAACTTAAATTTTAATTGCAACAGTTCACCTACCTTTTCAAATGCACCTATCCCGTTTGTTTGTGTTGGTCAAAACTATTGTTTCAATCACGGTGCAACTGATATCGATGGCGATTCATTGGTATATAGTTTGGTTGCACCCGCTACAGGCCCCAATACCACTGTTATCTATACCGCAGGCTATTCTGCTTTACAGCCTGTATTATCCAACCCTCCCATTACATTTAATTCCCAAACCGGTGATATTTGTATGACCCCCACTCAATTGGAAGTAGATGTATTATCCGTATTAGTGCAAGAATACAGAAGCGGAGTATTTGTAGGAAGCGTTGTAAGGGACATTCAACTTCGTACCATAGTTTGTACCAATAATAATCCTTATTTGTTGGGAATAAATGGAAACGGTCAGTATTCCTTAACAGCTTGTGCCGGTAGTAATATTAATTTTACAATACCAACTTATGATGTAGATGTTCCGCAAAACGTATTTATAAATTGGAACAATGGTATTGTAAATGCATCTTTCACCTCTAATGGTGCAAACAGACCAACGGGAACTTTTAATTGGACACCGGGTCAGAACGATATTAGCAATGTTCCTCACTGTTTTACAATAACTGTTACAGATGATAATTGCCCTTATAATGGAAGTCAAACTTATTCATTTTGTATTACTGTCAGCGGAGGTTCGGCTACCATTTCATCCACCAACATTAATTGTAATGGAGCAGCGAATGGTACTGCAACGGTAGTAGCTGCTGGTGGTCAGCAGTATGCCTATTTGTGGAGTAACGGAGCGGTTACACCTTCTATATCCAATTTAACTCCGGGTCTTTATGGTGTTACTGTAACGGTGGATAATAATTGTAGCATACAACTTAGTACAACCATCACAGAGCCTGCTCCCTTAGTCGTTAGTAATTTGCAAGTGAACAATGTGAGTTGCAATGGTGCGAACGATGGAACAGCGAGTGTTATTATTAGTGGAGGAACGGCACCTTACTCTTATAATTGGAACAGCATTCCTCCTCAATATACTCCATTGGCAACAGGATTAGCTCCGGGTAATTATATGTTGATTGCGACTGATGCTAACAATTGTAATATTTCTCAGAGCATTGTGGTTTCACAACCTCAACCGCTTACTTCAAACTTACTCAACATCGTAAATGTGAGCTGCTATGGAGGAAATAATGGTAGTGTGAGTGCACTTGTAAATGGTGGTACAGCCCCATACACGTATAGTTGGAACACAAATCCGGTACAAAACACTCAAACAGCAGTAAATTTAACAGCTGGTGTTTATACACTTACGGTAACGGATAACAATGCTTGCGTAACAACTTCCAATGCTACCATAACACAAGCACCAACCTTAACAGCCACAATTTTGAATCATACCGATGTAAGTTGTTTTGGGGGTAATAATGGTATGGCTTCCGTTTCTGCTGCAGGCGGAACACCTCCCTACTTTTATTCCTGGAATACAATTCCGGTACAGAATACATTCATTGCCACGAACCTGACAACAGGGAATTATACTGTTGCAGTTACAGATAACAATGGCTGTTCTGTTCTTGCAACTGTATTTATCGGTGAGCCGAATCAACTTACTGCATCAATAAGTGCTGTAGGAAATGTAAGCTGTAATGCAGGAAACAATGGTACTGCAACAGCATCCGGAAGTGGCGGTTCTCCACCGTATTCGTATCTGTGGAATACTATTCCTGTTCAGAATACACAAGTGGCAACAACAATGCTTGCGGGAAATTATACAGTAACAATAACCGACTCTAAAGGATGTTCCTCACACGCTTCGGTTACCATCACAGAGCCACCTGTAATTGTTTCTTATGTTTCTGTTGGCATTACAATCTGTCCCGGTCAATCAGTATACATTATTGCAAGTGCAACAGGTGGTGCAGGTAATTTTACCTTTTTATGGAATAACAATTTAGGTGGAGGCGCCTCACATCAAGTTAATCCCAACGCAACTACTACTTATACGGTAATACCCTATGATGCGAATGGTTGTGCCGGACCTTCGGCTTCTGTAACTGTAACAGTTAATTCAATTGCGAACGTAACCTTAACAGTGTTTGGTGCAACTACAATTTGCGAAGGAGACTCAACAGTTGTTTCAGCACAAGTTACAAACGGAATTGGTCAGTACCAATATAGTTGGAATCACGGATTAGGGAATGGACAAGGTCCTCACAATGTTGGACCAACTTCCAATACCTACTATGTGGTAACCATCACCGATGATTGTGGAAACAGTAGAAAAGACTCTGTATTGATAAAAGTGAATCCTTTACCTCAAATAGTATTGGTACCACAAACTGTAACAGGATGTGGTGATGTAACATTGGCTTTTAAAAACAATGCGCCTTTTGTTGCAGGTTCAAAATACTATTGGGATTTTGGTGATAATACTTTTTCAAACGTAGTTTCTCCCGACAAAGAGTATAAACATTCGGGAATGTACAAGGTTCTTTTAACGGTTGTGTCACCTCAAGGCTGTATTAATTCTGCATCTGTGTATTGCGACTTAACAGTTAATCCTCAATCGGTAGCGGCCTTTTTAACGGATAACAATGAGCCGTCTATTTTGTATCCTACGGTTTCGTTTTACAACACATCGAAAGATGCATCCAATTATCATTGGGATTTTGGTGATGGTGAAACGTCAACAGAAATAAATCCTGTTCATACCTATGCTGCAAAAGGATTATACAGAGCGAGTTTGCAAACTAACAATGCATTTGGTTGCAGCGATACGGTATCGAATATAATTGTTGTTGTTCCTGAATTTACCTACTTTATTCCGAATGCCTTTACTCCGAATGGCGATGGTGAAAATGATATTTTCAATGGTAAAGGTTTGGAGATAAAACAATTTTCAATGAGCATTTTTAATCGTTGGGGGGAGTTGATATTTGCTACTGAAAATTTGGATGAAGGTTGGGATGGAAGCAGTAAAAAGGATGGTAGTATAGTAGAGGATGCTGTATATGTGTATCAAATAGAGATAAAGGATTTTAAGAACAGACAACATTCATTTAATGGTGCGGTTGCTTTATTGAAATAAATTTTTGATTAGTTGTTGAGTGGAAGAGGGGAGCGTTTGCTCCCTTCTTATTTAAAACTCAATCCTATACCCTCCATAAGGAAATAAGCCCAATTGGTATTCTGTAACCAAAACATCTTTAGGCGCATTGTAACTTTGTTGCAAAATGTTTTTGGTGTTTAAAATATTATCGGCACTAATGAATATACTTTGCGATGTTTTTTTCTTGTTAATTTTCAAGGATAATTTTAAATCTACCCGAAAATAATCTTTGTATTGTTTGCTGTAGGAATTGGTGTAATCGTAAACAGCAGCACCTGCCAATTGCGATGCCGCTTCATCAATGGGAATATAACGGTTGCCGCCAATACGGGTTACTTTCCCATCAATTGCCAATACCTTGTTTTGATTTTTTATTGGAATCTCAACTCCCCCTAATACATTAAAAGCGTAGTTGCCGCTAAAGGCAGTATAGCGTTCAATGCCATCGCTACCTATGTATTTTGATTCGAAAAAGGAGCTTGTGAACAGGAAGTAAAAATTGTGACTAAAAAACTTTTCGAAGGTGAATTCTATCCCGTAATTTTTCCCGCTTCCTTTGTTTGTTAAACTATCAACATAGGGTATACCGCTTAAATCACTTCCTGCATTTAAAACGGAAAATGAACTTGATCTTTGTTCTACTCCGGCTCTGTCAATCCATTGGTAGTATGTTTCTGACTTGAATCGGAAATTGTTTCCGATTACTTGGTCGTACCCAACAATAACGTGTTGTGATTGTGTAAACCCAATGTTTTCATTGGTCGCATTGTAATTACCAGTATTTATGTCGAAGGTTTTAAAATAGTAGTAAACGAGTGGTTGCATTTGGTTGTGCAGTCCATAGCCAACACTCAGTGTTTTTTTTGCTGACATTAGGTATTTAAAACCAAGTCGGGGTTCAGTTGCATTGGAGTTGTTGAATAAAAATTGTTGGAAATGTACTCCGGCATTCGAAACAATTTTTTCGCTGATACGCCATTGCCAATGCACATAGGATTGTACAAATCCTGTGTTTTTTTGTTCCTGAAATGGACTTATGTTTTGTTTGTATCTGCGCGAATAAAAAGTGGTATTGTAATCGAAAAACATTGCCGAATAATTTACTCCAGCCTTTATTAAATTACGTCCGTTTATTTTATGACTCAGTGTATAATCCGCTTGGTATTGCCAGTCTTTATTATTGTCTTCGTAGGTCCGGAATTTTTCTTTTGTGACAGAAAGTGTATCAATTTGTCCTAAAAATGTATTGCCGGTAGCGGCAAGTGTAAGTTTGCCCGAAGTGCGCGTATTAAATATATAGATGTTTGAAATTCCAGCAGCACCCATCGAAGAGCCATAGATTAAATCTTCACCAGAGTCGACAAAATTCCAATCACTTTGTTTTTTTTCACTATCCAATAATTCAATAAAACTCTTACCGCCCACACCCCAAATCGCAAATATTCCTGCTTTGCTTGTAGGAATGTTTATTTTAAAAGAACAATCTTGGTATCTTGGAATTCCCGAAACGCCAAAGCTTATTCCAATTAAATTAAATACCTCTAATGTTGAATAGCGGTAATTAAAAATATAGGAGGCGTTGCTTTTTTTACTAAACGGGCCTTCCGCGCCCAATTCAAATCCATTTATTCCAAGTTGAGCAATGTATTCCCGCTTTTCATTATTTCCATTGCGCAGTTTTAAATCGAATACAGCAGCATTTTTATTGCCGTACTCTGAAGGAAATGCACCCGTTAGAAAATCGGAATTGCTAAGTACATTATTATTTAAAATACTAATTGGTCCTCCGGTTGCACCTTGTGAAGCAAAGTGATTAGGATTGGGAATGGCTACACCTTCTAATCTCCATAAAACTCCTAAAGGAGAGTTTCCTCTTACAATAATATCGTTGCGTGCATCGTTTCCACTTGAAACACCTGCATAATTTGCAACCATTTTGCTCGGATCGCCACGAGTGCCTGCATACCTGTTTGTTTCTTCGCTGTTGAAACTTCGAGCACTGATACTCGTCATTTCATTGTTGGCCTTTGTTTTATCTTTTTCTGCAACAATTTCAACGGTTTTTGTAGCGTAAAACTTTTCTTTCATTTCTATTGTTAGCACAATTTCTTTTGCGGAAGTAACAATAATATTATTCATAAAAATATCTTCATAGCCCAAAAGCGATATTTTTAAAGTCTGCCTACCAACCGCAATATTTTCAATCCTGAATTTCCCTTCTGTATCGGACGAAGTGCCTTGTTGGGGTGAAGTGTTTAAAATAACAATAGCAGCTCCCGGAATAGGTGTTTTTGAATCTATATCCACAATTTTACCGCGTATAGTTTGGGTATAAGTTTGTGTAAACGCATAATCGCTTAAAAAAATGAATAGGAGCAAAAAAAGTGCTTTGCGAATCATTTTGCAAAGATACAATTCTGTTTAAGATTGTTTTGTTTTTAGTATTTTCGTGGACCAATAGGAAAGAATTGAAAGATAAGATAAAAATATCCGTTGTTGAGTATTTGAATGCAACTCCTTTTGTATACGGATTGTTGAATAGTGGGTGTTTAAATACAGATGATGTTCAAATTGACTTGGATATACCTTCGGTATGTGCAAAAAAACTGGTTGATAGAACAGTTGATATAGGCTTGGTTCCTGTGGCCATCATACCAAAGTTGAAAGAACATTATATATTAACAGATTATTGTATTGGTGCTGATGGAAAAGTTAATTCGGTGTTGTTATTAAGTAATGTTCCAATGGAGAATATTAAAACAATTTTACTTGATTTTCATTCAAGAACTTCGGTAGCGCTTACGCGAATTTTGGCAGCCAAATTGTGGAACATTTCTCCTGAATGGAAAAATGCGGAAGAAGGTTTTATTGCATCTATTCACAATGAAACTGCGGGAGTTGTAATAGGAGACAGGGCATTGGCAATAAAGGATAATTACAGATATTGTTATGACCTTTCTGAAGAGTGGAGAACACTAACCGATTTACCTTTTGTTTTTGCTTGTTGGGTTGCAAACAAAAAATTATCCGAAGATTTTACCCTTGCTTTTTCCAAAGCAATTGAATTCGGGATGAAGAATAAACAAAAAGTAATAGATGAAATTGTAAAAAGCGGCAAATACACCTTTGATGTGGATGAATACCTTAATCATTATATCCAATTTAATTTGGATGAGGATAAGAAAAAGGGCTTGAGTTTGTTTTTAGACTATTTAAAGGACTTAACCCCTATCCTTCAAAAATAAAATTATTGCAATAATCGGGTGAGTCCCAAAAGTTTTCGCCAATACTTACTTGGTGTTTTTTTGCGTTAAATTCTTCAATCGGTAATACTTCATTTTTTGAAATAAAATAACCTTTGTATCCAATTTGCTTGAGGTAATTAAAAGTTGCCATCATTTTATCTTCGCTGGTATGTCGTGCTTCGCACTCAAAGAGTATGTTTGGTTTGTGTTTCCTTAATGTGTTTTCAGCACCGGTTAATACTTCGAGTTCATATCCTTCCACATCAATTTTTAGGAATTGTGGTTGAATGTTTTTTGCACCGCAATAGTTATCCAGAGTAGTAACGGCAATGCTTACACTATCGCATTTCTCATTGACAGGTTTGTCTGTATTAAAAGTTGCACCGGGAGATGTTTTTTTGCTGCCAACAGGAATAAATAAATCCAATGTGCCATTGGTGTTGGATAGTCCCATATTTTCAATGGTAATATTTTTATAGCCAAACAATCCAATGCAATTTTTTAGATAATTGGCTAAAATTGGTTGTGGTTCAAAAGCGAATACTTGACCTGTTGTAGTAACTTTTTTTTGCATCCAATATAAGTAGGCGCCTTTATGACAGCCAATGTCAATTACAGTAGCACCTGAATTTATATGAGTGAGTAAGTAATTTATTTCAGTTTTATCGTGACTAAATCGGTATTTAAAAGCGCGATAAATGAATTTTAATTTTTCAATCATTACGCAATCACCTTGAGGGTGTTTTTAATAAGGATGGCTTTTGCTTTCGCTAAATGGATATGCTCATCCACAACAGTAACGTGTCCCATTTTTCGGAAGGGTTTGGTTGTTTTTTTTCCGTATAAATGTATGTGTGCACCTTTTATTTTTAGCACTTCTTCCAAGCCTTCATATTGAGCATTTCCTTCGTAACCCTTTTCTCCTAACAAGTTTATCATAACACTCGGAAGAATGATTTCCGTATTCCCCAAAGGTAAATCCAATATTGCCCTTAAGTGTTGCTCGTATTGCGATGTGTAATTTCCTTCAATTGTCTGATGTCCGCTATTGTGTGGGCGAGGAGCAATTTCATTCACGAGCACTTCATCATTTTGGGTGACAAACATTTCAACAGCGAGTATTCCCACGATGCCTAATTTTTTGGCAATATCGTAGGCAATTTGTTGTGCTTTTTCTTCAACTTCAACACTGTGAGATGCCGGTGAAAATAGAAACTCGACTAAATTGGCTTCAGGATTAAAGTCGCATTCAACAGAAGGAAATGTTTTAATTTCTCCTTGCTGATTTCGGGCAACAATAACCGATATTTCTTTTTTGAAGTCTACCAATTTTTCTAACACGGATGGGGCATCAAAAGCATCATTTAGTTTTGTGGGGTCGCTTAATTTAACAACACCCTTACCATCGTAACCTCCCTTTCTTAGTTTTTGAAAAAAGGGGAATTTGTTTGCGTGTGTAGCAATATCAGATTTCCTTTCTATCAAATAATATTCGGGTGTGGGTATATCATTATCAGCGTAAAATTGTTTTTGAAGTCCTTTATCTTGTATCATTTTTAATACAGAAGGTTGAGGGAAAACAAGTACACCTTCTTCTTCTAATTTCATCAATGCTTCTACATTTACGTGTTCAATCTCAATGGTAAGCATATTCACTTGTTTGCCAAAAGCATACACAGTATCGTAATCATTTAAGCTTCCAACAGTGAAGTTACTTGCAATATCTTTACAAGGTGCATTGCTGTCGGGGTCAAGACTACTAATATGTATGTTATAATTTATTGCTTGTTGTATAAGCATACGTCCAAGCTGCCCTCCTCCAAGTATTCCCAATTTAAAATTGCCATAAAAATCTGTTTGCATATTCTCTTTGTTATTTTCTTCCAATGCCAACATTGATTCCAATTTGAAATCGGGTTGGTCTGTTTATATTTTTAAATAAATCGTCAGGGTTGTTTTGAGGCGGGTTATTTGCCGTTTGAAGCACGCCTGTTTTTTTAAACTGACTTGTTGTTAAATGATCGTACCAAGCATAATTTTTATAACCGTAAGCAACAAACATATCTACCGCATATTTTTTATTTACAAAAAACTGGTAGCCCCAATGTAAGTCGATGTTTAAATAACGAGCCAACAAATATCTATTTGCTTTCATATATTTTTCGGGTGCTATTCTCGCGTATGCCCAAGAAATATGAGGAGCTAGATAAGCACCGTTGGGTGAATATTTTTTGCCGTTATAGTAGAATTTATACCAGCCTTGCAAGCGAATTCCTTTTATGATGTATTTTCCGAAACCAGGATTTTGTGCTCTTGCATATGCCTCTACAACCGAAAATACCGGACTTTTTCCTAAATAGGAGATACCAATTTGCGAGGATTGTTTGGGAGTAGTTGTAAACTCACAAATCCAACGAAATTCGGCAGTAAAGGGTATAACTCCCCAAAGAATAGGGAAGGGGCTGCTTTTAAAAACATAATTTGGTCGTTGGGGTGAAATGATTTTGCTTGGAATACTATCTCTCTTCGTTGCCAAGCAAATTGAAACGGAACAAATAAGTGATAATAGAATAATTCTTTTTGCTAAATACATTGTTATCACAAAGATAAGTTTCTTTTGCTGTATTTTTTTATGACCTAACTATTTTGATAACAGAGCTTTGTTAAAAAGAATCGGGCGTTTTGGATTTAGCCAAAACGCCCGATTCTTTTTAATTTACTCTTGTTTAATAATTGCCTTTGGCTTTTATTCCTTTTGCAATTTTATCCATTGAGTATACATAAGCTGCAATACGTAAAGATACTTTATGCAGTTCGGAAGTGTTCCAAATATTGTTAAAAGCTTTTATCATTGAAGTTTCTGCTTTAGCATTTACCTCTTCTTCACTCCAGTAATAACCTCCTCTGTTTTGTACCCACTCAAAATAAGATACAGTAACACCACCACCATTTGCCAATACATCCGGAACAATAATAATTCCTTTTGAATTTAATATTTCATCAGCACCAGCTGTAGTAGGACCATTTGCTCCTTCAACAATTAATTTGGCTTTTATATCAGCAGCATTTTCTGCTGTAATCTGATTCTCCATAGCACAAGGAGCAAGTAAATCAACGTTGCAGGTTAAAACTTCTGCATTTGTAATCAATGTGCCTTTGTTGTATCCTGATAAAACACCTTTGTTACTGTCGCGGTAAGCAATTGCATCTGCAATATCAAATCCTTTCTCGTTATAAAATGCAGCAGTATGGTCAGATATTGCTACAATTTTCACACCTTTTCTGCTTAACTGTTTTGCTGAGATAGAACCTACGTTACCAAAACCTTGAACAGCTGCAGTACACTTTGTAGGATCCATTTTCATTTTTTTCATTGCTTCAACAGCCGATACCATTACACCTAAACCTGTTGCCTCTGCTCTTCCCAATGAACCACCTAAGTTAACAGGCTTTCCTGTTACTACTCCCGGTGTATATTCTCCTTTAATACGAGAATATTCATCTACTATCCAAGCCATTTCTTGTGGACCTGTTCCCATATCGGGAGCGGGAATATCTTTGTCTAAGCCAAATACATCGTACATAGCACGTGTATATGCTCTTGTCAATCTCTCCAATTCACCTTTGCTCATTTTAGAAGGATTACAAGTAATACCTCCTTTTGCTCCTCCATAAGGAATATCAGCAATGGCACATTTCCAAGCCATCCAAGCAGCAAGTGCTTTTACTTCATCTAAAT
This sequence comes from uncultured Bacteroidota bacterium, assembly GCA_903840505.1. Classification (GTDB taxonomy): domain Bacteria; phylum Bacteroidota; class Bacteroidia; order UBA4408; family UBA4408; genus CAIMGI01. The sequence continues at coordinate 36,295 of CAIMGI010000188.1, forward strand.
TTACATCCATTGAATAACGGATACCTCCTTTTGAAGGTCCCATAATAGTTGAGTGAACTATTCTATATCCCTCAAATACTTGAATCTTACCATTGTCCATCAATATGGGTAAACTAACAACAACTTGTTTAACCGGTGATTTAAGAATGTTGTACGTGTCATCGTCCAAGTTAAGGATTTTTGCTGCTACATTGAAGCGTGAAAGCATTGCTTCAAATGGGTTTGTTGAATCTTTTGTCATTTTTAATTCTTTGGTTTCTGTTGCCATATCTTTCTTGTTTTCTATAAACAGAGAGCGAAATTATAAAAAGATATATTTACAGCAAATTATTATAGATGAAATGTGTGTTTTTAAACATTAACCTTGCTTTTATCACTTCTATTACTTTGAAATGTAATATTCTGTATGTTCTTTGTAGCACCTTGATACCGCTTCGAATAATTCATAATCATTGCTGGATAAGATAAAGAAATCATTCAATTTGCAGTATTCTCTAAAAATTTGCAAGGTAATTTTTTGGTCGCCTGTTATTTTGCGCAGTGTTTCATCGCTTAATTTTCTTTGAACAGCTTCTTCGAGCAATAAGTTATCATACAATTCCCCCAATTTTTTGAGACTTTTCCCTTTTTTGCTGAATTCATAGTATAGCGCTGTGATGGGGCTTCCAATAGTATATTGAGGGACGGAGCGAAGAATGTTATCGTAATATTTTTTTTCATTTACGGTAAAATCACCTGATCGAACAGTCATTTCATTGAGTGCGTATGATTTTGCACTGAGAATTATTTTCAACTGTAATGAATTGTTTTCAATTTTATGGGCATAATCCGAAATTCTTAATTTATAAGGTTTATAACCCAAGTGTGAAAATAATAATGAGTCGTTATAACGCACATCCATTTCAAAAGTACCGGTTGAAGAAACAACAATTCCTTAGTTTCTAACTCTGTTAAGTGCATATGCAAAGGGAACAGGTGTTACGCTGTCCTTGTCAACAACAATACCCGAAATATGTATTGTTTCCTGCGCTTTGCTTTGAAGGAATAAAAAGGAAAAAAGGAATAACGTTGTAATTATTTTTAGTACGTTACCCATCTTTTATTTTTAGATTAAGACTATTATGCGGTACAAGGTTTACGCATATCAATAAAAGTGATATACCACTTATCTTCAATTTTAGAAAAATAATAGCGATAATTTGCTGTATTAATAACCGTTTTAACAATTGTTTGAGCCAATTTACTTATTTGATCTTTTTCTTCTTGACTTAAATTTGTTGCAGTCCAAATTTTTTCATCTTTAAAAGTATTTACTTCTTCAGTATAACAGCCTCTTTTTGTATAAAATCCTGCGGAATCAGAATGAACAGTCGGAAGTTCTTCTTCTATCATTTGTAAACCTATTTTTGTTTTATTGATATCAAAAATCGATTTTTTTTCCATAGAACTTCTAAATGTAGAAATGTCGGTTACTTTCTCAAACTTAAGCATCGCACCTGACGATTCAACAATATACAATCCGTGTTGTGGATGAATGAAGGAATTGAATATGGTTGAGTTGTCATCTAATATGGAAGAGAAGAATTCGCTGTAAACATCTTTGAAATCTTTAACTGTATTTGAATCCGCACCGTTTGTGCTATTGCTTGTTGCATTCTCGGATGATTGGTTTTGGTTACCACAAGAGCTTAACAACACTATTATTGAAAATAAATAAACTACTTTTTTCATAAGATTCACTTTAATTTATACTAAAATTAAAAATAAAATAATCAATTTAATACAAAACATACAAATTAACATATTTTAGAGACCATATAAGCTAACTCTTAGACAAATAAAAGCGTGTAAAAGTTACAGGTGCTTAAAAATAAACTCAAATAAGAAGAAATTATTGTTGGTCGTAATCAACCACCACAACTGGTGTTAATGGATGCGATTGGCAAGTAAGTATAAATCCTGCTTTTACCTCTGAGTCGGTTAAGGCATAGTTGGCATCCATTTTTACTTTTCCTTCTACCAGTTTTGCTCTGCAAGTGCAGCAAACTGCTCCTTTACAGGCAAAGGGTACATCAACTCCTGCATCCAATGCAGCGTCCAATATTACTGCGCCATCACTGCTTAAGTCGAACTCTGTTTCGCTGCCATCAAGAATAACTTTAATATGACTTATACTTGAATCACCACTAGTGCCGCTTGTTTGTGCTTTAGTTGCTTCAATTACTGCAGTGAAGTATTCAATGTGAATGAGATTGCTGTCTATTTTTAATTCAATAAGCGCATTTTTTACATTTTCCATCATAGGTCCCGGACCACATACAAAATATTCATTGTCTGCATTTAATCCAATGTAATTTTCAAACAAGGCTTTCACTTTTTCATTTGTCATTATCCCTTTGTGGAGCTCAGGAATTTGAGTATTGGGTTTGTCTAATAAATAGTACAATTTTATTCTACCATTGTTCGCTGTTACTAAATCATCCAATTGTTTCTTGAAAATGGTAGCCTCCTCATTTAAGTTTGCATAAAACAAACTGATGCTGCAAGTTGGCTCTGTTTCTAAATTGGTTTTAATGATCGACATCATAGGTGTAATTCCACTACCACCAGCAAACAATACATAGTGTTTTTTAGCAGAAGTACTAGTATTACTGTAAAAATTACCCATTGGGGTCATTACATCCATTCGGTCACCTTTTTTTGCAATATCATTTAAGTAATTGGATGCTTTACCATCTTTTACTTTTTTTACTGCAATACGCAACTCATTTTCATTTGGACTGCTACAGATAGAATACGACCGCCTAAGTTCTTGACCGTTAATTAATAATTTAAGGGTTAAATATTGCCCCTGTATATACTTATATTCTTCTTTTAGTGTGCTCGGAACATCAAATGAAATGGATACTGCATCTGCAGTTTCGCGCCTGATATCGGCTATAGTAAGGGTGTGAAATTTTGCCATTATGTATATAAAAATTTGGCTGCAAAAGTAAGGTTTATAATCTGTTTTGACAAATTACTGAAGTCTTGCAATTTTTGTTCGGAAAAATGAAATTAAACTTCACTGAAAGAAAATGCTTCCTTTAAGCGAACTCCTTTTTCGGTATGCTGCACAGTACAACACTCATTGATAGAATCATGTTCTAAAAAAAGTACGTATTCCTTATCGGCAGCAGCATTTAAAAATTTTAATTTTTCGTCCATCGTAATCAACGGACGGGTATCATAGCCCATCACATAAGGCAAAGGTATATGTCCGGTAGAAGGCAGTAAGTCGGCCATAAATACAATCGTTTTGCCTTTGTATTGTATCTGTGGAATCATCATTGCATCGGTATGACCTCTTGCATACATAATGGAAAATCCGGAAAAAAGTTCACCCTCTCCTTCAACAAATTTTAGTTGTCCGCTTTCTTTTATCGGTAAAATATTTTCGCTTAAAAAACTTGCTTTTTCCCTAGGGTTTGGTTTTGTTGCCCATTCCCAATGTTCGGCATTACTCCAATAAACTGCATTCTTAAATGCGGGTGCCATTTTTGTTCTATCGTCATTGTATTCTATACTTCCTCCACAATGATCGAAGTGTAAATGGGTAAGAAACATATCGGTAATATCACTTTTTGTAAAACCTTTTTTGTTCAATGATTTTTCCAATGTATCCTCTCCGTGCAAATAATAATTACTGAAGAATTTCTCGCTTTGCTTGTTTCCAATACCGTTATCAATGAGTATCAATTTATTCCCATCTTCTACCAGCAAACAGCGCATTGCCCAAGTGCATAAGTTGTTATTGTCGGGAACATTAGTCCTACTCCAAAGTGTTTTTGGAACCACACCAAACATTGCTCCACCATCAAGCTTAAAGAAACCTGTTTCAATTGTATGTAATTTCATAGAGTAGGAATTAAAATGCTGCTAGCGTTTTACGTATAATGGAAATACATTCGGCCAATTGCTCTTCTGTAATAATAAGCGGTGGAGCAAAGCGGATAATATCTCCGTGGGTAGGTTTTGCGAGCAAACCATTTTCTAATAAAGCTAAACAAACATCCCAAGCATCTTTACCATCTTTTTCTTTTATCGCCAAGGCTGCAAAAAGCCCTTTTCCACGTACTTCTTTTACCAATGAGGGGAATTCACTTTTTAGTTCTATTAATTTAGCCAAGAGTATTTTCCCTAAGCGTTCAGAGTTTTCGGCCAGTTGCTCGTCTCTCAAAACAGTTAATGCTGCAATACCCACTTTGCAAGCCACAGGATTTCCACCATAAGTAGAACCGTGTTGTCCGGGTTTGATACACAACATTATTTCATCGTTTGCCAATACAGCCGATACAGGGTAGGTTCCTCCTGACAAGGCTTTGCCGAGTATTAATATATCTGCTTTTACATTTTCATAGTCACACGTTAGGCGTTTACCTGTGCGGCCTAATCCCGATTGTATCTCATCGGCAATAAACAAAACATTGTACTTTTTGCACAAATCATAACAGGCTTTCAAATAACCATCATCCGGAATTACAACACCTGCTTCACCTTGTACAGGTTCTAATAAAAAGCCGGCAATATTTTTATTTGTATCTAATACTTTTTTTAATGCATCTATATTGTTGTACGCTATGCTAATTATTCCTGGAGTATAAGGGCCAAATCCCGCACGTGAATCGGGGTCGTTTGATGCAGAAACAATGGTGATGGTACGTCCGTGAAAGTTACCATCACATACAATTATTGTTGCTTGTTCAGCAGCAATACCTTTTTTTTCATATCCCCATTTTCGAGCTAATTTCATTGCTGTTTCAACTCCTTCAGCACCGGTATTCATTGGCAATACTTTATCGTAACCAAAATAGGAAGTGATAAATTTTTCATATTCACCTAAGGAATCGTTGTAGAAAGCACGTGAACTCAGACTTAGTTTTTTTGCCTGTTCGGTAAGTGCGTTTACTATTTTAGGGTGACAGTGACCTTGGTTAACGGCAGAGTATGCTGAAAGAAAATCGAAATATTGTTTGCCTTCTACATCCCAAACATAAACGCCTTCACCTTTCTCAAGCACAACAGGAAGCGAATGGTAGTTGTGTGCTCCATATTTGTCTTCCAAATCAATCATTCGCTGTGATGCCTTCTTGTTTGTCATAGTAGCTTGCATAGGGTAAATTATATTCTGATTTTATACAAAGATAAAAGAAATTTAGGTGCTAAAAATTTATTCACTTTTCACAAAGGGATTCTCTTGCTCTAATTGAAGTCCCATTATGGTAACAAACCAATTATAACCCATAAACATTTGAATAACGGTTGATATTTCAACAATTTCACCATCGGTATAATGTTCTCTCAATGTATTAATATCAGTTTGTTGTATCGATTTTGGATTTGCAGTTGATTTTTGTGCAAACAACAATGCAGCTCTTTCACTTACAGTAAAATCCGAAAGGTCTAGTGTTTTACAATGCGCAGCTTCGTTCATATCACCACACGCAATGGTATATGCAAGTGCGTGACTACCTGCACAATAATCGCATTTATTGGTAACACTTACTACTGTAGCAATTGCCTCTTTTAATTTACGCGGTAAAAAACCGCTGTGCATTACGCCTTTTGTCCATACATCCTCAGCTTCCATCACATTGGGTGCAAGCGCATAAGCACGAACAATGTTTCCAATATATCCCCAACGTTGTTCAGCCTCTTCCATTAATTGAAGAGTTCGTCCCGATAAATCCGATTTGTTGGCAAGCTTTAAATAGCTCATAAAATAATTTCTTGGTTCAAATCAAATATAGCTATTTTTGTCAAAATGAGAAAGTTCAAAAGACAGAATCTTCCTTTGCTGGAAAATTTAGAAGTAATTGATACAAGTGATGATGGTGCAGGTGTAGCCAAGCACAATGAAATGGTGGTTTTTATCCGTGGTGCAGTTCCCGGTGATGTGGTGGATGCACAACTCACAATGAAGAAGAAAAATTTTGCCGAAGGAAAAGTTACTGCTATAAAAATTGCTTCGCCTAAAAGAATCGAACCTGTTTGCATACATTTTGGTACCTGTGGCGGATGTAAATGGCAGAATTTAGCCTATAGTGAGCAATTGCTTTTCAAACAAAAGAAAGTGTTCGATAGTTTTACACGCATAGCGAAAGTAGAAATACCTGAGATAAATAGTATTCTAGGTTCTTACGAAGAGTATTATTACAGAAATAAATTGGAGTTTACTTTTTCGAATAAGCGTTGGTTGAAAAAGGAAGAAATGGATGAGCCTGCTGAAGGCAGAATGATGGATGCGTTGGGTTTTCATATTCCGGGTATGTTCGATAAAATTTTGGATATCAATCATTGTTATTTGCAATCGGATCCTTCCAATGCTATTCGCAATGCAGTAAGAGAATATACATTGAAAAATAAATTTCCGTTTTTTGATTTGCGCGTTCAGAATGGTTTAATGCGCAATTTGATTGTACGCACTTCCATTACAGGAGAGTTAATGGTAATTGTTGTTTTTTATCAGAACGATGAAGTAGAAATAAATAGTTTAATGACACATTTAAAAGAATTATTTCCACAAATTACTTCTTTGCAATTTATAGTTAATGGCAAAAAGAATGATACAATCAGTGATCAGGAAGTAATTCTATTTTCGGGCAGGGATTTTATTTACGAAGAAATGGAGGGCTTGAAATTTAAAGTGAGTGCAAAATCTTTTTACCAAACCAATTCAAAACAGGCTTACGAGTTATATAAAATTGCGTGTGATTTTGCTGACTTAAAAGGCGATGAGGTAGTATATGACTTGTATACGGGCACAGGAACCATTGCAAATTTTATTGCTAAGCAGTGTGCTAAAGTGGTAGGAGTGGAGTACATTGAAATTGCTATTGCCGATGCAAAAGAAAATTCGAAAATAAATAACATCAACAACACGGTTTTTTATGCAGGTGATATGAAGGATGTACTTACAGTTGATTTCATTGAAGTAAATGGAAAGCCCGATGTAATCATCACCGACCCGCCTCGTGCCGGAATGCATACCGATGTAGTTAATGCAATACTAAATTCAGGCGCAAAGAAAATTGTTTACGTAAGTTGTAATCCTGCTACTCAGGCGCGTGATTTGGCTTTGATGGATAGTTTATACAAAGTTGAAAAAATACAACCGGTTGATATGTTTCCACAAACCCATCACGTGGAGAATGTTGTGTTACTTTCTAAAAGAATGGATAATTGAAAATGCATAATTGATAATGAATACCAACATCTAACATCCAATATCTAACATCCAACAATGATCCCCCTAGCCGAACGCTTACGTCCCACAAAACTAAACGACTACATAGGGCAAAAACACCTTGTAGGGGAGGGTGCTGTATTGCGCAGAGCAATTGACTCGGGAGTATTGCCATCGCTTATTTTATGGGGACCACCGGGGGTAGGAAAAACTACTTTAGCAAACATTATTGCGAACAGTTTAAATCGACCATTTTATTCTTTGAGTGCCATTAACTCAGGGGTAAAAGATATACGCGATGTGATTGACAAGGCGAAGAGTCAGGCTTTTTTTGGAACCAACAATCCTATTTTGTTTATTGATGAGATTCACCGTTTCAGCAAATCGCAACAAGATTCTTTGTTGGGTGCAGTTGAAAAAGGAACGGTTACACTTATTGGTGCAACTACCGAGAATCCTTCTTTCGAAGTAATATCGGCTTTGCTTTCACGCTGTCAAGTATATATTTTGAAAGCATTGGAAAAGGAAGATTTACTTTTCTTGCTGGATAGTGCTTTGAAAAATGATGAGGTATTAAAGACAAAAAAAATTACCATACAGGAGTCGGAAGCATTGTTGCGATTGTCGGGAGGTGATGCGCGTAAATTGTTGAATACCTTGGATATTGTTGTAAACTCTATTAGGGAAAATGAAATAGTTTTAACCAATAAAAATGTAACCGATATTGTACAACAAAACCTTGCTTTGTATGATAAAAGCGGTGAACAACATTACGATATTATTTCGGCTTTTATTAAATCTATTCGTGGTTCCGACCCGAATGCAGCAGTATATTGGTTGGCGCGAATGATTGAAGGAGGTGAGGATCCAAAATTTATTGCACGCAGATTACTGATTTTGGCGAGTGAAGATATTGGTAACGCCAATCCAAATGCATTATTGATGGCGAACAATTGTTTTCAGGCAGTGAATGTGATTGGCTTTCCGGAATCACGTATTATACTTTCGCAGGCTACTATTTATTTAGCCACTTCCCCCAAAAGTAATGCTACTTATGCAGCTATTGGTGAAGCACAACGTATTGTTGTCGAAACAGGTGATTTGCCAGTTCCGCTTCATTTACGGAATGCACCTACTAAATTAATGAAGGACTTGGGTTATGGAAAAGAATATGATTATGCTCATAGCCACGAAACAAATTTTTCAGTACAAGAATATTTCCCCGATGCCCTCGTAGGGAGCAAATTATACGACCCGGGAAAAAACCCGCGCGAGGAAGAATTACGCAATTTTTTAAAAAAGCTGTGGAAGGAGAAGTATGGGTATTAATAATTACTTTCATTTTGACCTCAAAAAAAGCGAACGCTCGCTCCACCTTTCTTTTTCTCTCTAAAAGTATAATTGTACATCACCACAAGTTCTGTTCCTCCAAGGCTATTGCTTGCCAATGTTAGTCCACTTACATTCACATCATAGCTCAATGCAAATGCAAAACTTCCATAATCGAAACGGGTACACAAGGCAAATGCATCTGCAACGCGGTACATTCCTCCAATATAAAAGGCTACTTCGCTGTTGTAGCCGGTATATTTTGAGCGGTCTTGTATTAGGTATTTTGCATTGGTACCCAAGTTAATTAGTTTTTGCGAACCTTGTTGTGTGTATACTAGGTTGGGTATAAAAGTAGTGCGGGAGTTACTGTTCGGGCGAATATAAAAATTGCCGTGTACCACTATTTTTTTGTACAACTTATCAGAAACACTGTTCAATGAAATGTCAGGGCTATTCAAATGAAACATTGCAGTTCCTACATTCATTTTAAATAATTTACTTTCACTGGCATAGCTATATAATAGACCAGCAGAGAAATCGGAAAATGTTTTTGCAATAGTACCCGATGGTTCATTGCTTGGCAAAGCAGCATCGTAATTGTTTCCATTAAACTGGCTGTCCCAAGTCAAGGCATCGTAACTCATACTGCGTTGTCCAAAGCCTGCCTGAAATCCCAATGTGATGAAATTGCTTAAGCTTCCGTTGAGTGATTTACTGTAACTGCCAGATAAATTTACCTGTGTAAGTCCCAGTTTTGATGCTCCCGATTTATCGCTGTTAAATACAATACCCGCTCCCCAAAAATCATTCGAACTTTCTTTTGGATAAAGTGACATATCGTAGCCAGCCGATATAGTTCTATAGGGGGATGAAATACTTTGCCATTGGTTTCGGTAATTGCTTACAAAACGCAAATCGCCATTGGAAACACCTGTTAGTGCAGGATTGAGGTTAAGTGGCGAATAGCTGTATTGCGAAAAGTGCAAATCCTGCGCTTGGCTTGTTTGCATTAAACTTGCCAAAAGGACTGATATAGATAGGATGTAGTTTTTCATTTGCATCGTTTTATTTAGTAAGTGTGATGTCACCTTTTTGATTTATTTTATCATTGTTTAAAAACTCACCCGTGAGGTAATACACAAAAACGGCAGTGTTTAGTTGTTTGCCTTTGTATGTGCCATCCCAGCCTGTTGCAAGGTCGCTTGTTTCGAATACCTTTTCACCAATGCGGTCGTACACAACCACATTAAAGTTTTTTATTCCTTTTCCTCTTACAAAAAGTACTTCGTTGTGTCCATCACCGTTTGGCGAAAATGCCGAAGGAATAAATACCACATAAGGATTCGCATCTTCAGTTACGGTAACGGCTACACTGTCGGACACGCTACAACCATTTGCATCGGAATAAGTAACGGTGTAGGTTGTGGTTTTTGTTGGTGTTGCAACAGGCGACTGGCAGGCTGTGCAACTTAATCCCAATGCAGGCGACCAAAGATAATTACCGTTTCCATTTCCTGTTGCTGTTAAGGTTGTTGATTCACCTGCATCAATTGTTACATCTGTACTAATGGAGCTAAGTGTTGGAAATCCATTTACTGTTATGTATCCAGTTCGTGTTTTTGTATTGTTGCCTAAGTTGTTGGTAGCTGTAAGGCTAACTGTATAGGTGCCGGGCGTTGCATAACACACAGATTGATTTTGGTTGGTAGACGTAGAAGGGTTTCCTCCAGTAAAGGTCCAGCTCCAACTGCTTGCACCAACCGATTGGTCGGTAAATTGTATGCACGAGCCTGCACAAATAATGGTGTCGTTTGCTGCAAAATTTGCAGTAGGAGGTATACAAGGATTTACAGTAATGAATAATGTTTTTGTTATCGTGTCCGAACCATTTGCATTGATAGCAATCAATGAAACAGTATATGTTCCCGGGGTATTGTAACAAATGTTGGTTGGGTTTTGTGCATTGGATGTATTGGGTGTTCCACCGTTGAAAGTCCAAATCCAAGAAGTGGGTAAGTTTTGAGTTAAGTCAGTAAAATTAAGGCAAGCTCCGGAGCAAATTACAGTATCGCTGGATGAAAAATCGGCTAGAGGAAGTGGGTTGTTATTTTGAACACTTAAATCAATATCGTCTACCGCAAAAGAAGGGTCGGTACCAACACCATCATCATTGTTTGTCCAGTTAAATCCAATTTTTACATTGGCATTATTATTAGCACTTGCAGGTAACAACATTGAGAAAGCGGTCCAGGTTCCTTGACCATTTCCGCACAAAACCGTTTTGGGCATATTGGACAATAAGCTCCAGGTTGCTCCATCGTAGTACCAAACAGTAGCATCGTCTGTGGCCCCATCGCCACCTTCGATATAATTAAAATATAAATTAATGTTTGTTTTTCCTGAGCAGTTTATGGTAGGTGATTCTGCTCTCATATTTGTGGTAACGCAAAAAAGCACCCCGCAAAATCCTCCCGCATCGTAGGCAGCACCCGGGTCAAAAGCAAAGCCATCGTCTGCACCAATGTGTAAAGAAGGGTCTGTTGCGCCACAGGTCGACCCGCAGGCAGGCGGTAAATTACCACATTCAGCGCCACTTACAAACCATTTGTTTGATTCAGGGTCGTTAAGTCCGGTACTGGTTTGTGTCCAGGCACCATTGGGTCCTCCAACATAAGCCGTTGCAAAACAGCCGTTGGCACATCCATTTTGGAATCCTTCCGACCAAAATATTTGGGCTTTACTATGAAATGTAAAGAGTGTTGTGAAAGAAATGATGAGTAAAATACACC
>CAIMGI010000189.1 GCA_903840505.1 uncultured Bacteroidota bacterium
ATAACTACTCAAATAAAGTCGCAACTACAACACAATAGTAGTTTTTTTAACAAGGCTGTTGATAAATTTACAAGCGATCCCCGCCATTATCAAATAACCTTCCTACTTATTTTTTTACTGTTTGGAATTACCAATCTTGGTTGGGAGGTAGAAAAATTTAAATTCATTGTCACCTTTATTACCTGCTTAAGTACGCAAGCGGTATTTACCTTATTCACAAACAAGGATTTTAATTCATTGAAAAGTGCACTTATTTCTTCGCTTAGTTTATGCTTAATGTTTAAAACCAATGAAATGGGTACTATATTTCTAGCAGGTTTTTTAAGTGTAGCCAGTAAGTTTATGTTTCGTTTCAATGGCAAACATATTTTTAATCCAACTAATTTTGGAATCATAATTACTATTTTGCTTTCAGGAAAAGCGTGGATATCTCCGGGGCAGTGGGGTAGTAATGGGCTTTTATTGCTGTTTATCGGATTGCTTGGTTTAACAGTATTACTTCGTGTAAAACGCTTGGATACAGCCTTTGCATTTTTTATCACTTTTGTTGTATTGTCCTTTATGCGAAATGTACTGTATCAAGGATGGCCCATCGATTTTTTCTTTCATCAATTTACCAGCGGCACTCTTTTATTGTTCACCTTTTTTATGATTACCGATCCGGTATCCACCCCATCACATAAAATAGCGAGAATTATTTGGTCGGTATTAATTGGTGTGCTGGCTTTTTATATGCAACATATATTATTTGTAAACGGTGCACCTATTTGGGCACTTTTTATGCTCTCGCCTTTAACAATTTTACTCGATAAATTATTTAGTGCTAACCAATTTAAATGGAAATGATTATGAAAAAGTTAATGACAATCTTCTTGCTATGTGCAGGAGTAACAAGGATGAGTGCTTTTTGTGGTTTTTATGTTGCCAAAGCTGATGCCAGTTTGTTTAACAACTCATCGCAAGTAATTCTTGCACGTAACGGTGAACGTTCCACTATAACAATGTGGAGTGATTTTAAAGGTGATGTAAAGGATTTTGCAATGGTAGTTCCCGTTCCTGTTGTATTAAAAAAGAGCGATATTAAAGTCGTTGAAGCTACCTTGTTTAGTATGTTGGATTCTTATTCCGGGCCAAGAATGGCAGAATATTATGACAATAATCCTTGTCAAAATTACAATATGGAATCGATGGAAGATAGGGCTTATCCTTCTTCTGTGGCAAGTGGAGCAGATATGGAAATGGCTTCAAAAAAAGGCATAAGGGAAGTGGTGAAAATTGAAGCACGATATTCAGTTGGAGAATATGATATACTTATTTTATCCTCAAAGGAATCGGCAGGATTAGCAGATTGGTTAACTGAAAACGGTTACAAGATACCTAGCGGTGCAAATGAGGTGTTGGAACCTTATATTAAAAGCAATATGAAATTTTTTGTTGTAAAAGTAAACACCGATGAACTAAAAAAAAGAGGCACAAGCGCCATTCGTCCAATTCAAATAAGTTTTAATTCACCCAAGTTTATGCTTCCAATACGTTTAGGGATGGCAAATGCTAATGGCAAGCAAGATATGATAGTATATGCTTTGTCAAAAACAGGAAGGGTTGAAACTACCAATTATAGAACATTAAAAATGCCTACCGATAATTTGGTTCCTGAATTTGTTGCCGATGTATTTGGTAAATTTTACCACGACTTATATCGTAAGAATATGAAAAGAGAGGGTGGAAATAATGTATATCTTGAATATGCTTGGGATGTAAGTATGAATGCCTATATTAAGTGCGACCCTTGTTCAGGAACACCACCCGAAATTGCAGAAATGATGACTGCCGGTGTCGATTGGTTGGATTTCGATTACCACTATAATACATATAATGGTACTGTATTCCTTACTCGTTTACACGTTACATATGATAGAGAAAATTTTCCGCAAGATTTGATGTTTCAAGAAACACCAAATAAAGAAAATTACCAAGCTCGTTATGTTATTACACATCCTGCACAAGGCCCGTTTGATTGTTCTGAAGGTAAAAATTATTTGAGCAGTGTTTATAAAAGGAGAGTAGAAGAATTGCAGGAGCTTTCCAGGTTAACCGGTTGGGACGTTTCTAATTATACCGATTACGCATATACCATCAATGGCTTTAAGATACCTATGGAATCAAAAAGTACTTCCAAAGAAAATACAAAGAATGATACTTCAGGGTTTATTAGCACACCTAATAACCAAATCGGTATACCCAATAATGAAACAGTTACTTCAGAAAATCCTACAAAAGAAGCTGTATTTAATCCTATTTATCTCGATGACGATAATAAAGGTGACAATAATAATAACGGTGACTCCAAAGGAGCAGATACTTATTATATAGTTGCTTTGGGCGCAATGCTATTGCTGTTATTAATGTTGGTAAGCAATCGAAGAAAAAGGGAAAGTGTTTAATTTATTTGTTGGTTATTAGCTATACCAAGGCTAGCAATCAACAATTATTATCTCAAAACAAATCAATAAATAGCGATAAACTTAATTTCATTGTTAATTTTTCAATTATTCATTATATTTGCTTTCTTTGAAGAATGTAAATAATTTATAAAATAGGAATATGAAAAAAATGCTACACATTAAAAATTTGTTTTTCACACTAATTATCGTGTTTTCATACAATGCAAAATCGATTGCTTGTGATGTAAACGCCTCACAAACATTAACAATATGTGCTAATGATACTGTTTGGGTTGGGCAAATTGCTCATAACTTAACGGGAATGTATACCGACACATTATTTGGTGTTGCTGTTGGCGGATGTGATAGCATAGTAATGACAGATTTAACGGTATTGCCAGTTGCAACAGGGTTACAATCTTTTACTTTTTGTGACGGTGATAGTGCTGTCGTTGGAATGAGTGTGTATAAAACTACAGGTGTATATACGGATGTATTTATTGCTGCCAACGGTTGCGATAGCACCGTAACAAGCACTGTAAAGGTTAATACAGTTATAGTAGCTCAAACCATTCAGTTGTGTGTTGGAGGTTCTATAATTGTAGGTAATGTTACGCACAATGCTACGGGAATGTATAGCGACACTTTAGCAACAGCTTTTGGTTGCGATAGTATTGTAAATACAGATTTAATAATTGATCCTGCGGTTAATGTAAATACTACCAAAGCAGACTCGACACGAACAATTTTTGCTGATACAACCCAAAATGGAATAATTACTTACCAATGGTATAATTGCACAGGGAATGTTTTATTGCCAAACGAAACCAAGTATTTTTATGTTGCCGCAGCCAATGGCAGTTATAAAGTAACTGTAACCGTAAACGGATGCAGTGCTACTTCAGCTTGTAAAACTATTAATACCGTAGGTTTGGGCGAAGAAGAATTGTCAAAGGGGGTACAAGTATATCCGAATCCTGCGAACGATATGATTACCATTACAAGTTCTTCCATTAAAAAAATGAGCATTGTAAATATGTTGGGTAAGGTTGTAATGGAACAAAATATACAAGGCACTTCCACCATAGATATAAGCAAGCTTAGTTCAGGTATTTATTTTATCAGAACCAACGATGGTTACACTACTAAATTGGTGAAGCAGTAAAATTTTCGAATCAAATAAAAAATACCCCATTGGATTTATATCCAGTGGGGTGTTTTATTTATATATTGTAAAGCTCTCCTCAATCAATTAAAAGCCCCAATACTTTACTTTTACGCTCCTAATTGTTATGTTTGTATTAAATAATACCACACGCTTTTATGAGCCAGGCAATGACAGATAAAAAAAGAAAGATAGACTCTTCTATACCTGAAAGTATTTTATTGAAAGCGTTTTCACTGATGTGCACCGCAAAGGCTATGACAGAGCTTTACGAGGCGAATAAGGATGTTACAGCTAAATACGTTCACGCTACATCTCGCGGTCACGAAGCCATACAACTGGCGATGGGCTTGCAATTAAAAGCACAGGATTTTCTTTCGGCTTATTACCGTGACGACAGTATGTTGTTGGGTATTGGTATGCAGCCTTACGAATTGATGTTGCAATTGCTTGCCAAACGCGATGATCCTTTTTCGGGAGGAAGAACCTATTACTGTCACCCTAGTTTGAAGCGCGACAATATGCCGAAAATTCCAATGCAAAGTTCTGCAACCGGAATGCAAGCTATTCCTACAACGGGCGTAGCAATGGGTGTTCAGTATATTGAAAATCAAAAATTACCTACTACTTATGGTGCTGATAAACCGGTAGTGGTTTGTTCGCTGGGTGATGCATCTATTACAGAAGGCGAAGTAGCGGAGGCTTTTCAAATGGCGGTGCTTAAAAAACTACCAATATTATATTTAATTCAAGACAATGAATGGGATATATCGGCAAGTGCAAAAGAAATAAGAGCGCAGGATGCCAGCGAATATGCAAAGGGGTTTAAAGGTTTGGAGGTTCGCACCATTGATGGCAGTGATTTTATGAAGTGTTACGAAACTGTTCAAGAGGTGATAGGGCTTATTAGAAAAGAAAGACGCCCTTTTATGATTCACGCCAAAGTTCCTTTGCTCAATCACCATACATCAGGTGTACGCAAAGAATGGTACCGTGATGATTTGTTGGAAGCTGCAAAAAAAGACCCATTTCCCCGTTTTAGAAATCAACT
This sequence comes from uncultured Bacteroidota bacterium, assembly GCA_903840505.1. Lineage (GTDB taxonomy): Bacteria > Bacteroidota > Bacteroidia > UBA4408 > UBA4408 > CAIMGI01. The sequence continues at coordinate 4,661 of CAIMGI010000189.1, forward strand.
GATTGTTGCAGGTTTCGAAAGCTACGAATTAACGAAAATAGAAGAAGAAGCTGCAAAGGCAGTTCAAGAACAATACACACAAGCCCTAAAAGCAGAGGACCCTAAGCCCGAAGATTTATTTTTACACGATTTTGCTCCTACACCTGTTACCGAAGAGAAGGGTGTGCGTGAACCTAAAGGCAAAGAAAAAACAGTTATGGTTGATTGCGCTTTATTTGCTGTGCAAGAATTAATGACAAAGCACAAAGAGTGTTTGTTATACGGTCAGGATGTTGGTGGACGATTGGGTGGAGTGTTTAGAGAGGCGGCAACCTTGGCTCAAAAGTTTGGTGACGATAGGGTATTTAATACACCTATTCAAGAAGCCTTTATTATAGGAAGTACTGTTGGTATGAGTGCTGCCGGATTAAAACCCATTGTAGAGGTTCAGTTTGCCGATTATATTTGGCCGGGACTTAATCAATTGTTTACGGAGGTAAGCCGTTCGTGTTATTTGAGCAACGGTAAATGGCCTGTGAGTTGTATTATACGTGTACCTATTGGTGCTTATGGTAGTGGTGGTCCTTACCATTCTTCAAGTGTAGAGTCTGTATTGACAAATATTCGCGGAATAAAAATAGCGTACCCAAGTACCGGTGCCGATTTAAAAGGCTTGATGAAAGCAGCTTATTACGATCCTAATCCTGTAGTGATGTTGGAACACAAAGGTTTGTATTGGAGTAAAATAAAGGGTACCGAAGATGCGAAAACAATTGAGCCGGATGAAGATTATATTATACCTTTTGGGAAAGCAAGAGTTGTGTTAGAGGCAGCAGAAGATTGTAAGGCAAAAGGGAAAACGCTTACTATTATCACTTATGGAATGGGCGTGTATTGGGCAAAAAATGCTGCAAAGGATTTTGCATGTCAAATAGAAATAATTGATTTAAGAACTTTGTATCCGCTTGACGAAGAAACTATTTTTACTTCGGTTAAACAAAACAACAAGTGCATTGTTTTAACGGAAGAACCTACAAATAATACCTTTGCTCAAAGTTTGGCGGGAAGAATCAGTCAAGAGTGTTTTAAATCTTTGGATGCACCTGTATTGGTGGTTGGTTCTGAAAATTTACCTGCTATTCCGCTTAATTCTATATTGGAAGCAACTATGTTACCCAATGCCGATAAGTTGAAAATAGCGATTGAATCATTATTGAAATATTAATATACATTGGAGAAAGAGAATCACATTGAGCAATTGCTCAACAGCAGTAATACAGACAAAGAACTATTAAGTATTGCCAAAAAGGTATTGAATAACCAACGCATTAGTACAAGTGAAGGCGTGGTATTATATCAAAAAGGCGAACTTGCTTTTTTGGGAATGCTAGCGAATTATGTGCGAGAAAAAAAGAATGGCGATTATGTTTATTTCAATCGTAATTTCCACATTGAGCCTACCAATATTTGTGTGTTCGATTGTAAATTTTGTTCCTATTCACGTTTATTAAAACAAAAAGAAGAAGGTTGGGAAATGAACGAGGAACAAATTTTAAATATTGTTCGTGGTTACGATGGAAAGCCTGTAACAGAAGTTCATATTGTAGGTGGTGTACACCCAAAAATGGGATTGATGTACTTTGCAAATTTGATAAAAAAGATAAAGGAAATCCGCCCTGATATACACGTAAAAGCATTTACAGCAGTGGAGTTGGAGTATATGTGCAGGAAAGCCAAAGTGAGTTATGAAGAAGGCTTACGTATATTAAAAGAACACGGGCAAGGTTCATTGCCGGGTGGTGGTGCCGAAATATTTGATGAAACGTTGCGTGCACAAATATGTGATGATAAGGCGACTACGGCTCAATGGCTCGAGATTCACGAAACAGCCCATAAATTGGGAATGCCTTCCAATGCAACGATGTTATATGGTCACGTAGAAAATTTTGAACACAGGGTTGACCATATGAACCGTCTAAGAGAATTGCAAGATAGAACAGGTGGATTTAATACTTTTATTCCGCTTAAATTTAGAAACAAGGATAATCAGATGTCGCATATAGCAGAGGTTTCGGTAATTGAAGACTTGCGTAATTATGCTATTGCCAGAATATTTATGGATAATTTTAATCATATAAAAGCCTACTGGCCAATGATTGGAAGAACTACAGCTCAGTTATCCTTGTCTTTTGGTGTGGATGATATTGATGGTACAATTGACGATTCTACAAAAATATATACAATGGCAGGATCGGAAGAGCAGAGTCCCAAATTAAGTACGCAAGAATTGGTAGAATTAATCAAACAAGTAGGAAAGCATCCTATTGAGCGCGATACATTATATAATGTAATTACCGATTACAAAGATTTTTCTTTTGGTAATGAAAAAGAAGCGGCATACGCCAATCGATAAAAGTATTGAGTGTATACAATGCTAAAAAACATAAGACTTTTTATTGTCTTTTCCATATTTATAAATTTTGCTTTTGGCTATGAAGTAAAACAAAAGCCCACTGTAAAAATTAAAAAGGCTGTCGGTAAAATACTGTTAGATGGGGTATTAGATGAGGAGGATTGGTTGAGTGCAGATGTAGCCAAGGATTTTTACAATACCTTTCCGCACGATACAGGATACGCTGATACAAAAACAGAGTCGCGTATTACATACGATGATAAAAATATTTATGTGTCGGCAATTTGTTATGATGAGTTGGAAGGGAATTATGTTATTCAATCATTGAAACGCGATTTTTCTTATCCTGTCAGCGATGCCTTTTCTGTAATTTTTGATCCTTTTGATGACAATACAAACGGTTTTAGTTTTGCTGTAAATCCGTATAATGTACAACGAGAAGGTTTAGTTGCATTTGGTGGTGGAGAAGGCGTTTCAACCGACTGGGACAATGTTTGGTATAGTGAAGTGAAGCGTGAAAAGGGGAAGTGGGTAGTTGAAATGGCTATTCCCTTTGTTTCATTAAGGTATAAAACAAATATCCCACATTGGGGAGTGAATTTTACACGAAATGATTTAAAACGGAACGAAAGTAGCTGTTGGTCGGCAGTGCCAAGGGTGTACAATATTGCTTCGCTCGCCTTTACGGGTGATATGTTATGGGATAATTCACCTAAAAAACCGGGGACTAACATAGCACTAATTCCTTACGTTAGTGGTGAGGGCAATCACAATTATGTAACCGACAACAAAACGCATACAAAACCCAATGGTGGTCTTGATGCTAAGATTGCCGTTAGTCCATCCTTAAATTTGGACATTACAATTAATCCAGATTTTTCGCAAGTAGAGGTAGACAGGCAGGTTACAAACCTTACTCGTTTTAGTTTGTTTTTTCCCGAGCGCAGAAAATTTTTTATTGAGAACAGTGATTTGTTTGAGCGCTATGGTTTTAGGCAGATACGACCATTTTTTTCGCGTCAAATTGGATTAAATAGTGGAAATGTAATTCCTATTCTTGGAGGGATGAGGTTGAGTGGTAAAATAAATAAGAATTGGCGTATTGGTATTATGAGTATGCAAACTGATAAGGTGAAATCATTGAATGTAAGGAGTCAAAATTACACGGTAGTAGCATTGCAACGACAAGTGTTTGCACGTAGTAATGTGGCTGCCATATTTGTTAATCGTCAAGCATTTTTAAGCAACAGGCAACTGGTAAATGATTTTAATCGTTTAGCAGGTTTAGATTTCAATTTGGCATCAAAGAATAATAAGTTCAGGGGAAAAGTTTTTTATCACCACGCTTTTACACCTTTACAATTAAAGGATAATTACACTCACGCTTCTTGGTTCGAATATTTTGATAAAAGTTGGCTTGTGATGTGGAACCACGAGTATGTAGGTAAAAATTACCTTGCCGATGTTGGTTTTGTTCCGCGTGTTTCACAATTTGATGCATTGAATAATAAAATGGTGCGTAACAGTTATTGGCGGTTTGAACCAATGCTAGCATATAAGTTTTATCCTAAATCATCCATCATTAACAATCACGGTCCGGGTATTTATTTGAGTCAATATTTAGATTCAAAATTAGCTACCAATGAAAGTTTATTGCAAGGAAGCTATAAAGTAATATTTCAAAGTTCGGCCGAAACAAAATTGGAGTTAAATAAAAGTTATGTGAAATTACTGTATGCCTCTAATATTACTTCAAAAGGCTTGCCATTGGCAATAGGGGATTACAATTATAACAATGCTTTGCTTACGTATACTTCCAATAAGCGTAAACTGTTTAATTATTTACTGACCATAAATTACGGTGAGTTTTATAATGGTACAAAGTTTAGTTATTCAGGAGAATTAAATTACCGAAAACAGCCTTGGGGTATTTTCTCACTTGCTTTTTCGCAAGATGAAATAAAATTACCGGAGCCTTATTCGAATGCCTATTTGACCTTGATTGGTCCTAAGGTAGAGTTGTCCTTCACTAAAAGCATATTTTTCACTACTTTTTTTCAGTACAATACACAGCTTAATAATTTTAATATCAATAGTCGTTTACAATGGCGTTTTAAGCCAATGAGTGATTTTTACATTGTGTACACTGAAAATTATATTACACCTATTTTGGGAATTAAAAATAGAGCACTTGTTTTTAAGTTTATTTATTGGCTCAACCTATAGAATTGCTTGAATGGTGTTTCTGTAAATTTGTTTTTGTAACTTAGTGTTCAATGAAAAGGAGTTTGATTTTAATGTGTTTGTTTACCTTTTTCTTTTTTTCTTGTAAAAAGGACAGTGATGTGTTAAAGCCGGTGATTGCAATTAGTATCCCGAATGAAAATGCACACTTTTCTGTAAATGAAAAAATACCTGTTACAGCTACAGTAAATGATGAAAGTAATATAGAGTATGTTGTGATGCAGATAATAGATGAAAATCAAATAGCGGTTACAGCACAAATTATTTCAAAACCCAATGAGAAAAAAGCTGTTATAAGCAACGATATTGTGATAGAAAATAAGAAATTGAAATCGGGCGATTATTATATTTACATACGTGCTTTTGATGGTGCCAATGAGTCGAGTGTTCGCAGGAACATTCATATAAGTGAAATTGCTAAATATAGCAAAGCGATTTATGTAGTAACATCTCCAAATCAAAATCAATTTAGTGTTTATAAAACAGATTCGCTTTACAATACATCGCTTGCATTCTCTCCCAATGGAGATTTTATCGGTTTGCAAATTAATTCTTCAGACAATCAGCTTTATACTTGTGGTAGTATAACGGGCAATCTGGAAGCGCTCAATGCAACAAATCATACAATGATTTGGAATAACATCAATAATGGGGCAGGAATGCCTTTTTATACAGCGATGCACCATACCGCAAACGTTTTATATGTAGGGTATTATGATGGGCATATAAGTGGTTATGATAAAAATGGGCAAATTGTGCTCAATACAACTGCTGATGGAAATCAATATTATCCAACAAAAATAAGTGCTAATAACGATTTGATTTTTTCAGAGGAAAAGCAATTAGTAGGACAATTAAAAAGGCTATCTCTTTACTATTCTTCAACCGGAGCAATAAAACAGTCTGTTTTATTTCCGGCCGATGTGGTGAATATGTTTTCAAAAGACAATGACAATACATTTATTTTTGCGAATCAAAATGGACAGGCTAAAATTTACATTTACAATATTTTGCAAAATAGTTTATGGGAGCCGCATACTATTTCAGGAACTATATATGCAGCAGATAAAATGGATGAGAATACCTATTTTATTTCAACAAGTAATTCCATATATCGATATCTATACAATACCAATAGCTTATTTGCGTTACTGTTCGGTACAAAATCGCAGTGTGTAAAATACAATGCAACTACAGATGAAATTGTTACAGCCAATAGCAAAAATATAAATGTATACAGCAATACAACAATGAATTTAACACAGACAATAGCATATTCAGACTCAATTTATGATATTGGAATACTTTACAATAAATAGTTTGCAATGAAGACTCTAAAAATAAATGCAATACTCTTATTCTTTTTTTGTGCGAACTTACATTGTTTAGCTCAGTTGGATACTGTTCCAAATAATAATGTTAAGCCAAAAAATAAAGGATTCGATTCTTCTAAATTGTTTTCCGGAGGCAATTTTGGTTTGTCATTCGGTACTATAACAATCATAGATATTTCACCGCTTTTGGGTTATCAAATTACGGATAGGGTATCTGTAGGACTTGGAGTTACTTATTTACATTATTCCGACAATGTAAATCAATACAAAACAAATGTATATGGCGGTAGAGTATTTGCCCGTTACAATCTTTTTCCGAATCTGTTTTTACACGCAGAAGCAGAAGAATTAAATGGAGAATGGGTGTATCCCGATCGTTGGTGGGAATTGGCATTGCCTGTTGGTGCTGGATATAGACAACCTTTGGGTGATTTTTCATCTTTTACATTTATGCTATTGTATAATCTTAATCATACAGCTTATTCTCCATACCAAAGTCCTGTTATTGTAAGAGTAGGGTTTAATATAGGATTATAAATTTTAAAATTGACCAGTGATTCACTACCAAGAAAATTATCAACTCAATAAGCAAAAATGGGATGCTTGTATAGCTAAATCATTCAATGGAATTATTTACGCATATTCTTGGTATTTAGATATAGTATCGCCCGGTTGGAAAGGATTAGTGGAAGACGATTACATATCTGTAATGCCATTGTGTTCAAGGAAGAAGATTGGGATATCTTACTTGTTTCAGCCCTTTTTTACGCAACAACACGGGGTTTTTTCTACGGCTAAATTAACAGAAGATAAAACAAATGAATTTTTAAATGCCATACCAAATACCTTTAAGTTGATTGAAATTAATTTGAATACGTTCAATAAAACAAATGATTCTACCTTTACAATTGAAAAAAAATTGAATATCGAATTGGATTTGATAGAGTCGTATGAAAACATTTCAAAAAATTATTCCCAAAATCATCAGAGAAACATAAAAAAATCACACCAAAATGGCTTAGTGATTAGTCACCAAGCGAATATTCAAGATGTTATTGATATTTTTAAAGCAAATAGAGGAAAGGACATTGAAACATTTAGAAGGAAGGATTATGAAACACTTACAAAATTAATTGAGCATTGTTCGAATGCCGGAATAGGGCATACAATTGGTGTTTTTAATTCAAATAATACATTGTGTGCAGGGGCATTTTTCATTGAGAGTAATAATAAGGTGATTTTTATATTTTCGGGAGCAAATGAAGAAGCAAAAGAGAAAGGAGCTATGTTTTTTTTACTGGACAGTTTTATTAAAGAAAATGCGCAAAAGAATATTACGCTTGATTTTGAAGGGTCGAATGATGAAAATTTAGCTCGTTTTTATAAAGGATTTGGTTCTAAAGAATGCGTATATTTACACCTAAGAAGAAATAGGCTTCCTTTTTTTATAAAGTGGCTAAAAAAATAACGTTATGGTAAATATTATAGGTGCAAATAATTCGATTTTTAATCAGTTTATGTCTCAACTTCGAAATGCCGAAGTGCAAAAAGACAGTATGCGTTTTCGTAGAAATTTAGAACGAATTGGTGAAATAATGGCTTACGAAATAAGCAAGAAGTTAACTTATGAAACGAAGGAAGTGATTACTCCATTGGGAGTTGCCAATATGAATCTTATTGCTGAAAAACCGGTTTTAGCAACCGTACTCAGAGCGGGATTACCCCTTCATCAAGGCTTGTTGAATTATTTTGACGATGCTGACAATGCTTTTATATCTGCATATAGAAAACACCATAAGGACAATACGTTTGAAGTAAAGGTGGAATATCTTGCTACTCCTGAGTTAACTGGTCGTACTTTGATACTTGCGGACCCAATGTTGGCTACAGGTTCTTCAATGGTATTAACATATCAAGCACTTTTAACACGGGGTATACCGGCTCATATTCATATTGTATCAGTAGTGGCAAGTACTGAAGGACTAGCTTATGTTAGGAGACATTTACCCGAAAATGTTACTTTCTGGTTGGGTGCAGTAGATGATGAACTAACGGTTCAATCCTATATTGTTCCCGGATTGGGTGATGCGGGTGATTTGGCTTTTGGAACGAAGTAGTATAGATGAAGGATTTTTGGGAAATTGTTTCTGTAATATTATTAAGCAGTGTTAAATTTAGCATTGGCGGAATCCCACTTGCCCTAGGGTTAGGCTTTCCATTTTTTAAGGCAGTAACTACTACCGCAATAGGTGGTATCATTGGTACTATAGTGTTTGTTTATGTCAGTGATTTTTTAATAATATCCTGGAACAAACTAAGACCAAAAAAGAAAGATGAAGTTATTAAAAAGCGATTTACTTGGAAAAATAAAATAATTATTAGCGTAAAAAGACGCTTTGGTTTATTGGGGATTTCCCTTCTAACGCCACTTTTGTTGTCTATACCATTTGGTTGTTTTTTAGCGGTACGTTTTTTTAAAAACAAGGAACGTATTCTGGTTTATATGTTTGCATCTGTTTTGTTTTGGGCAGTATCGCTGTCTTCTTTTAAATTGCTTTTTCCTGAATAATGTACACCCATCTTTTTTTTGATTTGGATAGAACGCTATGGGATTTTGATACTAATTCCACAGAAACCTTGACAGAGATTATCAGTGATTTTCAACTGCACACACACATTGGTTTTACAGATAACGAGCACTTTATTGAAGTATATAAAAAAATCAACAATGAATTGTGGAGTGCCTATGGAAATAACATCATAACAAAAGAACGTGTAAGGAACGAACGTTTTGAAATGGTACTGCGTTCATTTAATATCAACGATGCGAAATTAGCATTGGCTATTAGTGATGCATATATTCATAGAAGTCCTTTAAAAAAGGCACTTATGCCAAGCGCAATAGATGTGTTGCAATATTTATCAGGCAAATACACCTTACACATAATAACAAATGGTTTTAATGATGTACAGTTTGTAAAATTGAAAAATTCGCAGTTAGAGAGTTTTTTTACACATATTATAACATCCGAAAAAGCCGAAAGTAAAAAACCGGCCCCGGCTATTTTTGATTTTGCGTTGCAAGTTTCAGGTGCAACACTTAAAAATAGCATTATGATAGGGGATAATATGGAGGCAGATTGTATTGGAGCAAGAAGGTTTGGGATGGATCAAATATTTTATAACACAGATAATATTATTCACCAAGAAAAATTTACGCATGAAGTAAGTAGTTTATTGGAACTCAAAAGGATTCTTTAAAGCGAATTAATCAGAATCCTTTCCTATAGATACCATTCCTTTCACTTCAAAAAGATTATTTTTGCTGCCTAAACAATTTCTTGCTGCCAATATTCCCGTTTTAACAGAATGGTGCATATTGTTCCATTTATACATGCTGTTTCTTCCAGCTAATTCCAGCCCCTTAATTTTGATTAATTCTGAAAAAATTGCTTCGGTTTGTTTTTCAAATGCATTAAAATATATCGGGTAAGCCTTTGCCAATTTAATTACCGAAAAATCAATTGGTTTATCTTGTATTAACCCCATTTTGTTTAAATCAGCCAATGCTATTTCAATGATTTTTTCATCACTCATTGTCCAAATATCTTCGCTTTCAAAACAATTGTACTCAAGACCAACGCCACTTTTTTCGGAATTGGAAAGTCCAAAATTGTAGTTTCCGAAGTTTGTTACACGAAGTGCAGTAATAGAAGGGTCGTGAATATCGATCCAATGCTCTTTGAAATTTTTGACTTCATTTTTGTGAAACACTAAATTAACCAATACTAAATTTCGATACATTAATTTGTTTATCGCATTGTTAAGAGTATTCAAAGCAACTTCAGGAAAACCGACTAATGTTTTGGATAGGTCGCTTAGATGAATACTTGAAATAATGTTAGAAAAGTAGATGCCTTTTTCGCCATTACTAAAGTCAACTATAAAACCACTTCCACTCGGACTTATTTTCGTTGCAACACAATTGTATTTTAAATGAACATTTTCTGCTTTGTTGAGTATGTTTAGTTGAGCATTGTATATAGATTCTGATCCACCATCAGGAAAGTCGAATGTTTTAATGATAAATTCGTGTTCTTTTTTTAATGATTTTACAACCATTGTTGTTAAGGATGATTTTATTCTCTGTCCGGCCCAATTCGGTGATATTTCAGAACTCTTAATCCCCCATATTTTTTCATTGTATACTTTGAAAAATCGCTCAAAGAGTTGATTTCCAAAATTTGCTTTCACCCAATCTTCAGCAGAGTTGATGGGTCTTTTTCTGAATATTTTTGCAATGATGAAACTCCAAATAATTGATATAACGCTAAATGGTCCTAATTTAAAAAGTGTGTCCCAAACACTTAAAGGAGATTTAATAAATTTTCCATTGTAAAAGATTCTATTATTTCTTTCGTAGGATTTAAATTTATCACCCACTAAATCCCGCCAAAATGCAGTCACCTCTGTATCTTTGTCAAAATAAATATGCGGACCTAATTCAAATTTAATATCGGAAAGTGTTATGGTTTGGGATAATCCGCCTGCTTTATCACTTTTTTCAACAATATGTGTCTCTACCTTGGATTTATTTAGTTCGATCGCTGCAGCCAATCCTGTATATCCAGCACCCAATATGAGTATTTTTTTATTTTCCATATGTTATGATACAGGTTGTATTTTATTTTGATGGAATAATTTATTTACCAATAGCGCACACTCTTCTGCTTGTTTTTCAGTAATATGGAAATCATTAAAAAGATTAACAACGTGTTTCTCAACCTTTATTGCTTTTGGTAAAGGTAGCGTATTTTCTATTTTAAGAAAATGACTAACATCAGGATAATGTCTTGATGCAAATAAATTATGATTGAATATTTCAGTAATTAGTTCTGTAGCATTGTTAATCCACAAATTGAATCGCCAATTGTTAGCATATATATTCCAATGCAATTCTTTATTTATTAAGTTTGAATATAAGTCATTTATTGTTGTTTTGTGTTTTATAATTTTATCCCTTTCTAGTATTACATCTTTAGGGTAATTTTCAGTGATTGTATTATTTCCATAGTCGACCCACGAAACATTTTTGACCCTATTCAAATCAAAAACATCTTTATTACTTATTATACTTTTCCAATAGCGATCCAATTCTAAATAGGTTTTATTTTCAGAGCCAGTATTTTCCAAATTATTTTTAATATACAACGCATCTTCTAAGTGAGAAGTATAGCCAATTGCTCCACTACCGATGTCAACAACTTTTCCTTTTCCTGTACTATAAATAAGTAAATCGGCAGCAATTTGTTTGTTTGTTTCTATTGTCGGAATTGATAAACACGCATCTTGAATAACACAATTTACAAACGGTTTTATTTCTTTTACTTGCTCTTCAGTCCAGCTTTTTCCATAATAATCAAATAGTAATACGCCACAATTAGTTGTTTTGTTTTCTTGTAAAGTATTTAAAATAATTGACGTGTCAAATCCGAAATCATAAAATTGTATCTTTTTGTTGAGATTTAGAAATAAGAATGGAACAGAGAAGCAAATATTTGCCGGAAGGTACCAGTGTTCGATTTCGGGTTTGTTTAAAATAAATTTCCCCAATATTCCAAGTGCTCTATTGGCATAAATAATGGGAATCATTTATTGTTTGTTTTTGAAATATTTGGTGAAATCTGAGTGTGGGTATTTTGAGTGTAAAAATTCAGGTTTTAAAATGGTATATGTAACTTCGAAAAGAGGATATGCAGTATTTACAATACAAAACCTACTTAATTCGCTTTGGATGTAACTAAACACTTTTTCAGGTTTTAAATAAAATAATTCATTTGCTGTAAAGGTAGAGTAGGTAGTTAAAGCATTGAATGAAATTCCAATTTCAGCAGATTGATACATTTTTTTTATTACGGAAAAAATAAATTCCTCCCAATCATTTTCTCCCACAGATCCCGGAATATTAAATGTTCCGCTTAAAACAGTAAAGTCAAATTTTTCATTAAAATTATCACCCACTATGTTGGTGTTTAATAATTTTATTTCAGGATACATTTTTTGTG
>CAIMGI010000190.1 GCA_903840505.1 uncultured Bacteroidota bacterium
AGATGTTTTTAAAATACTTTTTAAAAGACGTTTATGCTGACAAAACTAATATGGAAGAAATTATCACTAATTCCGATATGAATTGGACAGTTGTGAGGCCAGGAAGGTTATTAGACAAGGAATTGACAGAGAAATACCGTATTGAAAACAAATTATTCAAAGGAATTAATATAGGCGGAATTAATAGAGCTGACGTAGCAGACTTTTTAATAAAACAAGCAGAAAAACAAACTGAATTAAGAAAGTACATTGCTATATCTGAAAAATAGAATAAAAGCCGAACCGCTAACAGCACCTACAAAAAATTGGCGGTTCATTGCTTCGTATAACAGTTTTGTGGTGGCATCAACATTCGTTCTTCTTATGAACATTTGTGGTAAAAATCGCCAACTTCCTGTAGCCGCAAACCGTTATTGAAAATACAAAAACTAAACTATTATTTACCACTAATACTCAAACTCAAAATAAACCCTTTCAATTTTTAATACAAAGTTCTTTTGCTTTGTCATTGTCTTAACAATAGTATCAGTATCAAAAACCTTAAATATGTGACCAAAATTAACTGCTCCAGAAACGTGTTTCTGCCAAGCATGAAGTTTTTCCTTATCGTATTTTAAATTACTGTAATGCCTTATTGATATCGGATTCTCGCAGATTAATCTGAGATTCATTTTCGCTATTGGTTCCATATGAATTGTAAAGATTGAACCTTGCAGTTCATTCACGAAATCCTGGTTGAGCGTGCTAGCCTGAAATATATTTTCAAATAAAATACCAATGAAAGGAGGTTTTCCTTTTGGCAATTTAAATATTAACTCCATGCAACAAAAAAAGGCAATTTTAAGATACTATCTAGCTATGTTTTATAGCATAATTTTATACTTCTTAAGTTCAATAAGTTAGGAATTAAAAAGCACTATATTTACAGGAGATAAACTGAATGAAAAAAATATTTTCCTTATTAATTAGCCTACTTGTTTTTGTGAATGTGTTGTTTGCGCAACATTACAAAAAGGACGGCACCCCCGATAAGCGATATAAAGAAAACAAAACTACCACAAGTAACCCGGCTAACTATTCGAAGGCTAAACCTGCTAAAAAGTACTATTCTACTAATCCAACTGTAAAAAGGGATAAAAATGGTAAAATAGTAAGGAGTTCATCGGCCAAACACGAATTTATGAAACAAAGCGGATACCCGAAAGGAAGAAAAGGTTACGTTATTGATCATATAAAACCTTTAAAAAAGGGAGGCTGTGATTGCCCTTCCAACATGCAATGGCAAACAATTGAGGATGCCAAAAAGAAAGATAAGTGGGAGTAGGTATTTAACAATTTCAATAAATTAGCTAAACCAATGGTTACCTTTTTACTATTCGTTTATTAATACCAAAAGCATTAATAATTCGTTTAGATAGAAGTAGTATACCATTTTTACTTACTATATTTACTTTATGACGGATAACGAAATATTAGAATTAATACGAAAAAACAGTGAGAATATCGACTTGCTTTACGATAGGCATAACGAATATTGTCTTAATATGATGTATAAAATGAGCCATAATACCGTACTTAATAAAGAAATATTTGTCGACTCTGTAAATGTATTCTATGAGAAGATTATAAGGGCGAACAAGGCATTAACCTGCTCCATTCAGACTTACCTAAATTCCGTATGCATAAACCAGGTGTTAGTTAGGTTGAAGAAAAATGGCAAGTTCATAGAATATTTAGAGGGTTACGATGAGCGCATTACAGACTGGTTGGATGATGATGATGATTTTCTAGTTTCTGAAAAAAAAGCGCT
>CAIMGI010000191.1 GCA_903840505.1 uncultured Bacteroidota bacterium
ATTCAATAATGGATGATACTTAATGATTTTATTCCCCTCATCCCACTCTAATTCTTCCATATCTGTTCTACTTACCGATTGTTCCGAACGTATTCCAGTTACCCAAACAGAATAACCGGCCAAGGCTCTTTTCAATGGTTCCACTTTACGAATAAAGCAACACTCTTTTCTGTTTTCAATTGATTCGTAAAAACTAAAAGGACCTTTTTGCGTAAGCAAAGACTCAACTGCATTTGTGTTCGGATAAAAAACAGAGATCCCTTTTTTGTACCTATCCAATGTGTTGTTAAATACGGAATATGTTTCTTGAAACAATCTACCAGTATCCAATGTAAATATTTCTATAGGTAAATTATGTTTGGTAATTATATGTGTTAATAATTGATCTTCGTACCCAAAACTGGTTGAGAAAATCACTTTTTCGGGAAATAAAGTGGCAAGCTTGCCCAGTGCTTTTTCAATTGACAAATCAGCTATTTCACTTTTTATTTCCTGAATTCCTGAATCCATTTGTTCGTTAAAATTTTATCACTTTAAAAAAGCAAAGATAATTATTCGCAAACTAATTATTATTACAAGCATACCTACTATGATAAGTCCCCATTTTTTTGAAATTTTTGTAGATATTTTTATAGAAAGAGGTGCCGCAATAACAGACCCAACAATTAAACCAATTATTATTTTCCAGTGACTTAATCCTATAAAAGCAATAAAGGTGGCAGTGCTGATAATGGCAACAAAAAATTTAGCAACGTGCGATGAACCTACCGCATATTTTAATTCTCTGCCACCAGCAATAAGTGTTGTAGTTACTATTGGTCCCCAACCACCACCACCAACGGAATCAAAAAAACCACCCGCCAAAGCAACAGGGCGAATTCTTTTGATTTTTTCACGCGTTTTAGTATGCAAATTAAGTGCTTTTCTAATAATCAATACACCTAAAAAAAGTGTATAGCACCCTACAAATGGCCGAACAAAAGCAATATAATCTTTGCTGATAAATGATATGGTGAAAGCACCTATAATGGCACCAATAGCTCCCGGTATCAATAGTGTAATAAATAATTTATTATTTACATTTTTATAGCGCATATATACTAAAGAAGAAGTTCCTGTTGACACAATTTCGGAAGCGTGCATACTTGCACTTGCTACTGCAGGAGTAATAGCAGGAATACCCAAACTCATTAAAAAAGTTGTAACTGTTACGCCATATGCCATACCCAATGAACCGTCTATCATCTGCGCTAAAAAGCCCCCCAATGCATACACTAAAAAAGAAGAATCGATTGTATCACTAAAAAAAGTTGAAATGGATGAATAGGTAATGATTGAAAAAAACCAATGACCAAAAACCATTAACGCTATGGCAGAAAAAAAATACAACGCAATCCAAATTATTCTATTTCTTGCTTTGTTTGAAGACATTATTGGATGGGAAGTATCCTTTTTTTCAAGAGAATGTTCTAATCTTTTATGTTCCTTTTCCATTTGTTAAAGAAGCCCTAAAATAAGGCGAGGCATTTTTGCGGCAAAAGAAATTAACTGTCTTTATACCTTTCCCATCTGTTTATGTTGGCTTGTAAAGATACAATAAAAAGCTCCATTTAATATATGATTTATTTCATCTAAAAACCACAACAAACACGCTTTTAAATTTTTGTTAGTCTATGATTAAATCAAATATGCTATTTCCTAATATTCAATTGCACCATCAAATAAGTAAAAAATAAAATCAATATCGGCTGGATTGCTATTTACAACTTGTAATTATCCGATTGAAAAGTCGTTGGTGCTCATAGAGCAAAATTAAGGATTTGGAATTAGGGGATAAAACAAACAAGCCTCTCAGTTTCCTGAAAGGCTTGTTTTTCATTGTGTGGGAACTACTGGGTTCGAACCAGTGACCCTCTGCTTGTAAGGCAGATGCTCTGAACCAGCTGAGCTAAGCTCCCAATGAAATAATGAACTCTTTAATTGCTTCCTTTTTTGGGAGTGCAAATATAGCCACTTTTCCTTTCCCACAAAATATTTTAAAAATATTTTCAAGCTTTTATGGAATTCGACAACAATAAACATCTATAGAGCAGAGTTAACCCTTAAAACCTATAAGCTATGAAAAACCAGGCCCAAAATCAAAAAAATTTCGATGAGATTGTTTTTGAAAACAGAAATCAGCAATATGGCGCTTATGCTTTAAGAACCGGATACGATACACACGTAACTTCTTCATTGTTTTTAACTTTTGGCTCTTTTGCTTTATTGGTGCTTGTACCTATATTCATTCAATTTATGGTAAGCAAAAATAACATTAACCTTGGCGATTTAATTAAACCCGATGAAGATAACAGCGTTCACGAATACAGAGATATTGAAATTCCCAAAACAATAAAAGTAGATATCATACCCGAGCAAGGTGGAGCTGCTGCGAAAACTGCAGATGCTGCTGCCACTTTTAAAATTGTAACCGATACTGCTTCTGCAACCGGAAAAACCTTTGACCCTATAGCCAATACCGGCACAGGGAAAGGCAATGATAATCCCACTAACAATGGCGGTGGTGGCGGCACAGGTGGTGGAGGCGGAACCAAAAAGGACAGTGTGCTGGTTGAAAATAACGACCCTGTTGATTTTTCTGAAGTAAATCCGGAATATCCGGGTGGTGAGACCGAAATGTTTCGCTTCCTTTCAAAAAACATTAAATACCCCGAAAGTGCTAAAGAAGGCAGACAAGGTACCGTATATGTTTCTTTTGTAATTGATAAACTTGGTAAAGTGAAAGACGTTCAATTACTAAAAGGTTTGCGAAATGCTTGTGACGATGAAGCTTTAAGGGTAATTAATTCATTTCCGAATTGGAAACCGGGCTTAAACAATGGTAAAGCTGTAAACGTACGCTTCCAAATTCCGATAAAATTTGTTTTGAGAAGTTAATGTTAAAGCCAATTGAACTAACATCAGCCTGTTTATAAGTTGATGTTGGTTCAATTTAATGAAGGTATCAATGTAGCTACCTTAGCACGGTTATAAAAAACATATAAATATGCTATCATCACTCTTATTACAAATTACAGGTCCTGCAATCGATTCTGCTGCAAAAGCAACTAAAGCAGTTACTGAAACAACTGCCCCGGTACAGGATTCACTATCTCTACTTGATCTAATGATGAAGGGTGGTTACATTATGATACCCATCGGAATACTTTCAATACTTAGCATATATGTGTTAATTGAAAGATTCATCACGATAAAAAAAGCATCTAAAATTGATGACAATTTTATGAATAATGTACGTGATTTTATCCTGCAAGGGAATATTGAATCTGCAAAATCAATCTGCAAAAATGCGCAACACCCGGTAGGGAAAATGATTGAGAAAGGCATTACCCGCATAGGAAAGCCAATGAAAGAAATTGAAAGTTCAATGGAAGCTGTCGGGAAAATAGAAATTGGAAAACTGGAAAAAAACACAGGCATTCTGGGAATTGTAGCAGGAATTGCGCCTATGTTTGGTTTTATTGGAACCATATCCGGGGTTATCAAAATATTCTATAAAATATCCCTGGCAGACAATATCAGCATAGGATTAATTTCAGGAGGATTGTACGAAAAAATGATAACCAGTGCCGCAGGTTTGGTGGTGGGTGTATTTGCCTTTGTAGGCTACCATTGGTTGAATATGTTAATTGACAAGCTTAGCTTTAAAATGGAAATAAGCTCAATGGAATTTATTGATATGCTTCAAGAACCTTCTAAATGAACCTAAGAACCAAAAAACATCGCTTTGCAGCTGAAGTAGGGGCTTCCTCTATGAGCGACATTATGTTTTTTCTAATGTTGTTCTTTTTGATTGTTTCAACTTTAGTGAATCCAAGCGTTATAAAATTAATGTTGCCGAAAGCAAAATCGTCCCAAACATTAAGCAAACAACAATTCACCATTGATATTTCTAAAAGCAAGTTGATATTTCTGAACAACAAACCTGTTGTATTTGATCAATTGGAAGGTGAATTGGCAGCATTGGTAAGCGGTGTTGACGAAGCTACAGTAGTGCTAAGAGTGGATAACAGTTTAGTAATACAAGACTTGGTTGATATTCTGGAAATAGGCAATCGACTGAAAGTAAAGATGGTAATGGCAACCAAATCGCCTCCTAAGCAATAAATAAAACAGAATAAGCGTTTAAATAATAAAATGACAACGAATACCGATAATAATAAAACCATTGCAGCCGTTATAGCCTTCGGGTTTCACGGTCTGCTTGCCCTTTTATTCTTTTTAGTTGTTTTTAAAACACCCATTCCTCCATTTCCCGAAGCAAGCACTCCCGGCATAGAAATTAACTTTGGAACTTCCGATGATGGCATGGGCGATGTGCAACCCGAAGATAATTCCAATACAGAGAATGTTAGTTCCCCTACCAGCGAAAACATCAGCAAAACAACAAATAATGAAGGCAAAGCTGAACCGAAGAATTATGTTACCCAAAACACAGAAGAAGCTCCTGTAATAGAAAATAACCCGACAAAGACTACAGAAAATACATCTGAAAACAATACCGCCAAAGAAAATACAAACAGTCAACCTACCGTAAATGCAAGTGCATTGTACAAAGGCAAAACAAAAAATAATTCTACCGGAGAAGGTGAAACAGGTAAAGCGGGTGACCAAGGTTCAAAAGAAGGCTCACCGGATGCTAAATACCACGGAAAAGGCAGTGGAAATGGAGACACACCCAATTCGGATGGAAATGAAAAGGGACCGAGAATTAATCTTGCTAATCGCAAAAAAATAAGCTTAACGATACCTAAATCAAGCTCCAATGAAGAAGGCAAGGTTGTGGTGCAAATTACCGTAGATAAAAATGGTACTGTTATCAATGCAAGGGCCGGAATAAAAGGAACAACCAATACAAACCCTTCACTCCTTGCAATAGCTCGACAAGCAGCAATGAATTCAAAATTCAATGTTGACCCGGACGCTCCCGAAGAACAAACCGGCTTTATCACCTACGAGTTTATCAATCAGTAAATTTATGACCTACGGTGAAACGTTACAGTATATGTACGAACGTTTGCCTATGTTTCAACGCATTGGCAGTGCTGCCTACAAAGCCAATCTCGACAATACGATTGCCATTTGTAAACTATTAAAAAATCCTGAAAAGAAATTTAAAAGTGTACACATTGCCGGAACAAATGGCAAGGGTTCCACATCACATTATTTAGCTTCTATATTGCAATCGGCCGGATACAAAGTAGGATTGTATACTTCCCCTCACTTAAAGGATTTCAGAGAGCGTATTCGCATAAACGGTAAAAAAATACCAAAGAAAAATGTGCTTGAGTTTGTTGCACGCTACAAAGATAAATTCGAAAAAATTGAGCCTTCTTTTTTTGAAATGACAGTAGGGCTAGCCTTCGATTATTTTGCGAATGAAAAAGTGGATATAGCCATCATAGAAACAGGTTTAGGAGGACGATTGGATTCCACAAATGTTATTAAACCATTGGTATCTGTAATTACAAATATTAGTCTCGATCACCAAAATTTATTGGGAAATACTATAGCTGAAATTGCAATAGAGAAAGCAGGAATAATAAAAGCTAAAACACCTATTGTAATTGGTGAAAAAGATGAGACTACAAGCGCTATTTTTATCAAAAAAGCAAAGCAATTAAGTGCTCCTATCCATTTCTCTGAAGACAGCTATTCTGCTAAAAACCTTATTCATTTGGAAGGCAAAAAAATGCTTTTGCAAATGGATATTTATAACAAAAAAGGGCTCGTTTTTAAAAATTTAAAAACCGAGTTATTGGGCCTTTATCAGCAAAAAAATATTCCTGCCGTACTGCAAACAATTGATATTTTACGATTAAAAAAAATTACGTTACTCGACAAACACATTCGAAGTGGAATTGCTACTGTAATAAGCAAAACAGGCTTGTTGGGAAGATGGCAAGTACTAAACAAAAAACCACTTGTGGTTTGCGATACGGCACACAATGAAGCAGGAATTCGGCTGGTGCTTGCACAATTAAGCAATGTTCCCCACAAAAAATTGCACATTGTTTTTGGTATGGTTAACGACAAAGATGGCAGTAAAATACTCTCGCTGCTTCCAAAAAATGCATTCTATTATTTTTGCAAAGCGGCTATACCGCGTGCGCTAAACCAAGACGAATTGAAACAACAAGCTCAAAAATACAATTTGAGAGGCAACAGTTACAAATCGGTTGCTGAAGCATATAAAAAAGCACTTGGAAATGCGAGTCAAAATGATGTGGTGTTTGTAGGAGGGTCTACTTTTACTGTTGCAGAGGTAGTTTAATAATTTAGAGCCTGTTTAAAATTTATCTCAAAATTTTGTTAAAGTGCCTTTTCCATTCATACATCGTTATTTTCTTTGCAAAGAGGCGCTCTGCTATTTGCTGCCGAAAACGCCTCGTCTGAACGGAAAATTCACGCATATAATTCTTTTGATATAAAACTTA
>CAIMGI010000192.1 GCA_903840505.1 uncultured Bacteroidota bacterium
ATTTCCATTATTATATCCAGCTTCTCTTAATAATCTCTCAACATCTATAAAATATTCATTTGGCAATTTATATTTTTGAAATTCAGTACCTTCTGCTATTAAAAAATAATCTTTTATATTATCAGTTGTCAATGGTATATATCTAACTAAATTACCATCTTTTTGCGGTAGTTGATTATCATTTATATCATATATAATAAATTCAATGCAATCGTTTTGTCCTAATCCAAAAAAAGACTGAATATCTCCGTTTTCAAATATTTTTCTATCATTTGAATTAACACGATATCCTTTGTTATCTAATATTTCTTTGAATGTTTTTATTGCCATTTTTTATTTATTATCCGTGATTCCATAATTTAAATGTAAAATCTTTATTTTCGGTTTTTGTACCATCTGATATGATTATACTAAATGTAAATGCATACTCTGATGCTTTTGAGTGTGAAAATATTCCACCACCATGTTGGCCTTTTAATCCTTTTAAATATGATGAAGCTGTTTTCATTTCAAATCGTTTAGTATCTCCAGCTTTTATTTTAACAGGTAATGCGAATCCAAAATCCCAAATAGATTGATTTACTGCTCCTGTGAATTTAATATCAACACTTATTTCTTTTTTACCAGTTAATCCAGACGATGCAATTACTTCAAAATATGTTCTATATGTTCTTGTATATGGTTCACCACTTGCTGCAAATTTTCCGGCACTAGATGTTGAACCATAACCAGCGCCATAATTAGCTGCCATCATGTATGCGGTAGTTTCTTTTGAAGGGTCACCTTTATCAAATAATATACTTGCCAATTGTCCACTTGAAACTGCTCCCGCTGCTATTGATTGTTCTTTTGCAGATGCTGCTATTCTTAACGCACTCAACTCTTGCTCTAATGATTGATTCCTTGCAAATAAAGAAACTCTTTGAATCGCTTCAGATGTACCTTTTTGAATTGAATTTTGTAATTCAGTAATAGTACTTGAAATTTTTGTTGTTAATTGCCCAGTTTGATTTTGTGATGCTGCTAAGTTTAAATCTTTTAAATCCAATTGTACTTTTAAGCTTTCAGAAACTATTTCTACATCTTGCACTTTTGCTCTTAAATCCAAAACTGTCTTATTTAAAACAACTACTTGTGCAGTTAAATCAATTACCGATTGAGTCACCGGATTGTAAATTCTTCTTGGAACTGTATCTTCAACCGGTGGTGGTTCTTGGGGAATTAATTCAATGATTGTTGTATCAATCGCCCTCAACAACTCATCCTCATTATATTTTGGTTTAGTTAGTTTACCAGAAATTACGCCGCCATCCTTGTCTTTATTTTCAAAGATATAAACACCGGTATCGGTTTTTGGTTTTAACGCCAAAGAACCACTTACAAGTATTCTGCCTACATTAACTTCATTTTTTAATCCAGTATTTTTCATACTAATTATTTTCTAAACTAAACGTTATATTTTCATCAAAGTATTGAACATCACCATTGTGTTCAACCTTAAATTCTAATTTATAAATCCTATTTGCTTGCCAATTTGAAAAATTAACTTTGATATAATTACCTGTTTCATCACAACTAATTTTTGAATAATTATCAAATGGAATTATAACATCATCCGATGCTGCATCCTTTATTTGATAATATGATGACGTTGGTAAATATTCAGCCGTATTGTAAGCAAACGAATTAGTAAATGTTTTCAATGGATACAAATCTCTGGCAAATATTCTTATTTTTGCAGTTGAATTAACTTTGTATTTGTTTTTAAAATTAACAACATTAACTTTTATATCATTCGCCGTCAATGGATTTAATTGACCTGTTACATATGATTGGTCATCCCATCCTATTCGTATTTTAGGTTGATGTATGGTATTTGTTTCTTTACTAAA
>CAIMGI010000193.1 GCA_903840505.1 uncultured Bacteroidota bacterium
AAACATCATCGTAGTCCTCAAAAGTAACGCTGAACTTATATACTGCCATAAAAACGAATTAAAATTATTGATTTAAATGTTTAGATTGTGCAAAAATACAAATTATTGTTTTTGCCGAAAACAGAAACAGGTATTTTTTATTGGTTACCACTTTGGTTGTTGGTTGTTGGAAATCGATTTCTTATTCTAACCAACATAATGCAATCCCAATTCTTTCCCTTTTGATATCATAAAACGCTTAGCCTCCTCAACATCATTTTTTATAATACCATCCAAAATAGCTTCACGTATGGCATTTTTAATCAGTCCTACTTCTTTTCCTGCAGGCACATTAAAAGCTTTCATTATATCTTCACCACTAACAGGAGGTTGCCAATTACGCATATTGTCCTTCTCTTCAATTTCTTTCAGCTTTTGTCTTACCAATTCAAAATTCTTCAAATACTTCTGCACTTTGTATTCATTTTTAGAAGTAATATCAGCTTCACACAAACACATCAAATCGTCAATATCATCGCCTGCTTCAAACAACAATCTGCGCACTGCACTGTCAGTAACTTCACTTTTTGCCAATACAATGGGGCGTAAATGAAGTAATACCAATTTTTGAACGTACTTCATTTTTTCGTTCAAGGGCAATTTTAATTCGGAAAATATTTTTGGTACCATCCGTGAGCCTTTGTCCTCGTGACCGTGAAAGGTCCAGCCGTGGGTAGGTTCGAAACGTTTGGTTTGTGGCTTGGCAATATCGTGTAATAAGGCAGCCCAGCGCAACCAAAGGTTCTCTGTGTTTTTGCAAATATTATCAAGCACTTGCAAAGTATGGTAAAAATTATCCTTGTGCGATTTGCCATCTATTGTTTCTACACCATACAACAATACCATTTGAGGGAAAATAAGCTGAAGCAAACCTGTATCGAAAAGCAATTTAAAACCCACTGAAGGAACTGGTGCAAGCATTATTTTATTGAGTTCATCGCTGATACGTTCTTTTGATATAATGCCTATTCGTTCTCTGTTTTTAACTATTCCTTCAAGTGATTCGACAGCAATAGTATAATTTAGCTGTGTTGCAAAACGTATGGCACGCATCATCCGCAAAGGGTCGTCCGAAAAAGTAATATCGGGATTCAAAGGGGTACGTATAATACCCAACTTCATATCTTCAATACCATTGAAAGGATCAAGTAACTTACCATAATCACTTTCACAAAGACTAATTGCCAAGGCATTAATGGTTAAATCCCTTCTGTTTTGGTCGTCTTCTAATGTCCCGTTTTCAACGCTGGGCTTGCGACTTTCAAATTGGTAGGATTCTTTTCTGGCACCTACAAACTCAATATCGTAATCATCATAGACAATTTGAGCCGTGCCAAAATTTTTATAAATATTTACCTGATGCCCTCCTCCCAGCTTTTTCGACACCAATTTTGCGAGTTCAATACCACTGCCAATTGCCACTATATCAATATCTTTAGAAGGTCTCTCGAGGAACAAGTCACGCACCCAACCACCTATTACATAGGCAGGCACATTTAGCTCGGCAGCGCACTGCGATAAAATGGCAAAAACAGGATGCTTAAGTTTGTCTTTTAAATTATTCATTTGCGATTCAAAATTAGATTTTTATTTTTACTCTCTCTATATTAAATGAAACTAAGTAGAAAGCAATTATTTTGGGTAGGTACCATAGCCATAGTGCTGTTTTACTTTGTTAATAGAGGCAGAATATTGTATTCTTCTACTATTACTACCGGAACTGTTGCAACCGTAAAACTGGCTAAAGCAACAGAAAATGCAGCCGCAACTGCAAACCCTGCTATTTTGTTCAGCGACAAAAACAATCAACGCTATTTGTTTTGGGGCTATGAAAATGAAACAATGCTTGCCATTGGCGACTCAGTAAAAGTAATTTACGAAGATGACCAACCAAGCGAAGCGACTATTTACAGTGCAAGTGCTTTTTGGTTCGAAACGGCTATCTACTTTGTTGTTCCTTTTGCAGTATGGGCTGCCTTTGTACTAAGTTTTATTGAAGCGGATGGTAAAATCACCTTGCGATTAAAAATGTTGGAAAAAGATAAAAATGAGGATTTGAGGATTGAGTAATTGTTAATGGTTTCACAAATTGCGATACCTCATTAAATAAATAGTAATCCTAATTCCCGATGTGTGAATAATGTAATTCATTTCTAAAATTCTGCAACTTTATTTGTCATTCGTTTCAAACCTTTGTTGAGCAAATTAATCTCTCATAAATAAGGAACAAAAATGAATTACAAGGAAGACGATGTACTTTATATGTTTACCGATGGTTTTACCGACCAGTTTGGTGGTCCCAAAGGAAAGAAATATTCTATTAAACAATTGCGCGAATCATTAATGAACGTCCATAAACTTAAAATGAGTGAACAGAAAACACAATTGGGAAATTCACTTGATAATTGGAGAAATTCATTAGAACAATTAGATGACGTGTTGATAATGGGAATAAAATTTTGAGATTATAGTTTATTCTCCTATTCATATATTTGTAATCAAATCAAATAACATTGTAAATGCTAAACAACAATAACATACTCAAAAAAATACGTGTAGCCTTGGAATTAAAGGATGAAGATATTATTCATATTTTAAAACTTTCCAATTTTGAAGTGAGCAAAAGTGAAATAAATGCCTTGTTTCGCAATGAAGACCACCCCAACTATGTAGAATGTGGCGATCAATTGCTTCGTAATTTTTTAAATGGTTTAATTACCTACAAACGGGGCCCGAAACCCGAAAAGAAGAATTAATACACAAAAAGTGCAGCTGGGTCATTCCGATCCTGTCGAAGAAGTGCGGGGGGCGTTCTTTATTTAACAAAAAAGGGACACCAATGGTATCCCTTCCTTAATTATATAATAAAAGTAAAATTAATTACCTTGCTCTGCTCTTCTTAAACCCTCAACATAACGCGCTTTAATCATCTCTGTTCTTCTAACAACAGATGGTTTAGTAAATTTTGTACGCTCACGCAACTGTTTTACAACACCTGTCTTTTCGAATTTCTTCTTAAACTTTTTAAGGGCTTTTTCAATTGCCTCTCCGTCTTTTACTGGTACTATTAGCATATTATTTTTTGTTTATTGGGATGCAAATGTAGTTATAAATTCTAAAATAGCAAAATCAGTGTCGTTTTTTTAACTATTAACGGTACTGGCAAAAAATTTACGCTCCTTTATCAAATAGTGATTGCCTTTTACAAGAATATGAACCACCATATGCTCAATTGAAATGGGTTCGCGGTGTTCAATATCGGCAATATTGGAGTGCCTTATCTCGTGACCATCAAATATAACCACCAACCCTGAACCAATTACCTCTAACATATTTCCATCGCTCACCACAACCGCTGTATTTTCACCCAATCCAATACCTATACAACCGGGATTTCCTGCAACAGCTTGGGTTAATCTGCCAAAACGACTTCTTTTTTCAAAATGTGAATCAATAATTACATCTTTCATAAAACCCAATCCTGTGGTAATCTTAACTTCTCCCTTAAAAAGTGATTCTGAACTGCTGCCTTGGTATATCATTGTATTCGACATTGCCATAGCTCCGGCACTGGTTCCCGCTATTACAAAATGTTCGTTAAGATAACGACTGTGTAATGTTTTCAAAAACTCCGTTCCTCCAAAAATCATACTCAGGCGCAATTGATTGCCACCGCTGAACATAACACCATCTGCATTTTTTATTCGTTCGAGGTATTCAGGCATCATTGCCTCCTCTCGGTTTTTGATGTGGATAACCCCCACATTGTTACAACCCAATTTGCCAAAAGCATCTAGATAATTTGCACCCACTTCTTCAGGAATACTTGAAGCTGTAGTAATTACTTCCACTCTTGATTCGGCCCCTTTCATTTCAGAAAGAATACGTTTGAGTATTCCGAACTCAAAAAAATTAAGACTGGTTTTTTGAGTGAAATTTTTCTCGGTCTCTGTTCCCTTATCTTCTGCTCCCCCCACTGAAATTAATTTGCCTATTGGTATTTGCATAAATTGGTTTTAAGACGACAAATTTAATTTAATACACACTCATTATTTAAAACCATTCACTTAAATATCAACCATTTTTAAACAAGTAATTGATTTTATTGAAATAATTTGATACTTTCAGCAATTCTATTATTAAACACGAAACAGATTTTTATGGAAATTGTTGAAATTAAAGCAATGAGAGGACCAAATTATTGGTCTATTTGGCGACACAAATTAATTGTAATGAAGCTTGATTTACAAGAATTGGAAGAGCTTCCTACCAATAAAATTGAAGGATTTTCAGAACGTTTTGAGAAAATGTTCCCTACCATTTTTGAACACCGCTGCTCTGAAGGTGTACCGGGCGGATTTTATTCGCGCGTAAAAGATGGAACCTGGATGGGACATGTTATTGAACATATTGCCTTGGAAATACAAACATTGGCCGGTATGGACTGTGGCTTTGGTCGCACACGTACCACTGGTGAAAAGGGAGTATACAATGTTGTATTTTCCTATATGGAAGAAAAAGTTGGAATTTATGCTGCAAAAGCTGCCGTACGAATGGCTGAAGCCCTTGTAAATAAGGAAGAATACAATATGGATGAAGACATCCAAAATATGCGTGAAATACGCGAAGACAATCGATTAGGTCCGAGTACAGGATCTATTGTGGAAGAAGCCGTAAAAAGAGGTATTCCTTGGATACGCTTGAACAGACATTCTTTGGTTCAGCTAGGATATGGTATCAATCAAAAGAGAATTTTGGCTACAGTAAGCAGCACAACCAGCAACATCGCAGTAGATATAGCATGTGACAAAGAAGAAACAAAAAATTTATTAGAAGCAGCAAACATACCGGTTCCAAGAGGTAGGATTGTTTACGATGAAGAAGATTTGCAATCGGCAATTGATCGTATAGGATTCCCCGTAGTTTTAAAACCCGTTAATGGTAATCACGGACGAGGTGCCACCATCAATGTGAAAACCTGGGAAGAAGCTGTTGAAGCATTGACACATGCGAAAAAAGTTTCTCGTGGCGTTATCGTTGAAACATTTATTACAGGATTCGATTTTCGTTTGTTGGTTATCGACTACAAGTTGGTAGCAGCGGCAAAACGTACGCCTGCTTGTGTTATTGGAGATGGGAAACACACGATAGAAGAGCTCATCAACATTGTAAACAGTGACCCACGTAGGGGTTACGGACACGAAAAAGTGCTTACTGCAATTAAAATAGATGACAGTACATTAAACATTATCAAAGAGAAAAACCTTTCGCTTGACTCGGTATTAAACAAGGATGAAACCCTTTATTTAAAAGCCACGGCCAACTTAAGTACAGGAGGTACAGCAACCGATATCACCGACTTGGTTCATCCTTACAATGTATTTATGGCTGAACGTATTGCGCGAATCATTGGTTTAGATATTTGTGGTATTGATATAATGGCTCCCGATTTAACATCACCCATAAATCAAAATGGAGGTGCTATTTTAGAAGTAAATGCTGGGCCGGGTTTCCGCATGCACATTGCACCTACACAAGGTTTACCACGCAACGTTGCCGAACCTGTAATTGATATGCTTTACCCTCCCGGCTCAGAAGTAAGAATCCCAATTATTGCCGTGAGCGGTACAAATGGTAAAACCACCACTACCCGACTTATTGCTCATATGGTAAAAACAATGGGTTACAAAGTTGGATTTACCACAACAGATGGTATTTACATACAAAACCGTATGATGGAAACAGGAGATTGTACAGGTCCTGTTAGTGCCGAATTTGTATTGAAAGACCCAACCATAAATTTTGCGGTACTTGAATGTGCTAGAGGCGGAATATTGCGTGCAGGATTAGGTTTTCACCATTGCGACATAGGAATTGTAACAAACGTTGCTGAAGATCATTTGGGTTTAAAAGACATAAACACCATTGAAGAAATGGCACGTGTAAAAGCAGTTGTACCCGAAAGCGTTTTAAAAACTGGCTATGCAATTTTAAATGCCGATGATGATTTGGTTTATAAAATGGCAGAAGGATTAGAATGCAACATTGCATATTTTAGTTTGGACGAAAACAACCCGCGCATTAAAAAACATTGCAATGAAGGCGGTATAGCTGCTGTTGTTGAAAATGGTTACGTAACAATTTGCAAAGGTACTTGGAAAATCCGCGTTGATAAAGTAGTAAACATTCCTATTACCTTTTCGGGTAAGGCTGTATTTATGATTCAGAATGTGTTGCCGGCAGTAATTGCAGGATTCGTACGCAACTTTAAAATTGAAGATATGCGTTTGGCATTGGAAACTTTCATTCCATCGCCTACACAAACACCTGGACGAATGAATATGTTCCAATTTAAGGACTTCCAAATTATGGTAGATTATGCCCACAATACAGCTGGTTTTACAGCATTGGGCAAGTTTGTTGAAAAAATGAATGGATCTCCAAAAGTAGGAATCATTGCCGGTGTGGGCGACAGACGTGAAGAAGATACTGTAAGCTTAGGAAGAGTAGCTGCAAAAATATTTGATGAGATTATAATCCGACAAGATAAAAACTTGCGCGGTCGCTCCGATCAAGAAATTATTGACTTTATATTAAAAGGTATCCATGAAGTAGATAAAAACAAACCTGTAAAAGTGATACCATCGGAAGCCGAAGCGATAACCTATGCCATAAAAAATGGTAAAAAAGGTTCTTTTATAACCATTTGTAGTGATGTAGTTCCTGCGGCTTTGGATGCCATTATGAAATACAAAGAAGAGGAAGATAAGTTTGTTATAAGCAAGGATGATATTCCTAATCAGAAAGTATAATTGCAAGCAACTAATTTAGAAGAAAGCAGATACGATATCGTATCTGCTTTTTTATGTATCCTAATTAACAGAGTTTTATTGCCCTAACAAACCTTATAACAAATATAGTTGATAATTGTGAAAGGGAAAATGTATTAATTCCCCGTATTAATAATGCCTAAATTTTATACTTTACCGCCTGTATTCATCCTTAGCATATACATTCCGGAAATATCTAAGATAAACTTCTTTTTACCATTTACTTTATCCTCAACTACAACTTGTCTTAAATAATTGAAAATAGCAATTTCGGCATTAAAAGTTCGTATTAAACTCTTAGTATCTTGACCAAGTAAAATGAAATTAGACAACAATAAAAGAATCATTGAAAAAAACATATTCTTCTATTTAATTGTCTCACTTGCTAATTTTATTCAATATCATTTTCTAACTGAAACAGTTGCACTCGCTTGTGCTGTAGGCATAATTACAATATCGTTTATGGTTACGTTTGCCGGACGCGAAGCCGTCCAATATACAGTTTCAGCAATATCTTTTGGTGATAATGGTGTAATTCCTTGATATACTTTTTTAGCTCTTTCTTCATCTCCTTTAAAACGCACCAAGGAAAATTCTGTTTCCACCATACCAGGATTAATTGCTGTTACTTTTATTCCATGCTGCACCATATCAATTCGCATAGCCTTGCTTAATGAATCTACAGCGTGTTTGGTAGCACAATAAACATTTCCGTTTGCATATGTTTCCTTACCTGCTATCGAACCAATGTTGATAATATGTCCTTCGCCATTTGAAATCATCAGGGGAGCTATTGTTCTACTTACATACAACAATCCTTTGATGTTGGTATCAATCATTCTTTCCCAATCGTCAACAACACCTTCTTGTATAGCCCCCAAACCAACAGCCAAACCTGCATTGTTTACCAATACATTTATTTTTTTCCAATCGGAAGGAATCCCATTTAACTTCTGCTCTACTGCTTGTTTATCTCGCACATCAAAACAAAGTGAAAGTACTTTCACAGCATATTTTTCCGTTAATTCTTTGGTGAGTGTATCAAGGCGTTCTTTCCTTCGGCCCGTAATAATTACATCGTATTTATTTGCAGCAAAAATTTCGGCAATGGCTTTCCCTATGCCCGATGTGGCACCGGTAACAAGTACTATCATACGTGAGGAGTGTGTTGCTTTCTTAATTTACTATTCCAAGTGCTGTAACCAAAATAAATTACCAAACCTGCTACCAACCACAATAAAAAGCCTATCCAATTTTTTATTCCCAACTCACTCATCATATAAAGGCAACTCATAAGTCCCAATACTGGTATTAGTGAGAAACTATAGGTTAAACAAAAATAGCACATAATAATAGAAACAAGTAAAAATATCCAGTGAGGTATATTGTGTTTAAATATTTCCCATCCGCTTTGAATTATTTTATTTTCTTCAATGCCAGCACCACGCAATGTTTTTAAATAACTTTCATTATCTAATTTTTCCAGATATGCTTGTGCAACATCAACGGTTGAATATAATTCAGGTTGAATTTTATCGTTCTCAATGGCATATTTTTGAATTTCATATTTTTCTTCAGCACTCAATTGAGCAATCACTGTTTCAACATCGTTCACCTTTTTTGAGGTAAAAAAGTTTACTGTATTTTCATAATTGAACAGCAATAAAGCACTAAAGGAAAGTAGAAAAAGCAAAGGAGCAATGAATTTCGAATTGATATAAGGTGTTTTAAATTTACTTTTCGGAGCATCTTTATCCATACTCAACTTAAGCACACCACCACACACAAGGACAAAAGCAAACAATGTTCCTATACTGCAAATATCTGCAACGGTCGAAAGATCCATAAACAAAGTTGGTATACCTACAACAAAACCTGTTACTATAGTAGCGAATCCTGGAGTTTTAAATCGTGGGTGTATTTTTGAAAACTTTTTTGGCAACAAACCATCCCTGCTCATACTCATCCAAATCCGCGGTTGCCCCATTTGAAAAACAAGTATTACACTTGCCATAGCCACAACGGCACTAACGGCAATAATACCTGAAAGCCATTTTAAATTTAGTTTTTCAAATACAAAAGCCAAGGGGTCTCCAACAGAAAGTTCTTTGTAACTTACCATACCGGTAATCACCAAAGCTATCGCAACGTACAAAATGGTACAAATAATGATGGAGTACATCATCCCTTTGGGCAAATCTCGTTGCGGATTTTTACACTCTTCAGCAGTAGTAGAGATGGCGTCAAAGCCAATGTAGGCAAAGAATACAGCCGATACTCCTTTTAATACACCGCTTGCACCGTTCGGAGCAAAATCACTCCAATTACTTACGTCAACGTAAAACACACCTATAATAATTACTAATAATACCACTGCCAGTTTTATCACTACCATTATGTTGGTTGCAATTCTTGATTCTTTCATTCCCCTGTATACAACCCAAGTGATGAGGAAAATAATCACCAATGCAGGAATGTCTAAAACAATATGAAAACTGCCCAACAAAGGAGATTCGTTCCAAGCCCTGTATGCTGATTGTAAATTTGCCGACAAAGAAGTTAATAGTTGACCATCTCCAATGGCTTTCGTAGCTTCACTAAAACCATTGCTTGCCGTAAAATAATCCATTGTTGCCCAATCGGGTATATGGATTCCATTAATCCCGAGAAAGGGTATGTTTATTAATTTACAGAGTGTAACAAAATAATCGCTCCAAGAAATAGCAACAACAATGTTACCAATGGCATATTCCATTATAAGTGCCCAGCCTATTATCCAAGCAAACAATTCTCCAAAGGCAACATAGGAATAGGTGTAGGCACTTCCCGAAACAGGAATCAAGGATGCAAACTCGGCATACGAAAAGGCTGCAAAGCCACAAGCAATGGCTGTAAAAATAAAAAGGAAAATAACTGCAGGACCGCCATCGGCACTTGCCTTTCCAATGGTGCTAAAAATACCTGCACCAATGATGG
>CAIMGI010000194.1 GCA_903840505.1 uncultured Bacteroidota bacterium
TAATCAAAAACCCCGATAGCTATCGGGGCAAGGCAAACGCCATTTTCAGGTCTTCGTTTTGTCGCACTAGCCTCCGCCATCAATTTCCACGAAACCTGAAATTCGCACCGTTTGCTCATTTGCTCCCCACCTTTCTAACAATAATTATTGTAAAGCACATAAGTCCAAACTCACGTTATATCACCTATCGTTGATGTTATCACCAACCCTAAAGCAATAATGATTGAATAAATTAGAACTTAAAGCCTACTGTTAGTCCGGCCCGAATACTTGTCATAGGTAAACCACTTACAGTAACTTTTGCCGAATTGGTTGTGGTTTCAACAGAAACACTTCCTGCGCCAAACCTTCCCAATTCACCAATATTGTTTGTTATATCAGTCCTTAGCTGTGCCTGATCGGCCGTGTTTAAATAAATGCTTCCATCAGTTGATGTTGCATCTATTTGAAATTTTGCTTTTCCTGCACCAAATCCAAAAATCCACCAATCAATACTAAAATGCTCCCCTATTATCCATTGGGAGCCCATCATTAAACCACCGGTAAAGCCATAATAACTCGCCTTCATTGTATAATGATCATCGTGTGCAACACCGTTTGTATCTACGGAATAATTCTGGTATTCCCCGCCAATTGAATACTTTGAATACCTAAAATAGGGTGCTAAATAAAAACCGTGTGGTGCTTGGTGTTCTACTTTTTTACCCGGGTAAAAACGAAATTCTGGTGTAACCGACCAGCCATTAAATCTAGGCAACGTAAAGCCATTTGCATTTTGACTTGGCTCATATATTGCGGCAGGAATACCACGCGGCATTAGAAAACTAAAACCCAATGCTCCTGAAAGATTTTTATGAAATGCACATTCATACTGAAGTGAAAAGTTCAATAAAGGAAGCTGAAATAAATTAAGCTTAACTACTTGTTGTAGGGCTGCAGGTTTTGCTTTTGCAGCAAACATAGTTGGACTCTTTTTTGTGTACGTTAACAATTGAGAATCGATGCTCTTTAATAGCAAATCCTTTTCTGCCTTTGCAACAAATAAATTTGCAGCGAATAGCACACACGTTAAAAGTAGTTTAGTAGTTTTCATTTCCTCTTTATTTTATATTTCAAATATAGGAAAATTGTTGTTGTGTATGTTACTGAAACCTCAGCGTAGTATTTTAATACGCTAGAATATCATTTTATGTTATTCTACCCCATTTATTTAGTACGATTTTGCGAGGGAGCTTTTCGTGACTGAAGCAATCTACTCTTTAATAGCAAAGATTGCTTCAATGTTCCTCGTTCGCAATGACGTTCTAATTAATAGAGCGCTGCCTATGGTTGGTGATAACACCAACCACAAGCAAAGTGGATTTTATACAAACAAAAACGCCCCACAAATTGCGGGGCGTTATTTTAAAAATTATTTAAATTAACTCCCACAAGCTTCACAAGCATCCGGGTTATCCAAGGAGCAAGCTAATTCTGCGGCAATGGTTTCTTCCGTAAGGTCGGATTCGGTAACAACCGGTCGCATTTGCTCTTCGGCTTGGTGTTCAACGGTAAACTTAATGGCATCGGCAGCGGCTTTTGTTCTTAAATAATACATTCCTGTTTTAAGTCCTTTGCCCCAAGCATAAAAGTGCATTGAAGTAAGTTTCGCAAAATTCGGGTTTTGTATAAACAAGTTTAAGGATTGACTTTGGCAAATGTAAGCACCTCTGTCTGCAGCCATATCAATGATTGCTTTTTGAGAAATTTCCCACACGGTTTTATAAATCTCTTTAATATTTTGTGGCACATCGTCAATGTCCTGCACCGAGCCGTTTGCTGCAATTACCTTGTTCTTCAACTTATCATTCCAAATACCCAACTTCACAAGGTCTTTCAATAAGTGTTTGTTTACAATTACAAACTCACCGGAAAGTACCCTGCGTGTGTAAATGTTAGAAGTGTATGGTTCAAAGCATTCATTATTACCCAATATTTGAGAAGTAGATGCAGTTGGCATTGGAGCTAACAACAAGGAATTTCTCACTCCGTGTTTCATCACTTCTTCTTTTAAAATATCCCATTCCCAACGCGGGCTTGGTGTAACACCCCACATATCGAATTGGAATATACCTTGTGAAACTGGTGAACCTTGGTATGTTTGGTAAGGTCCTTCCAACTTCGCCAAATCTTTCGATGCTGTCATTGCAGCATAGTAAATGGTTTCGTGTATCTCTTTGTTCAAGGTACGCGCATCGTCAGAATCGAATGCCATACGCAACAACATAAATGTATCAGCCAAACCTTGTACACCAATGCCTATTGGACGGTGACGCATATTTGAATTGCGTGCCTCTGCAACAGGATAGTAATTACGGTCGATAATTTTATTTAAGTTTTCAGTAATTACATAGGTAATTTCAAACAACTTTTGGTGATCGAATTTACCGTCAATAACAAAACGAGGCAAGGCAATGGATGCTAAATTACAAACTGCTATTTCATCGCTAGAAGTATATTCAATAATTTCGGTACACAAGTTAGAAGACTTGATGGTACCTAAATTTTTCTGGTTTGATTTTTCGTTACAAGCATCCTTGTAAAGCATATACGGATTTCCTGTTTCTATTTGAGAATCCAATACTGCCGCCCATAAATCGCGTGCTTTAATTACTTTGCGTGCACGTCCTTCTTCTTCGTAACGTGTGTACAATGCCTCAAACTCTTTTCCGTAACAATCGGCCAAGCCCGGTGCTTCATTCGGACAGAACAAACTCCAATCGCCTTCTTCTTTTACACGATTCATAAACAAATCGGATATCCACAAAGCAAGGAACAAGTCGCGTGCACGTACTTCTTCCTTTCCGTTGTTTTTTCTTAAATCAAGGAATTCATAAATATCAGCGTGCCAAGGCTCCAAGTAAATAGCAAATGAACCTTTGCGTTTGCCTCCTCCTTGGTCAACATAACGCGCAGTATCATTAAATACACGCAACATTGGAACAATTCCGTTGGATGTACCATTGGTTCCTTTTATGTACGAACCAGTTGCACGCACGTTGTGTATGCTCAAACCTATTCCTCCCGCAGATTGAGATATTTTAGCACAATTTTTTAATGTATCATAAATACCATCAATGCTGTCGTCTTTCATCGTTAACAAAAAACACGATGACATTTGTGGTTTAGGTGTTCCTGCATTAAACAAGGTAGGTGTAGCGTGTGTAAACCAACGCTCACTCATTAAGTTGTATGTTTTAATTGCTGCATCAATATCGTCCTTGTGTATACCAATGGCTACACGCATAATCATATGTTGAGGACGCTCCGCTACTTTGCCGTTTAACTTAAGCAAGTAACTTTTCTCAAGTGTTTTAAAACCAAAATAATCGTAACCAAAATCCCTATCGTATATGATAGTAGAATCTAATAGCTGCGCATTTTTTTGAATAATCTCGTGTACGTCATCTGCCAACAAAGGCGCCTTTTTACCGTTCTTTGGATCGATGTAATGATACAAGGCTTCCATTGTTTTTGAGAAGGACTTGTTGGTATTTTTATGCAAGTTTGACACAGCAATTCTCGATGCCAATAGAGCATAATCAGGGTGTTTGGTAGTTAACGAAGCCGCTATTTCAGCAGCCAAGTTATCCAATTCACTGGTGGTAACACCCTCGTAAATCCCTTCGATTACCTTCATTGCAACCGGAACAGGATTCAAGTGAATAGGATCCAATCCGTAGCATAGCTTTTGAACCCGGGCTGTGATTTTGTCAAACTTTACCGATTCACGGTTTCCATCTCTTTTTATTACGTACATATGTATTAAAACGTTTTTTAATTGTGAATATTATTTATAGTATCTTGTTTATGCTTATCGCATTAAAAATCTTCATCTAGTGAAAACTGCTTGTCTTCTTGTTTACCCATCACACCACTTTTTTGGTATTCAGCAACACGCTTTTCGAAAAAATTGGTTTTACCTTGTAGTGAAATTGATTCCATAAAATCGAATGGGTTAACCGCATTGTATGCCTTAGGACAACCCAATGCAAGCAACAATCTATCTGCAACAAATTCAATATAGGTACACATCATATCCGCATTCATACCAATTAAACGAACAGGAAGCGAATCGGTTACAAATTCTTTTTCTATCTCTACCGCGTTGGTAATAATTTCGGTAACCTTTTTTTGTGGCAACTTATTCTGTAATTCCGAATATAACAAACAAGCGAAATCACAATGCAACCCTTCATCACGTGAAATAAGTTCGTTTGAGAAACTAAGTCCCGGCATTAAGCCTCTCTTCTTCAACCAAAAGATGGAGCAAAAACTTCCTGAAAAGAAAATACCCTCAACGGCTGCAAAAGCAATCAAGCGCTCAGCAAAAGTGCCATTGCCAATCCATTTAAGTGCCCAGTCTGCCTTTTTTCCAACGGCAGGTATGGTATCAATGGCGTGAAACAATTTATCTTTCTCAACAGGATCTTTTATATAATTATCTATCAGTAGCGAATAAGTTTCGGAGTGAATATTCTCCATCATAATTTGGTAACCATAAAAGCAACGTGCTTCGGGGTACTGCACTTCATTCATAAAGTTAATTGCCAAATTTTCGTTTACAATACCATCGCTGGCAGCAAAAAAGGCTAATACGTGTTTTACAAAATGGCGTTCATCATCGTTTAATTTTGCATTCCAATCATTCATATCGGAAGCCAAATCAATTTCTTCTGCAGTCCAAAAACTTGCCTCTGCCTTTTTATACATTTCCCAAATAGCTTTATGCTTTATCGGAAAAAGTACAAATCGGTCTTTATTTTCTTTTAGTATGGGTTCCATTTCAATATTTCTTAAAAATCATTTGATAATCTCTCAATTCCTCTTTCCCAAAATCTGACAAAAAAACGGTTGAATTATAAAATTTTATCGGAAAACATTTTATATCAAACGGTGTATGCCTTTTTACGGTTTACAAATTTTTACAAAAAAAGGCAGTAAGGCAAGTTGATTAAATTAACAAACGACCGAAGTTATAAACATCATAAAAGTACAAGGACTGTTACTAAAAAATGAAAATCGTTAACAGTACTCAGCGCAATGTACTTTTAAACATCGTGTATATTTTTTTTTAAAAAAAAGAATATTAAAAATTGGATTTAGAAAAATATTATTAAGAAGCCAATTTTAGTTGTGCAAATTTCTCTAATTTATTAAACCATCTTTTTCCGAATTTTCTTATCAATGGCTCCTTCAAAAAAAGATAGACTGAAACATCCAATGCATCCCCGCATTTGCAGGCAGGTTCACAAATGCTCCATTTATTATAATTTAAAGTTGTATAGTATTTTGTTTTTTCAACTCGTATTGGATAAAGGTGACAGGATATTGGTTTTTTGAATTTTATTTTGCCGGCATAATACGCCTTTTCAATAGCACATTTGGCAATCTTATTTGTATCAAAATATACAAATGCACAATGCTTATCGTCATCCACACAAGGAGTAACATAATCCCCATCCATATCCACTACAAAAACACCTTGTTGCTCAACTACAGCCAATCCATCGGCACGCATATAAGGTTTTACCTTATCAATTATTTTTTCCATTATTTGCAATTCCGACTCTTCCAAAGGTGCTCCCGATTGCCCCGAAACACAGCATTGCCCCTTACACGCATTTAAGTCACATACAAACTTCTTTTCCAAAATATCTTCGGATACCAAGGTGTTGTCAATTGCTATCATATATTCCCAATATTTTATGCATCTAATTTAAAACGAAATTGCAAGTGAACCAACAATTGTGGCACTATTATTTACAAATACAACATTGTTGCGAAACACCTTATCCTTAGAAACAAACTCTTTTGCCTCTATCCGAAAAAGCATATTCTCGAGTATAGCATAATCAATATTGATTGAAATGGCCGAAACTTCTGTATTATTAGGAGTTCCTGTTGGAATAACAATGCCATTTTTATCTCCAAAGTAGTCGAAACGAATGCAGGATGAATAATCTGAATTCATTTTATATTTTATAAATAATGCAGGAGAGTACCAAAAAATAGCTTGTTTATCAATGCTGCTTTTTTGCTCAAATCCCATATCAAAAACTGCGGCCAATGCTAATTTATCAGTAATGCTATAGGTGCAAAAAAAATCGTGGAAGTGTCTAAGAAGCATAATAGAATCGGGGGAGTTACGTCCTTCACCAATAAAGTTACTGTAATTAAACAACACTTTTTTATTGGGATAAAATTGTGCTTGAACACCTACTGCCTTATTAGAATTTTTTTCGATTATATTTTGCCAACCATTTAATACCAATGCAACCAGTGTCCACTTATCATTTGGCAAAAAAGTTACTTTTGCACCGCTTTCATAATAGGGTGAATTCTCCGCACAAAATGAGCGTGTTAATGTCCAATTATCTTTTGAAATAGCCGTTTCTAAACCAATGTGCGAAGGGATGATTCCCACATCTACCCACACTTTTTTATGTAATTTCATTCCCACATTCGCTTCATTGATGTATCGCAACAAAGGCGGTTCTGCACTGTAATTGGCCTGAACATAAGTACCTGTATGAAATACTGCATTTGCTCTTACCCGCTCCGTATTGCTTTTAAAGCCCAGCAACAAATTATTTACATTTACTTCATTGTGGCGACTATGATTATATGCCAGGGGGATATTTTGATCAGAAGGCTTGTTAAAATTGTATGCATAATACACATCGGCAAAACCCGATATTTTAATTGCGTTATTCTGAGCAGTAACGATTGAAATAGTAAGAAAGAAGAGCAATACAAATTTTGTTTTCAAAAGAAGTAAAAGTAAGACGCAAAAGTAACAATTATCTCAGCCTATAAAATAACAAGGAATAAATATTGACAGATAAACACATCGATATAATTTATAATTTTGCGAAACTATGGCAAACCAAGAGGATATTTTCAAAAACATTATTTCCCACTCAAAGGAGTACGGATTTATTTTTCAAAGCAGCGAAATCTATGATGGCTTAAGTGCTGTGTATGATTATGGACAGATGGGTGTTGAATTAAAAAAGAATTTACGAGAATATTGGTGGAAATCGATGGTGCAAATGCACGAAAATATAGTGGGCATTGATGCTGCTATATTTATGCATCCTACTACCTGGAAAGCATCAGGACATGTTGATGCCTTCAGTGACCCTTTAATAGATAATAAAGAAAGCAAGAAGCGTTACCGTGCCGATGTGCTGATAGAAGACCACCTGGCTAAAATTGAAGCAAAGATTCAAAAGGAAGTAGATAAAGCAAAAGAACGTTTTGGGGAATCATTTGATGAAGCAACATTTCGTTCAACAAATGCAAGGGTGATTGAGAATCAAACCAAAATTGACAATATAAATAAGCGATTCAAAGATGCATTAGAGAAAAATGATTTGACAGAGGTTCGTCAAATTATCATCGATTGCGAAATTGTTTGTCCTGTTTCGGGTTCAAAAAACTGGACCGATGTACGCCAATTTAACTTGATGTTCAGTACATCAATGGGTTCAGTAAGTGAAGATGCAAACACCATATATTTACGTCCTGAAACGGCCCAAGGTATTTTTGTAAATTTTTTAAATGTACAAAAATCAGGCAGAATGAAAATTCCATTTGGTATAGCACAAACCGGAAAAGCTTTTCGCAATGAGATTGTAGCGCGACAATTTATTTTCCGTATGCGCGAGTTTGAACAAATGGAAATGCAATTTTTTGTTCGTCCCGGTACAGAAATGGAATGGTACAATTACTGGAAAGAAACGCGTATGAAGTGGCACAATTCACTGGGGTTTGGTGAAAACAATTACCGCTTTCACGATCATTTAAAGTTGGCACACTATGCTAATGCTGCCTGTGATATTGAATTTAACTTTCCCTTCGGATTCAAGGAATTAGAGGGTATTCACAGTCGCACCGACTTCGATTTAAAAGCACACGAACAACATTCGGGAAAAAAATTACAGTACTTCGATCCGGAGCTTAACCAAAATTATGTTCCTTATGTTGTAGAAACGTCTGTCGGTCTCGACAGATTATTTCTCGCAGTAATGTCGAAAGCCTATGTTGAGGAAAAATTGGAAGATGGCACAACACGTGTGGCATTAAACTTACCTGCCTTTTTAGCACCTATAAAAGTGGCCGTATTTCCACTCATTAAAAAAGATGGTTTGCCGGAAAAGGCACACGAAATAATGAACTTACTAAAATACGATAACGCTTGTACCTACGATGAAAAAGACACTATCGGTAAGCGTTATAGGAGACAAGATGCTATTGGAACTCCATTTTGTGTAACCATCGATCATCAATCGTTGGAAGACAATACAGTAACCCTGCGTTACCGCGACACAATGCTACAAGAGCGTGTTGGCATTGATGCATTGGCACAAATCATAGAAGATAAAGTAAGTTTTAAAAAGCAACTTAGTTTGCTATAAATGGAAAAAAGAGTCGACTTTCTAATCATCGGTTCGGGAATTGCAGGATTGAGTTATGCATTAAAAGTTGCCAATCACGGCAGCGTTTGCATTCTTACAAAAAGTTCATCCTTAACGGAAACCAATACCCAATATGCCCAAGGAGGTATAGCAGCTGTTATACATCCAACCGATAGTTACGAAAAACACATACAGGACACACTCATTTGTGGGGCTGGAATATGTAATGAAGAAATTGTAAGGATGGTTGTAACGGAATCCACAGAAAGAATAAAAGAGCTAATAGAAATAGGCACACATTTCGATAAGAATAAAAATGGTGAATACGATTTGGCGAAAGAAGGCGGACACTCGGAATCACGCATTCTGCATCACAAAGACAATACAGGATATGAAATAGAAAGAGCTTTAGTGGAACAAGTAAAAAAACACAAAAATATTAGCATTTTGTGTGATTGCTTTGCCTTGGATATAATAACGCAACATCATTTAGGGGCTTATGTAACAAGCAAAACACCCGGAATTGAATGTTATGGAGTATATGCACTGAATACCAAAACCAATGCTATAGAAAAGATAATAGCAACTTCAACACTTATTGCAACAGGAGGAGCAGGACAAATATATGCTACGACCACCAACCCGCTTATTGCTACTGCAGATGGAGTTGCGATGGTTTACCGTGCAAAAGGCAAAATTGAAGGAATGGAATTTATGCAGTTCCACCCTACTTCACTTTATAATCCAGGTGAAGACCCTTCCTTTTTAATTACGGAGGCAGTTAGAGGCTTAGGTGGAATTTTAAAAACGATGGATGGAAATGAATTTATGCATAAGTACGACAGCAGACAATCCCTTGCACCACGTGATATTGTTGCAAGAGCAATAGACAATGAAATGAAAGTACGCGGAGATGATTTTGTTTATTTAGATTGTAGGCATATTAATAAAGAAGAATTCATTACCCATTTTCCAAACATCCATAAAAAATGTTTAGGCTTGGGTATCGATTTCACAAAGGACTATATCCCTGTTTTACCTGCTGCTCATTATTCTTGTGGTGGGATAAAAGTGAATGAAAATGGTCTTAGCTCAATCCGTTACTTATATGCTGTGGGTGAATGTGCCTCAACCGGTTTACACGGAGCCAATCGACTTGCTTCCAATTCCCTTTTAGAGGCGGTGGTATTTGCAGACAAGGCGGCAAAACACTCGATTGAAAGCAGAAAGAATAATAGTTGGTGCGAAAAAATTCCTCAATGGAATACGGAAGGGACATTTAGCCCTGAAGAAATGGTATTAATAACCCAAAGTAAAAAGGAGCTAAAAGAAATAATGAGCAATTATGTTGGGATTGTAAGGTCGAACTTGCGTTTAAAAAGAGCTTTTGACAGATTATTAATATTACACAACGAAACAGAACATCTTTATGAACGCACAACACTGTCGCCCGACTTATGTGAACTTCGCAATATGATAAAGGTGGGTTATATTATTATAAAACAAGCAATGCAACGAAAATCAAGTGTTGGATTACATTATAATATCGACTATTCAGAGTAACTGAATAATTTGCATTTCGTTTATTTGATAAAACTATTTTGTATCGGGGGCAATACAAGTTACAACAGAACCATTAATTGCGGCATCTGCACGAACAACTTGCTCATACTTTTCAATATCCTTTTTATTTCCACAAGTTTGAGGATAACTTACAGTTGAATCAACTCCACCCAATTTAAATGTATGAGAGCAAGTTTCACACTTATTACAAGAAGATGTAATTGTTGCGATAACAATTAAAACAAAAGAAAGTGCTTTTTTCACGATATTGGAATTTAAAATGATTGCTGTAAAAGTATAAAATTAAAAGTAATAAAAAAAGCCACTTTAATTAAAGTGGCTTTTTTTATTACAAAGATAAAATTATTTTGTTGCCCAAGTGCAATACCCACCAGCTGTACAGCTAGCCTCTAAAGTTTCAGCATCTTTCTTTTTCAAGTCATTATAATCTTGAGAAACCGTGATACCAAATACTGTACAAGTACAAGTGTAATCTTTTTTACAAGAAGCCATTGATAATACAATCATAGCAGCGGAAGCAAATAATACTAATTTTTTCATTTTTTTTTTTTTAGGTATTAATAATAATTATTTTAATTAGATACAAATCTAATACATACTTTTTAAATAACAAAAACAAGCTTTAAAAAAAGTAATTTTTCTTAAAGCTTGTTTTATTACAATGTATTGAGTTACAAACTCAAATAAGTTAAATACTA
>CAIMGI010000195.1 GCA_903840505.1 uncultured Bacteroidota bacterium
ATGCGATTAGCGTATAGCATAAAAAGCAAATTATTTAAAGAGATAGCGCTTACAGCTATGGTAAATAATCTATTTAGTGAAAGTTATGTTTCCAATGGTTACACCTTTAGTTATAAATACGGAGGCTTTGCCACTACCGAGAGTTATTATTATCCGCAGGCAAGCAGGTATTATTTAGGTGGGGTGACGATAAAGTTTTAGAACGAATCCAAAAACTCATTCACCACTTTATAAATACTTTTTAGTTCTGTATTTGTAATACAATAGGGTGGTAGAATGT
The DNA here is from genome assembly GCA_903840505.1 of uncultured Bacteroidota bacterium. Lineage (GTDB taxonomy): Bacteria > Bacteroidota > Bacteroidia > UBA4408 > UBA4408 > CAIMGI01. The sequence goes on from CAIMGI010000195.1 coordinate 281, forward strand.
ACAATACATTTCCAAGGGGACGTAAAATAATGCCCCTTTTTAAAAAGAAGGCTGCCATAGTTTCGGAGATGCTGTTGAGGTAATGAGTTTTTTCCTTGGTGCGAATTTCAAAAGCAATGATAATTCCGGTTATACGTACATCCAAGATATTTTTATGCTGTTTTACTTTCGCTTGAAAGTTGAGGTGTTGTTCGTTTATGCGGGTAATGTTTTTAAAAGTAGCAGGTTTATCGAAAATATCCAAATTAGCCAATGCTGCGCTACAGGCAGTTGGATTTCCGGTGTAGGAATGTCCGTGAAAAAAGGTTTTTGTTTTATCATCACTAACATAGGCATTGTAAATAGTAGAATTACAAATGCTAAGTCCCAAGGGCATAAATCCTCCCGTAAGCGCTTTTGATAAACAAATAATATCTGGTTTGTTTGTAAGATAGTCAATGGCAAGCATTTTTCCTGTTCGTCCAAAACCGGTCATTACTTCATCGGCTATGCTAATGCAATTGTGCTTTTTACACAGTGCTAGCATTTCGTTCAGGATCTTGCTTTCATACATAACCATTCCTCCCGCACCCTGTACCAGCGGTTCAAAAATAAAACAAGCAACATCGTTTTTTTTAACCGCATTTTGCAATTGTTGCATTGCTTTTTTTTCATTTCCTTTGGTCGGGACATCAATGTGTATAACATCAAAAAGCATTGGCTCAAAGGCATTGTTAAAAGCATTACGGGCACCTACGCTCATTGCGCCAAAGGTGTCACCGTGGTATCCGTTTTTAAAAGCAATTACTTTGGTGCGAGGTGTTCCTTTATTGCTCCAATATTGAAATGCCATTTTAAGGGCAACTTCTACTGAGGTAGATCCATTGTCGGAAAAAAACACTTTTGACATTCCAGGTAATTTCTTCAGTAACCTTTCGGAAAGTTCTATGGCCGGCTCGTGTGTAAAGGATGCAAAAATGGAATGTTCCAGTTTTTGCAACTGTTGGTGAATCTTTTTAATAATATAAGGGTGGCAATGTCCGTGAGCATTTACCCACCAAGATGAAATGCCATCTATATACTTGTTTCCCTTGTCATCATAAAAGTAAATACCTTTTGCTTTATGGATAGCAATGGGTAATTGTTTACTTTTCAAAAAAGTAAATGGGTGCCAAACAACTTTTGAGTCGCGAATGGAAAGTGCTGTCATTATAGTTGAATGTTTTTTAAGGCATCGGCATACTTTGTAATTACCTCTTTGTTTACTTCTCTCTCTTTAGAAATGTGTGTAAGCGGTTGCATTCCTATATATTCAATGATTATGTCTTCCGACATTTTATGAGGTGCTCCATTCATCACAAAACCTTTTAATGGAATATTGTGTTTTCGTAAGGCGTCAATTGAAAGTAAGGTATGGTTAATGCTCCCAAGGTAATTTTGTCCAACCAATATTACTTCACAATCCAGTTGTTTAATAAGGTCGATGATAAAAAAGTTATGTGTAAGAGGAACCATTAATCCCCCCGCACCTTCAATGATGAGTCGATTATTGGTGGCTGGAATTTTTATGCTGCCGGGATCAATTTCAATTCCTTCATCTTCGGCAGCAGCGTGTGGCGATGAGTATTGTTTCAGTGAATATGCTTCAGGATGAATAAGTGATTTTGTATTGCTGATTAAACTTCTGA
>CAIMGI010000196.1 GCA_903840505.1 uncultured Bacteroidota bacterium
ATAATTTATTTTTTCTACAGTAATATTTTTCGTTTTAGCATTGCTTTCATAATTCTTAATTAGTTCCAATACATCGTATGCTATCGATTTTGATTTAGAACAATCAATAATCACTTTTGAATTGGCGGGTATCGCATCTAAAACTCTAATAAAGCTGGCTTTGTTAAAAAAAGAAACTTCTTCTGCCAAAACTAGATGGTGTACCTCTTGTTCTTTTTCATTGGTAGTGATCTTTGTCATATGGTGTGAATTTCTGTAACTATGACGCAGTGTATAAAATATTCCAAGCAAAATACCTACCGTAATTCCTTTTAGCAAATCGGTTGCAAGAATCGCTATAACTGTTGCGGCAAAGGGAATAAATTGCTCCCAACCCAAGCGATACATTTCTTTGAAAAGAGAGGGTTTAGCAAGTTTATAGCCTACCATTAAAAGAATAGCTGCTAAACTCGCCAAGGGAATTAAATTTAAAACACTTGCAATTGTTATGGCACTAATTAATAAAAAAATACCGTGTAAAATAGTCGACATTTTTGATTTTGCACCAAATGAAATGTTTGCCGAACTTCTAACAATTACTTGCGTAATGGGCAAGCCGCCTATTAATCCCGAAATTATGTTTCCAAGCCCCTGTGCTTTTAGCTCTCTATTGGTTGGTGTTATTCTTTTTTGGGGATCCATTTTATCTGCTGCCTCTGCACTTAATAATGTTTCTAAACTACCAACAACAGCTAACACAATTGAAACTTTGTATACTTCAAAATTGGCTAGAACAGAAAAATCCGGAAATGTAAATTGTGTTATAAAATCAGAAAATGATTTTGGAACAGGCAATCGAACTACTTGATCGTTTGCCAAAGTAAAATTAAAAATTTGGTTTTGGTAACAAACATTTAAAATAATTCCAAGTATTACAACTACAATAGGGCCTTGAATTAATTGAAATATTTTATGCTTTTGGGTTAATACCTTGTCCCATAAAATTAAAATTGCTAGTGAAACAATTGCAATAAGAACTGCTCCGGGAGTAACGAATTCAATAGCTCTCCAAATTTCCGAAAACGTGTTTTGTCCATCTGGTTGAAAAAAAGCATCATCTCCCTCTAAGTCTTTATCCCAACCCAAAGCATGCGGAAGTTGTTTTAAAATAATAAGTAATCCTATGCCCGTTAACATGCCCTTTATAACAGAAGATGGAAAAAAATAACCAATAAATCCTGCTTTGGCATATCCTAAAATAACTTGTAAAATTCCTGACAATACCACTGCTGTTAAAAATGCAGTCCAGGAGCCACCAAGAGATGCTATGGAGCTTAAAACAATAACGGCTAATCCAGCGGCAGGACCACTAACGCCAAGTGCCGATCCACTAGCAGCACCAACCACAATCCCTCCAACAAAACCAGCAATTATACCCGCAAATAATGGCGCACCCGATGCTAAAGCAATCCCTAAACACAAGGGAACAGCTACAAAAAAAACAACAATGCTTGCAGGCAAATCGTTTTTAAAATATTTAAAGGATAGCTCCTTATTACTTTGTTTGCTCATAAAATGAATATTATTGTATAACAATCAAGCCCAAAACAGGTTTGATTTAATTACTTAACGGTTGAAATTAAAATGAAATTAAAAACAAAGAAGAAGGCTTCTCCCCTGTCCTTGCTTTGATTATATCAATTCCGGTGGGAAATACACCTCTTGGCTATAATCGGATGAAGAATTCTTGTTATTTATAGAGCAAAAACGACTACGTTCTGTTTGATCGTAAATTAAATTATTAGCAAACCGATTGTTATCAAAATAAAAATCATCCGAAAAATTTAGTTTATCGTTTTTTTCATTCGACTCCTTTGATTCCGAACTCCTTTCCTCACATTTAAAGTCATCTACCCAAGTCATTGAGTCATTCCCCATAATTTTTGAAAAATACTGAATGGTATCATAGCAATAAGCAAACGACACGAGTACAAGCAAAATATAGGTTACTGTTTTTTTCAAAAGATAAAATATCAATTCGGGCCAAATGTACTAATATTTTGAACTATTTCAGAAAGACAAACTGCGTAAAAACTGATTTTTTTGTTAAAAAATACAAAAATGCACCCGAAGATTATTCCATAAATGACCTTAACAATTCGTTTACATTCTTTATATATTTTGGAAACATTAAGGCTAGACCTTTGTAAAAAACAAATATGACAAAGAAGATTCTTATAGTTGACGATGAACCGGATATTTTGGAGTTTATATCCTATAACCTAAAAAAACAAGGGCACGAGGTGTTTACTGCAAACAATGGTGAACTTGGTTTGCAGTCGGCACTTAGCAATAAGCCCGATTTAATTATTTCCGACATTTTAATGCCAGTAATGAATGGTATTGTAATGTGTAGAAAAATGCGTGAAAAAATTGAATTAAGTGAAACTCCTTTTATCTTTCTAAGTGCAACTAATGACGATTATCAAGTACTCTCTGCAATGGATGCCGGGGCAACACATTATGTGTCAAAACCCATTTCTATACTGGCATTACTAAATATGGTTAAAGAGCTGTTAAGTAAGCCTTCCCATAATTAAAACCCTATAAATTTTATTTTATAACCCCCAAAACTTAACATTATGTTAACGCATTCGAAATTTTGCGTTCACAAAAATTTTATTCATTTGTAACATTAAATTTTAATACTAATTGTTACATAACTTTAAATTAAGGTAAATGAATCAAAAAAGAAATGTTCTATTAATGGGCTTTTGGGCAACATTAATCCTAAGCCAATCATTAGTAAAGGCACAAGATGTGGTTAGTCCCACAGATACACTTGCTAAGTCAATACACAGTATAACTGATGACTTAAGTAAAATGAAAAAACTAAAAATTACTGGTTATATGCAACCGCAATGGCAGTATATTGATTCTGCTGGAGCACCATCTGTTGCAGGAGGTGATTTTAGCAATGGTTCGCCATACTATAGTCGTATAATGCTGAGACGAGGCCGTTTTAAGTTTACCTATGAAAACAACAATGCAGTGATGATGATAAATACAGATATCACCGAAAAAGGATTGTTTATGCGTGAAACATATATAAAAGTTACTGACCCTTGGACAAAAATGTTTAGCATTACTGCAGGTTTGTTGCAAGATCAATTCGGCTTTGAATTAACCCAATCTTCCAGTGAGCGTGAAACTCCTGAACGTGCTCGTTACAATCAAACGCTTTTTCCAACTGAACGTGATTTAGGTATTTTCGGTACCTTTAAAGCATCAAAAACATCTCCGTTAAACGGATTAAAATTCGATGCCGCTATGATGAATGGTTCTGCAGGAGTTGCTTCTGAATTTGATAGTCATAAAGATTTCACAGGACGCTTATCTTATGTAGGGGGTACAAAAAATGAAAAAATAATTTTTGGAATAGGTGGCTCATATTATTATGGTGGTTACCGCATAGGTACAGTTAAAGATTATAATTCTGCAACATTGCCAAATTCTGATAAAGGGTTTGAATTTGCAAGCGACACTGCAAATTATAACAGAGTAGCAAGAAGAGAATATATGTGTTTTGATGGCCAACTTTCATTGGATTGGCTAATTGGTATTACAACTATAAGAGTGGAATACATTCAAGGACAGCAACCGGGTACCGACAAATCAACAAGAAGTTTGGGGGCAGCACCAACATCGGCAATCTATCACAGAGATTTTGATGGAGCATATGCCTATTTTATACAGAACCTTGGTCAATCAAAATTTCAAGTTGTTGCGAAGTATGACTGGTACGATCCTAACGTAAATGTTTCAGGTGCTGAAATTGGCAAAAAGAGCACTAACACTAAAGTTGCTGATATTCGTTTTGATACATACACATTTGGTGCAACATATCGCTTTCACACTAACGTTAAGTTAATGGTATTTTATGATATGGTTACTAACGAAAGTACAGCAATTAAAGGTTACACCCGTGACATTAAAGACAATGTTGTAACCGTGAGAATGCAGTATAAATTTTAAAAAAGAAATTCAAAAGTCATGTTAATAATACAGGACTTTTGATTTTCATCCTAAAACTAATGAGTTTTAATTAACTCAAAAGAAACATTTGCTTAACATAACTAAACGAATTTTGTAAAAAATATAAAAGACAATGAAAAAAAGAATTTCAATTATTACAACAGCAATTTGCATTCTTGGAACCAGCACAATGTTTGCACAGAAAATTAAAGGGAGCGATACCGTATTGCCTTTATCACAAAAGGAAGCTGAGGTTTTTATGAAAACAAATAAATCTTCAAAAATTATTGTTACTGGCGGGGGGAGCGGTGTTGGAATTGCAGCACTTATGGATGGCACAACAGATATAGCAATGTCTTCACGTAAAATGAAAATGGATGAAAAAATGAAAATGCAGGACGGTGGTCGCCCATTTAAAGAAGTTATTATAGCAAACGATGCTTTGTCTGTAATTGTTAATCCTAATAATAAAGTGTCACAGTTAACACGCGAACAATTAGAGGGAATATATACTGGTAAAATAAAAAACTGGAAAGAAGTGGGCGGTGACGATATGGTAATAGTTGTTTATTCTCGTGAATCAAGTTCAGGGACTTACGAATTTTTTAAAGAACACGTAATGAACAAAAAAAATTACGGCAGTAATGTATTGAATATGCCGGCAACCGGAGCAATTGTACAATCAGTTAGTCAAACAAAAGGAGCTATTGGATATGTAGGTTTAGCCTATATGGAAAAAACAGTAAAAGCACTGAAAGTATCATACAACAAAGGAAAAACATTTGTTGAGCCATCAATGGCAACAGCAAAGGACAAAAGCTACCCTATTGTACGCCCTTTGTTTTACTACTACCCAAATAAAGTTGAAAAAACAGTTAAACCTTTTGTAGATTTTGTTTTATCAGCAGAAGGACAAAAAATAGTAGAAACAGAGGGCTATGTTCCTTTGAAGTAAACTTCAATTAATTTTTTTAAGAGCGACTCAAAAGAGTCGCTTTTTTTATGTCCCGTAATTATGTATTAACATTTACGTAACATTAAATTAACCTAAGCATAACTTTCTTAAACACCTTTAAAGAGGGGACATAGGTACTTTTGTAGTGATTTATGAAGGCAAGAAAAATAAAGGAAAAAATAATTGAATCCATCTTATTGGTCAGCAGTTCTATTACAAGTATAACTGTTTTGCTCATCGTTGTTTTTCTCTTTTCTCAAGGAATTTCTTTGTTTGGAGATTCTACTGTAGAAAAGGGTTCCGTAATGGCTGTTAACAAAAACAATACTATTAAAGAACTTACAGGCAGTCAAATAAAAGAAATTTTTGACCAAAACATTGTTTATTGGAATGAAGTTGGTGGTAAAAAAGATACCATAATACTTTTCAGAATAGATGATATTGGAAATTATTACAGCGATGAAGAAATAGGCGAAAATTTTGAAGGACTTTCAGAATGCGTAAACCGTTTGGTTGATAGTATCCCAGGTATATTGGCTTATTTCCCGGAAAAATATTTGAGCAAAAATTTTAAAGGAAAGGTACTTCCCCTTGAAAAAGTTTCAATGAAAACTTTATTCAAAGGAAAAGAATGGTTCCCAAGCGCACAGCCTGCTGCACAAATTGGCGCAATGCCCTTAATACTTGGAACCTTATGGGTAAGCTTAGGAGCCATATTATTGGCACTTCCATTAGGCTTGGCTACAGCTGTTTATATGAGTGATATTGCACACAGCAGAGTGAGAAGAGTAATGAAACCACTCATAGAATTATTGGCAGGTATCCCTTCTGTGGTATATGGTTTTTTTGGATTAATTGTAATTGTCCCATTGGTTCAACAACTATTTCATTTGCCTGTTGGTGAAACAGCCTTATCAGGAAGCATTGTATTGGGCATTATGGCATTACCAACCATTATTACTGTTTCGGAAGATGCAATGAGAAATACTCCTCGTGCAATGAAAGAGGCAAGTTTAGCATTGGGTGCAACAAAATGGCAAACCATATATAGGGTTGTTATTCCTTATTCTGCTTCCGGAATAACCGCAGGAGCTATTCTGGGCATTGGTCGTGCCATTGGCGAAACAATGGCTGTGCTTATGGTTACCGGAAATGCTGCTGTAATACCACATACCATACTAGAGCCTGTACGTACTATTCCTGCTACCATTGCAGCCGAACTGGGTGAAGCCGCACAAGGAGGCTTACACTTTAAGGCATTGTTCGCATTGGGCTGCATACTTTTTATCATTACACTAATCATTAATTTGCTTGTTGAATCAATCTCTTCACGCAACAAACATAAAAGTCACTAAGCAATGGGCTCAACAATAGCATCTAGAAAAAGACGAAACGAGCAAATTGCTTTTTGGTTGTTTCGTATACTCAGTTTTGGTGTAGTGGCAATTCTATTTTATATACTTTATTTTTTAGTAAGCAACGGTATAAAAGCTATCAGCTGGGAGTTTATTACACAAATGCCCGAAGACGGAATGACAAAAGGAGGAATATATCCTGCTATTATTGGTACACTTTATTTGGTTGCAGGAAGTATGCTGTTTGCATTTCCAATTGGTGTGGCTTCTGCAATTTATATTAACGAGTATACTAAGGATGGTATTGTTAAAAAAGTCATCAAACAAATGACAAATAATTTAGCGGGTATCCCCTCTATTATTTTTGGACTGTTTGGAATGGCCTTGTTTGTGAACCAATTAAAATTTGGTGATTCTATATTGGCGGGCTCTTTAACATTGGGACTACTTGCATTACCTGTAGTAATCAGAACAACAGAAGAAGCATTAAAAGCTGTTCCGGATACATTCCGACAAGCAAGCCTGGGCTTGGGTGCAAGCAAATGGCAAACAACCAGTAAGGTTGTTATTCCTATTGCTTTTCCAAACATTATTACGGGTTTAATTTTATCCATTGGTCGTGTATCGGGCGAAACAGCACCTATTCTGTTTACCGTTGCAGCTTATTTTCTGCCGAAACTTCCACACAGTATTTTTGATCAAGTAATGGCCTTGCCTTATCACCTATACGTTATCACAACAAGCGGAACAAATGTGGCAGAATCAAGACCAATGGCTTATGGAACAGCACTTGTGCTGATAGTAATTGTATTAATTGCAAATTTATTGGCGAATGCACTTAGAAAGTATTTTGGTAAAAAAGTAAAAATGAACTAATGAATAAACTGGAATCAATTGATTTAAATCTTTACTACAGCGATTTTCACGCATTGAAAAATGTTTCAATGGCAGTTAAAGCAAATACGGTTGCTGCGCTAATTGGTCCATCGGGATGTGGTAAATCAACTTACCTCCGTACATTTAACAGAATGAACGATTTGATTGATAATGTTAAAATTGATGGCAGCGTATTGTTGGATGGCAAAAATATTTACGATAAAGCTGTTGTTACGGATGAACTTAGAAAACAAGTAGGGATGGTGTTTCAAAAACCAAACCCATTTCCAAAATCCATTTATGAAAATGTAGCTTACGGATTAAGGGTAAACGGGATTAATAACAAAAAAATACTGGATGAAAGCGTTGAGAAGTCTCTACAACAATCGGCCTTGTGGGACGAAGTAAAAGATAAACTTAAAAAATCAGCATTTGAATTATCGGGCGGACAGCAACAACGTTTGTGCATTGCCCGGGCTTTGGCAATTGAACCTACTGTATTGTTAATGGACGAGCCTGCATCGGCACTCGACCCCATCTCTACTTCAAAAATAGAAGAACTTATTTACGAACTAAAAAAGAAATACACCATCGTAATTGTTACACACAATATGCAGCAAGCGGGCAGAGTGAGCGATTACACAGCCTTTTTTTATATGGGAAGTCTAATTGAATATGGTGAAACAAAAGAAATATTTACGAATCCTAAAAATCAACAAACCCAAAATTACATAACAGGTAGATTTGGATAAATAATAATTGTATGTCACATTTAGAAACAGAACTTCATTTACTGAAAGAAGACCTCATTGAAATGACGAGGCTTGTAAAAATTCAATTGTTCAAAGGGCGCGATGCACTGCTGCATTTTGACAGGGATTTGGCACGAGAAATAATTGTAAATGAAAATCGAATAAATGCATTGGAGTTGAAAATTGACAGGGATTGTGAAAACATCTTTGCGCTTTTTAATCCGGTTGCCGTTGATTTGCGTTTTGTACTAGCTGCCCTAAAAATAAATGCCAACCTTGAACGAATTGGTGATAATGCGGAAGGAATTGCAAGATATGTGATGGAAGTTGACAGGCCTTTTGATGAAAAAATAATAAAAGGCTATTGTGTTGAAGAAATGTGTAATACAGCCACTTCAATGCTCGACAACACACTGGAAGCCCTGTTGCAAGAAGACACGAAACTAGCACGACAAGTATTTTTAAAAGACGACAGATTGGATGAAATAAACAAAGATTGCACCAAAACAACATTACGGTTATTGAAAGAAAACCCTGATAATGCGCTGCATTATCTTAGTATAATGTCAATTATCCGAAAGCTTGAACGTGTTGGCGATCAGTCAAAAAACATTGCAGAAGAGATTATCTTTTATATCGAAGCAAAGGTATTGAAGCATACTGAAGAGAAATAGCCTAATGTTAAGGAATTGTTAACAATATTAATTTAGTGTTACCAATATTAACTCGATGTTAACCTAACGTGTTTTAATGATAGATTTGTTTTGTATAAAATCTAAAAATAAACACTATGGGCATCCTACAATTACTAATTCCAAAAGACAGAATATTTTTCCCTTTATTGGAAAAAGCATCCCTTAACCTAGTTACAATCTCTAAAGCATTGTACGATGCTTTAACAACAACTTCTGCCGAAGAAAGGGTTGTGCTTATTCGTGAAATTGAACGCATAGAACACGAGGGCGATAAGGTTACCCACGAAATTATGCATCAATTAAGTGCTACGTTTATTACCCCCTTTGACCGTGAGGACATACACGAACTAACATCGGCTATCGATGATATATTGGATCATATTCACGGTTCGGCAAAAAGGATTGAAATATATAAAGTCACTAAAATTTCTCCGGCTATGATAAAATTGGCCGAGTTAATTCAACAAGCCGCTGATGAGCTTTATAAAGCCATACACGAGTTACGAGATTTAAAAAACACAAATACCATTCGTGAAGCAAGTATTAAAATAAACAGTATTGAAAACCACGCGGACGATGTGTTTGATAATGCTGTAGCAAAATTATTTGAAGAAGAAAAAGACGCCATTGAGTTGATTAAAATTAAAGAAGTATTGCAAAACTTAGAAACAGCAACCGATAAATGCGAAGATGCGGCAAATGTGCTATCAAGCATATTGGTTAAACACAGCTAAGGAGATTTGTAAACTAATTTTAAACCAATCAATATGTCAACATTTCTTATCATCATTATTATATTGGCCATTATCTTTGATTTTATCAATGGGTTTCATGATGCCGCCAACTCAATTGCAACAGTGGTTTCTACCAATGTTCTCTCTCCCGTAGCAGCCGTTATTTGGGCCGCATTTTTTAACTTTTTGGCATTTTGGATATTCGACTTAAAAGTTGCCGATACGGTTGCTAAAATTGTAAAGCCGGAAGGCTTAACACTTGTTGTTGTTGCTTCGGGCTTGTGTGCTGCCATTTTTTGGAACCTGCTAACTTGGTGGAAAGGTATCCCTTCTAGTTCTTCGCATACACTTATTGGAGGATTTGCCGGTGCTGCTATAGCACACGCAGGTTTTCACGCTGTAAAAATGGATAAAATTTTGCCTCCATTGGCATTTATTCTTCTTGCTCCGATTATTGGTATGCTGGTTTCAATCATCATATCTGCTATTTCTACACAATTGGTAAAAAATTCTAATCCTAGTAAAGTAGATAAAGTTTTTAGGGGCTTACAGTTAGTGTCATCTGCCGCATTCAGCTTGGGTCACGGAGGTAACGATGCTCAAAAAGTAATAGGAATTATTGCTGCTGCATTGTTTGCCGGTGGGCAAATTGGTGATATTAAAGATATTCCAAACTGGGTTCCAATAACGTGTTATTCAGCAATTGCTTTGGGAACAATGATGGGCGGTTGGAAGATTGTAAAAACAATGGGGCAAAAAGTTACCAAGCTAAGACCATTTGAAGGATTTGCTGCCGAAACGGCCGGTGCTGTTACCTTATTCAGTACAGGGGCATTGGGTATTCCGGTAAGTACTACACACACCATTACAGGAGCCATTATTGGCGTAGGAGCATTGAAAAGAACCTCGGCTGTTCGTTGGGGCGTTACCATTGAATTGATATGGGCTTGGATACTTACTATTCCGGTAACAGGAATTGTAGCTGCAACTTTCTATTATTTATTCAGTTTGTTTATAAAATAATTCTCAGTAAAAGAAAACAAAAAAGCCACACAAATTGTGTGGCTTTTTGTTTTAGCTATTCCCGTATTCCATCAGATAGGCTTTTATAAAGGCGTCTAAATCGCCATCCATTACTGCTTGTACATTGGATGTTTCATAATCGGTACGAACATCCTTTACCAGTTTATAGGGGTGCATCACATAGTTGCGTATTTGTGAACCCCACTCTATTTTTTTCTTTCCACTTTCAATGGCATTAATTGACTCCCGCCTTTTGCGTATTTCAATTTCGTACAACTGCGACTTTAACAACTTTATAGCGTTTTCCTTGTTTTGCAATTGCGAACGCGATTCCTGATTTTTAATAATAATGCCCGATGGTTTATGGTAAAGCCTAACAGCAGTTTCAACTTTGTTTACATTTTGGCCTCCTGCCCCCCCCGCACGGAATGTTTCAAAATCAATGTCTCCCGGATTTACGTCAATCTCAATGGTGTCATCAATAAGCGGATAAGCATACACCGATGCAAAAGAGGTGTGTCGTTTTGCATTGGCATCAAAGGGTGAAATCCTCACCAAGCGGTGTACTCCGTTCTCCCCCTTTAAATAGCCATAAGCATACTCTCCTTCAATTTGCAAGGTAACCGATTTTATTCCTGCTGCATCGCCATCCTGCCTGTCTGTTTCCGTAATTTTATAGCCATTTTTTGTTGCCCACATAATGTACATTCGCATCAACATTGACGCCCAGTCGCAACTTTCCGTGCCCCCTGCACCCGAATTAATTTGCACCACACAGCTCAACAAATCTTCCTTTCCGCTGAGCATATTTTTAAACTCCAGGTCTTCGAGTTTAGTATACGTTAACTTATACTGCTCTTCTACCTCTTGTTCAGTAGCTTCACCCTCCTTATAAAATTCATAAATGGTTTGCAAATCATCGCAATAGCTATCAAGGGATATAAAACCCTCTGTCCATTGTTTCAACGATTTTATGGTGCGTAATTGCTCCTCTGCCTTTTTGGAATCACCCCAAAAATTAGGAGCTAAACTTTTCTCTTCTTCTTCTTCTACCTGTCGTAGCTTCTTGTCGATGTCAAAGGTGCCCCCTCAGTGCATCTTTGCGCTCCAACACGTTTTTAAGTTGGTCTATGGTAATCATTTATAATAAATATTAGTTAAGTTTTGGAAGATTAATATCGTCAGTCACAATAAATGCACTTGGAAATTCTCCTGCCAATTGCTTTAAAAAATTTTGTGCTTCTAAGCGTGTTCGAAAATCGCCCACACGTACTTTAAAATTAGGTTGTTGGTATAACTCATAGGCACTTACTTCGGGGTAGTGTTGTAAAAATTCAGTGCGTATTTTCTCTGCCTTTTTTCGTTCTCCGCCAAAATGGATTTGAACACGGTAACCGTTAATGGTTTCTTTCTCCACATTAAATGCCACGTGTCTGTTTACCAATTCTTTTACCTTCGGGCTTTCAATCACTTCTATTTTACCACCTGTTTGTGCGTTAACACTTACAGCAAGCAATAAAATAAAAGTTAAAAGTGTACCGATACGAATTCTCATTCTACAAAATTACTGAAAATAAACGAAGTAAAGTACTGCTAGTCTTCTATAATTCCATTGATTAATTGTTCCATATTAATCTACTGTAATTTATGTGAGGCTTTGCCTCACACTCTAATTACTTTTTTCCTTGACGAAAAAAGTAATCAAAAACCCCGATAGCTATCGGGGCAAGGCAAACGCCATTTTCAGGTCTTCGTTTTGTCGCACAAGCCAACGCCATCAATTTCCACGAAACCTGAAATTCGCACCGTTTGCTCATTTGCTCCCCGCCTTTCTAACAATAACTCTTGTGAGAATAAATAATCGATTAGGAAAAAAATTTCCATTGGCAAGATTTTTGTACTTTTATGAAAACAAAAACAATACATATAACAATGAAATCAATTCGCACCTCACTATTTTTAGCCCTTATTGCATTGTCAACATCAATAAGTTTTGCCCAAACAGCTAAGCCAGCTGCTGCAAAACCAAAAGCTACAACCACTCCATTGCCGGTAGTAGGCGGATTGGCGGATGTTTTTTCGGGTGCATCCGCAACAGAATTTGCGGGCAATGTAAAAGTATTGCAAGGTGTCATGAAAGTGGGCGAGAAGTATGAATTGTTTACCGTTGAAAATAAAAAAATTGAATGCACCATTAAAGAAATGAAAATTGCAGCTACCTATTTAGTAGTGAAGGAAGCCCCTAAAGACAATGAATTGTTTATTGTTTTTACTACCAGCGAAGGTGGTGTTGAATGTACCAATGGTGCAATTGCTTTCCCCGGCAGCATAAAAAGTTACGATGATTTTTTAAAAATACAAAAGGAATACAAAGCTCCTGTTAAATCTGACAAAAAAGAAGCTGAAAATCCTAATTTGTATATGTTGAAGAATAAATAAAGCGACAAATCACTTTTTCAATTTCTCCAAAAAAGGAGTCAGTGCTTCCCAATATTCTTTTTGGCTAGGGCTCTTTTCCCACAATACTTTGGAGCCGTGCTCACCTTCCGATTGCGGAATAAATTGCTCGTAGTTAGCATTTTCATAATTCGTATACAATGCTCCTGCCGACTTCGCTTCGTTTTTTGAAGAGGTAACAAAAATAGGCTTGTTTAAGGCTTTGATGTTTTGCGAAACATTTAAATCTTTAAAATATTCGCCCGGACTAAAAGCAATAACTGCCTTTACACGAAAGTTGGTTGCCGCTTCCACTAATGCCAATGAAGAAGAATAAGAACTTCCTATTAACACTATTGTTTTGTTACCGTTTAGATTGTAAATATATTCCACGGCTGCTTGTATGTCCTGCTGCGCATCTAAAAATTCTGAGGGCAATTTTTTTGACAGAGCCAAGGCTGCTGTTTCATTCTTCACCTTATTGCATTCATTGCCGCTGCGCTGATCAATTGCCAAACAATTAAATCCCATTTTATTTAATTTTACTACCGCCTCCTTGTACTCGCCTCTGCTAAATCGTGCTTGATGGCACAATACTATCCACACCGCATCCTTCTTTACCTCAGTATAATCGGCTGTAATGGTTAAACCATCCAGCGAGGGGAAAGTAACGATTTTTGTACTTATTTTTTCTTTCTGAAAAGAAGAAAATAATAAAATCAAAATAAGACTGCTAAATAAAACACGTTGCATAAGCGCATAAAATTATAAAACACGAACTAAAATCTTGCCACAATGGCCATTTATTTTTAAGTGTATATAAACAAGTCTAATAAGCACATTGTTAAAATCTAATTATCTTTAACTCGTGCAAGTGGAAATCCCTTTAAAAAAGCAATTGTTGTATGCCTGTGGAATGATGGGCTGGAGCATAATGAGCAATCTTATTATTGTAATGCTTCCCTATTTTTATCTGCCGCCTTCCAATGCTGGGTTACCATCGTTGCTGCCACAATTAATCCTGTTTGGCGTATTAAACATCCTATCTATTATTACAGCATCGGGAAGATTAATAGATGCTATTTACGACCCATTTATTGCAGGATTAAGCGACCGCAGCACCAACCCAAAAGGAAGAAGAACTCCCTTTATGAAATATGCCATTATCCCTTCCGTGCTTTTTTGTTCACTCACATTTTTCCCAATGGTAAAAGGCGAAAGCACACTAAATGGTTGGTGGTTAAGTTTTACCTTGATTGGTTTTTTTATGGCAGCCACTTCGTACATTATCCCATACAATGCTCTGCTACCAGAGTTGGCACATACTTCCGAAACCAAAGTAAAACTCTCTTCCTTTCAACAAGTAGGTTTTGTATTGGGCATTATTCTTTCGGCATTGGTAAATAATTTTGCCGATGGAGTACAAGCTGTTTTTGATGTCTCCGACAGAATGACTGCCCTACAATTTACCATTTGGGGGCTCAGCATTTTTGCAGGAATAGTTATGCTAATACCGGTATTGACGCTTAACGAAAAAAAATATTGTAAGGGCAAACCCTCTCATTTACCATTGCTCCCTGCTATAAAAAGAACCTTCAAAAACCGTAATTTTATCTATTACATAGTATCCGACTTTTCCTATTATATGTCCTTAAGCATCATTTCGAGTGGCTTGTTATATTTTGTTACAGTACTCTTAAAACTGCCTGAATCGGAAGGCGGTAAATTAATGGCAACAATGGTTTTAGTATCCTTATTGTTCTACCCACTCATTAATGTTCTTGCAAAAAAAACAGGGAAGAAACCCATTGTACTGTTTTCATTCGCCATACTTAGCTGCATTTTTATTGCCATTTATTTTTTAGGAACTTTTTCTGCTTCGCCTCGAACTCAAATATATTTATTGGTTATATGCGCCTCCTTTCCATTGGCTTCATTGGGAATTTTACCCAATGCTATACTGGCCGAAATAGCCGAAAAAGATGCGATTAAAACAGGAGAAAACAGTGAGGGAATGTTTTTTGCCATAAAATATTTGTTTGTGAAATTAGGTCAGACCTTGGGCATTGCATTGTTTGCATTGCTTACCATTTATGGTAAAGACCCCGGTAATGATTATGGATTAAGGCTGAACGGCATTTTTGGTTGTGCCCTTTGTTTAATGGCCATGTTTATATTCTTTAAATTTAAAGAACCAAAAATGGTTAAGTAGATATTCTATATTTGATAAAATGAAAATCACTCGAAGCTTCTTTCTTTTCATAATAACTATTCTACTTTTTTCTCAAACAGGTTCTGCGCAAAACAATGTATACATACAAATTTTAGGTATAGCACAAGATGGTGGTTATCCCCATTTGGGATGCAAAAAACAATGTTGCACAATGGCTTGGGCAAACGATTCCTTAAAGAAAAATGTAGTGTCATTTGCCTTGGTAGATTCATCCGTTAATAAGTGGTGGCTCTTTGAAGCAACACCAGATATAAAGGAACAATTACAACTTTTTAAGAATAGCACAGGTGGTAAATACAATTATTTACCTGATGGTATTTTACTTACACATGCACACATAGGGCATTATACAGGATTGATGGAATTAGGCAGAGAAGTAATGAATGCGAAAGAAGTTCCTGTTTATGTATTACCTAAATTCAAAACCTTTTTGGAAACAAACGGACCTTGGAGTCAATTGGTTTCATTGAAAAACATAGTTATTAATTCCTTAAGTGAAAACGTGCCTTTAGCGCTTTCAACCAATATTCAAATTGAAACTTTCACTGTACCTCACCGCGATGAATTTTCTGAAACCGCAGGTTTTAAAATAGGTACAACAAACAAAAAATACCTCTTCATTCCCGATATCGATAAATGGCAAAAATGGAATAAAAATATTATTGACGAAGTTAAAAGTGTAGACATAGCTTTGCTGGATGCTACTTTTTATGATAATACGGAACTGCCAAACAGAAAAATGGAGGATGTTCCTCACCCAATGGTAAAAGAAACAATGGCACTTTTTAAGAATGAATCAACAGCAGTAAAAGCAAAAATCTACTTCATTCATTTTAATCACACTAACCCCACCTTGTGGAACAAGGAAGCGCAGAATAATTTCCATAAAACAGGATTTAAGATGGCAAAGCAAGGAGAAAGGCTGTAACAATTTCATAACCTTTGTTTTGCCTAAAATAACTATCTTTACAAATACAAAAAAACGCTCGCTAGAATGCGCAAACTGCTTTGTCTTATTTTTTTTATTCCATTTATTTCAGCAGCTCAAGTAAGCGATGATTTTAGCGATGGCGATTTTACTATAGCCCCCATTTGGAGTGGTGATGCTTCACAGTTCCTTGTAAACCCTTCTTTTCAGCTACAACTTAATTCAATAATAGCCGATACGTCTTACCTTTCAACTCCCAGCACTACAGCGAGTAATTGTGAATGGCACTTGTATGTAAAACTTTCCTTTGCGCCATCCGACAATAACAATGTGCGCATTTATCTGATGGCCGATATTGCCAATCTAGAAACAGCAATGCTGAATGGATATTACATTCGTTTGGGTGAAAATGGTTCATTTGACAGCGTTGACCTTTGGAAACAAGTTGGGAATACACACACTAAAATAATTGATGGTATTAATGGGCATTGCGCAAAAACCACCAATACCTTGGGTATAAAAATAACACGCGATGCAGTAGGGAATTGGGCTCTTTTGTCGGATACCTTGGGTGGCGTAAATTACCAACCGGAGGGAACAGTGATGGATAATACGATTATGACCTCTTCCTATTGCGGTGTTTGGTGTAAATACACCATCAGTAATGCAACTAAATTCTTTTTCGACAACATATATGCCGGACCTGTTATTGTAGACAATACAGCTCCAACAATACTTTCAGCAAGTGTAATTTCGGCCACACAACTGGATGTTACTTTTGATGAACCATTGGAAATAACTTCGGCTCAAACGGCTGCAAACTACAGTGCCAATAACGGGTTGGGGAGCCCTGCACTTGCCCTGCTGGATAATAATCCAACAGTGGTTCACCTTTCATTTGCTTCACCATTTGTAAGCGGCACAAACTATACCTTAACTGTAAACGGGATAAAGGACCTTGCTGCAAATACAATGAACAACGGAAGTGTTAACTTTTTATATTATGTGCCCGGTAATTTTGATGTGGTGATAAATGAAATTATGGCCGACCCCGATCCTGCTATTGGTCTGCCCAATTATGAATATGTGGAGCTCTTTAATAATACGGCTTTCCCTATTCAACTAAATAATTGGACCATCAGCAGCACTACCACCACAAAAACAATTCCGAATTGCACCCTGCTTCCTGATAGTTTTATTGTACTAAGCGGAACCTCAGGAGCTGCAGCCTATGGGAACAGCATTTCTATTGTTGGAGTAACCAGCTTTCCGGCACTCACCAATACAGGCACAAGCATTACATTAAAGGATCAAAACGGACAAGTTATTTCGGCTGTTAGTTATTCGGATAATTGGTATCAGGATAATAACAAATCGGAAGGCGGTTGGAGCTTGGAGCAAATCGACCCTCACAATCCTTGTGCTGGAATCGAAAACTGGAAAGCCTCTGCCAATACAAGTGGTGGAACACCGGGAAGAAGGAATTCCATTTTCGCTTCGAATTTGGATTCAAAAACTCCTGAGCTGATTCGGGTTTCAGTAATTGACAACCTCAACATTCAAGCCTATTTCAGTGAAGGTCTGGATTCTACTTCTCTGCTCAATTTAAGTTCTTACACAATTGACAATGGTATTGGAAATCCTATTAATATTAATGGTGTTGAGCCGTTTTACAATAGCATTACCCTTAACCTTGGCACTGCATTAGTACCGGGTGTAGTGTATACTTTAACCATTAACGGATCTGTTGTTGACTGCATCGGAAATGTTATATCGACCAATAACACAGCACGTTTTGCCATTCCTAAACCTGTTGCAGCAAACGATATTGTTATCAATGAAATACTGCCCGACCCCAACGATGGTGGAGTTGATTTTGTAGAAATATACAATCGCTCAAACAAGGTAATTGATTTAGATGAACTTCGTTTATCGTCACAAGATACCATTACGGGAATACTAGAATCTATTTATACCATTGCCCCGGAGGGTTATTTGCTATTTCCCGAAGAATACATTGTACTTAGCAGCGACAGCAAAAAAATATTAACACAATATACTACAATAAATAAAAAAGGCTTTGTGGATATGCCTTCTATCCCCTCAATGAATATCGATGGAGATGTTGTTGTGCTGAGCAATTTACAAGATGTAATTATCGATAAATTGCAATATTATAACAGTTGGCATTTTGCATTGTTAAACGACACAAAGGGCATTTCGTTGGAGCGTATCGATTTTAATCGCCCAACTCAGGATGCCACAAACTGGCATTCAGCAGCAGAAAGCGTAGGTTTTGCAAGTCCAGCTTACAAAAACTCACAGTATAGCAACGGCACTTCCACAGGAACAGAAGTTACGTTGAGTCCCGAAATTTTTTCACCCGACAATGATGGTTACAATGATGTGCTGAATATAAATTATGTATTTGATGCACCCGGCTATATTGGCAATATCAGTATTTTTGATGAAAAGGGAAGGTTAGTTAGAAGTTTGATTAAAAATCAACTGTTGGCGATTAGCGGTACTGTTTCTTGGGATGGCACTACTGACAATAACGAAAAGGCGCGCATTGGAATTTTTATTGTTTTCTTTGAAGCATTTGACTTGAAAGGAAATGTAAAACACTATAAAAAAACCTGCGTTGTAGGTGGGAAAATTTAATTTCGAAAAATGTTCGTAAAGTTTATCAAAAGTGTTGGTTTTGCACTAACAGGTATCAAATGGTTTTTTAAAAATGAACGCAATGCGCCCGTGCATCTTGCTGCCGCTACTGGAGTTATTGTGATTGGCGTATTCACCGAATTAAATTCAACGGAGTGGTGTTTTATTGCCCTTGCAATAGGGGTAGTATTGGCTGCAGAAATTTTCAATACCGCCATTGAAAAAACAGTAGATGTCATTTTTAAAGAACAAAACGAAAATGCAGGATTGATAAAGGATTTAGCAGCCGGAGGGGTATTAGTTTGCTCTCTTTTAGCTGCCGCTATAGGTGTCATTATTTTTCTACCTAAAATACTGATTCATTTTTAAAACTGTTATTATTTTCCTTTAACTGTTTGTACCTTTGTGGTTCAACGCAAATTATTTTTGGATGAAAAAATTCGTAAAATATTTTTTACAAGGTCTTTTGTTTACGGTTCCTATATTTATAACCATTACTGTAATTTACCAAGTAATAACGCGTGTAGGCTCCCTCATACAAGATTTAGGGCTTCACATACACCCTATCCTCGATCCGTTTTTAGGTTTTATTATTGTTATCATTATTATCTTAATTGCCGGAATTATTGGTACCAGTATTTTTTTCGATCCCATCTTTCGTTGGGCAGAGCGAAACATTGAAAAAGCCCCACTCATTAAAGTTATTTATTCTTCCATAAAAGATTTAATGAGTGCTATGGTGGGACAAAAAAAACGTTTTAACAAGCCTGTTTTAGTAACTGTAAACCAACACCCCTTGGTTGAGAAAATCGGTTTCGTTACGCACGAAGATTTAACGGAATTAGGATTAGAAAAAGATAAAGTGGCTGTGTATTTCCCTTATTCTTATGCATTTTCTGGACAATTGCTCATCGTATCAAAATTTAATATAAAGGTAATCGAGGCCTCTTCTTCAGAAGTAATGAAATTCATTGTTTCGGGAGGGGTTACTGATATTGATTAATACAAATAGGTTAAAATAAAACCAACAAAATGAAAAAATCACATTTATTATTCGCTGCATTGTTCTTAATTGGAAATGTATTTGCTCAAAAAACAAAAGTAGAAGAAGGTTCTGAAAACATAGGTGGTGGAAGTAACAAAGCGCTATCCGTTGTAATTTATGGAAGCAATGACAATGACATTGAAAAGGCTTGGAAATCGTATATAAAAGATTTTAATCCCGATAAGGTTTCCACGAAGGATGGTGTTTTTGCTGACAATGCGAAAATAAAAGCCATTAGTGATAATGCAGTAGATGTTTATGCAAAAACAGATGCAAAAAAAGACGGTGAAGTTTTATTCATTGTTGCTTTTGATTTAGGAGGAGCCTTTTTAAATTCATCGCAACATGCTTCACAAATAAAAGACGCTAAAAAAATGTTGTATGATTTTGCAATTAAAATGACAAAGGAGGGAATGGATGAACAAATTAAAGCTCAAGCAAAAGTATTGGAAAAGCTTGATGACAAACAAAAGGATCTGGTAAAAGATCAAGAAAATTTAAAAAAAGAAATTGAAAACAACAAAGCAAAAATAAAGAAAGCAGAAGACGATATCACTAAAAACAAAAGCGATCAAGAGGCAAAATTAAAGGAAATTGAAGCGCAAAAAAAAGTGATAGAGGAGTTGAAAAAGAAAAAAGATGCGGTTGATTAACAACTAGTTTTTACCTTATCCCCTTTAGCGTATTTTATAGGTAGCATTAGCAGGAACACAAAGCACCCTGCTGCTTTGTGAAAGATAGCCGCTACCATAGTAAAATTCTTCTTTGCGGGTTTTTCCGTTACTGAGTTTTACCAAAGCGTACTTGTCGTATGGTTTTACTCTCACCATATTACCTTGTGAAGCCTTTACAGTGGAAAAGGCTTTTGTAACATCGCTGTTTTGTGTTGCAATTACAAGCGTTTTATTTGCTTTTATATTACTTAACAGCGCCAAGCCTCTTGCGTCTCTTTCCACCAAAAAACCGCTGGCTTGAATACTCTCAGGCATAAAATTTCCAGCGCCATCCCCAATTAAATAAAGTCCCTTTCCAGCATCATATTTCCCTCTTTCAATTTCGGGATAATAGAAATTACCCACCAAAACTATATCCAAATTACCATCCTCATTAATGTCTTTTACAACTATTCCGTTTACAGGGGATGTTTGCGTTATTTTAGGCAATTCTTTAAATTCAAACTTCCCATTTCCTTTATTTTCTATATAACAAGAGGCTGTTGTATAAGCAGATAACCTTTTTGCTCTATTATATGCTGCACTGTCGAGCACATCTCTTATTCCAGCTTTTGAGTAAAATTTTGCCTTGTAAAACTTCTTATTTAATCCATTTATTCGCGCAGATAATTGTATCAATTGCTTACAAGGATATTGGGCGCCATTTTCATAATACGTAGTAATAATATCCGTTGAGCCATTGTCGTCAACATCCCCATAATAAATATCAAGTGGAAAATCTTGTTTGGCCTCATAACGTGTGTTCAAACCAAGATTCCCTACCACATAATCCATATCGCCATCATTGTCAAAGTCCCCGGCTGTTATACTATTCCACAAACCATCGGTTTTTATATTAAATGCTAAATTGGGATTATCCAACACAAACTTACCACCTACATTTTTAAAAAAGCATACGGGCATCCACTCCCCCACAACAACTAAATCCAGTTTATCATCGTTGTTATAATCCGTAAAAATAGCAGAGGTTATCATTCCTACTTTTGACAATTCCGGTGCAATTGTATTTGTTACATCTTTAAAATTTCCTTTTTTATTTTCGAGAATGTAACTATTGGGTGTTACAGGATAATTTTGGGCAGAGACTCTACCACCAACAAAGAGATCTAAATCTCCGTCATTGTCATAATCCGCAGCAATAACACAAGATCCGCTTGATTTAATATCTGCAATTTCCTTTTTATCAAAGGATCCATCTTTGTTACCTTTGTATATTCTGTGAGTATATTTTTTATCGGTCGCCTTCACTTCATTTCCACCAGAAACAACAAATACGTCATTTATGCCATCATTGTTAGCATCAAAAATTAATGCTCCTTGGTCTTCATAAGTAGTATCTTGTGTAATGATGTTTTCCTTTGGGATAAAACTACCTATATCCTGTTGAACAAATAAGCCTCTTGGTTTTCCCATAGCTCCGCCAATATACACATCGTCTTCCCCATCATTATTAATGTCTCCTACAGCTATGCCTGGACCATTTTTCGAATAAAAATTACAGATTAAAGGATCCTTCCTAAAATCATAATACGCATTCTCACTGTGCTTAAAATTAATTCCTGTGGTTTTTTCTTCAACGAACACAGGTTCCACAATTTCTTTTGATTCTATTTTTGCCGTTGCATTCTTATAATAAACAGTTATAAGTTGATTTGCTTTTACGTTCGTCATTTTTTCCACTTTTCCATCGGGCCACTTAATTAGTAACGAATCAATTGTTGCAATATCCCCTAAGCCAAAATGAAGGGCATTCTCTGAACACGAATAAAAGCCTCTTGTTGGCTGAAGTTCTAAAAATTGTATTTTCCCCTGGTAATAAATAGTGGCGGTTGACCCTTCAATTGGATGATTGTCTTTGTTTTTAAATTTCAAACGCAAATAGCACCCTCCTTTTTGTTGAGTGGATTGATTTTGATATACAAAAGATACGGCTCTTGCATTGTTTACTACAATATCCAAATCGCCATCGTTATCTAAATCACCATAGGCTGCTCCGTCAGAATTTGCTGCAGGTCCCATTCCCCATTTATCCCTTTTATCAGTAAAAGTAAGGTCCCCATTATTTTTAAAAATAAAGTTCACATATTGAGATTTAGGTCTCCTATCATTCATCATTACATTTCGCATATATTCACTTCGCTTTTCAATAGGGATATCCAAATTTGCTCTTCTTAATGAGTCGGCTACCAAGGGCATATCAAACATTAAACTCATTTGATTGGTTAAGCCATTTGCCACAAAGATATCCTTGTTCCCATCGTTATCAAAATCCGCTATTAATGCAGCCCAACTCCATTCTGTAGCATCAACCCCTGCCATTTCTCCAATTTCGTTAAATTTTCCACTTCCCATATTTAGCTGTAAGCAATTTTTTACCTGCTGACGTATCATGTCGTCAGGGTCTACACCAATCAATAATTCTTTTTCAAAAGTAGACTCGAACTTGCTTGTTTTCTGGCCGGCATTCGTGGCAGGTCTCATATCGGTTGAATAAATGTCCAACAATCCATCATTATTTATATCGGCAATATCAACCCCCATTGTATAATAGCTTGTGTGACGGAACATTTTTGATGCCATTTCAGTAAAGGTTCCATCGTGATTATTTTTAAAAAAATAATCCGGAGAATCAAAATCGCTATTGGCATAAATATCTACCCAGCCATCTTGATCGAGGTCAGATGCAAAAACATTCAATACAAAATGGGCCTTACTATCAAACTGAATGTTTGATTTATGAATGATGTTTTCAAAATGACTTCCATCAATATTTTTAAATAAATAAGCTGGGCTAAATTTTTCTCCTTTTTTTTCCGCGCGAATACCTTGTAAGGCATAAGTGCTTCTTTTGTAAACATAACTTCCATCAATGTAAATATCTAACAAATTATCCTTGTTGATATCTAAAAAAGTAGCTTGCCTAAGCAATTTATCTGTTACCAATCCAAATTGTTTTGCCCTTTCCGTAAAAGTTGAATTTCCATTATTAATAAGCAATATCACATTTGCGCTATCAATAATACTACCATCTGGCGCTTTTTGGTTATACTCAAATACCGCTGTGTCGTTCATTGGGTTATCTCCAGGGGGGCGTTTATTGGCTTTTGCTTTTAACGAATCTCTTGTAGCTTTTGATGTGTTCACATTTTTTTTACCATACATCGTTTCACGACAAACAAGAATATCTAAAAAACCATCGTTATTTACGTCACCCATTGTAACTCCTGTTGATGATATAAATTGCTTTATTCCGGCTTTATTTGTTATGTCCTCAAACACCATATTCCCTTTGTTTAAATAAAGGGCAACGGCACTATCACCGGTAAAAAAAATATCCAGCAAGCCATCGTTATTTATATCACCAAGCGCTACACCTCCACCTTCTATAATTTGATGATTTGTGTGCCCATTAAATGTTATCTTGCTTTCGGAGGGCTTCAATATTTTAAATAAGGGATCTTCCTTTTTTACTTGAGCAAAAGCTACTGTTCCAAAAAAGAAAAACACTACTAATTGAATTAATCTTTTCATAAAATTATCTTGTGTGAATATTTTCTACTATGTATTTCCCTATCGCTTTGCCTTGCGCAGCGCCCCCATCTACTCCTGTCATAAAATGTATCCCACCATAAACCCTACTAATACTCACCTCATTTGCTGCTTCCATAAAAGAGTTAAAAGTTCTAGCTTCATACCCAAAATCCTTTTCGGAAGAGTCGGGAAATTTATAATTTGCACCATACAATTTTGTAAGAACCGTGGCTGCTGCTGCAGAGATGCAACTGTGTCCACTTGGATGTTCCGGGAAAGGCGGTGTAACCAACATTGAAATCCAATCAGGGTCAATATTCTCTTGTATAAAAGTAACAGGGCGAATAAAATTACTTGTATATTTTTCTTTGAAGCAGCTTATAAATCCATCAGCCAAAGCTACCGAAACAAGCGAATAGGTTTCTGCTGTTTGCAAAACAGAAGCCTTTTCATTTAAACATATAATTTTTGCTATTCCCATCCAATGAGCTCCAGGGCTCATCTGTCTGCGAGGAACCATATTGTGACCTGTAAATGAAATAAGGTCAGGGTTATCATCCCAAAATTTGGCAATAAGCGTTTGTTCAGGAGTTCTATTTTTATCAATATCGTAAACCTGTTTTGCTAATTTATAAAACTCCGAGGAGCTGTCGGTACTGTATTTAACAGGTACGGGATTTCTATAATCATCTACCGATTTTATTACAAATGGTCGTAAGGTACCCCAATTAGGTTCGCAAGCTGGCCTAAACTCAGGTGGAGTAGGTTTCCAAGCTCCTGGAGCTTTTGTATAAATATAGGCAGGTAAGGCTTTAGTTTGTGCATAACTATCGGCCTTTGCCCATTTTAATATAGCTAATGCCATTTGTTTGCCGTACTCTATTGAATTTGCATAAACAACTGCATCCGTCTTTGGTTTTAATACGCCCAGTTGCTGTTTTAATAATGAATCACACATATCTTCCCTGTAAACCAATTTTTTACCGACAATTGTAATTGCTTGTATGGCTGCAATATCCCAATTGTATTTTAAAGAAGAATCGGGCTTAGGTAAATCCTTTAATGCATTGAATTGATTTTGAAAACTCTTATACTTTTTATCACCGTTTATTAGCACCTCATATGCGGCAATAAAAGGGTATGTATATGTGCGACTTGCCAATTTAGGACTAAAGCCATCCATCACCATAGCCTCTGTTAAAGTATAATTCCACTCATGTAAAAAATTCGCAGAATTCTCTGATGCTTGTGAAAACCCCTTTGAAATGAACATGGTTAATACTAAAAATGCTATTAATTTCTTCATCATAAAAGCTATTTATTTTCGGTACAAAATTAAACTTTTTTCACTCGAAATTAGATTATTTACTCGTTATTACTTCCTGAAGGATCAGATTACCAACCTTTCTGCCTTGGATAGCCCCGTTTACAACCGCTTCTCGATAGTGAATACCTCCATATAACCTGCTAATTGCGGCTTCATTTGCAGCTTGATTAAACGATGAAAATAAACGCACAGGAAGACTGTATTCATACTCTGTTGAGTCTGTAAAAGCAAAATTATCAGAAACCAATTTGGTTAATACTGTTGCGGCTGCTGCCGAAATCACACTATGGCCGCTAGTATACTCTGGAAAGGGTGGGGTTTGTAAAACAGATTTCCATTCTTTGTCAATATAGCGATTAATATAGGTTATGGGTCTAATTAAATTGCTCCTAAACTTTTCATCCCAACATGAAATGAAACCATCCATTAAAGCAATCGATGTTATTGTCATCACCTGCGCTGTTTTAATGGCTGAATAGTTTTGCATTTTTGTAGCTTTCGAAGCAATGGAAACCCAATGTCCCCCAGGTTGTGTTTTCTTTATAAAATATTTCAAGTGTCCTTCCGTTCGGCTTACCTTACAATTATCATCCCAAAATGATAAAAAATTAAGTTGTTCATCAGTCAGCACTTTTGAAGAATCGTACACTTCCTTCGCTAAATTATAAAATACCGAGCCTTTTGTAGAATCAAAAACTGCCGGAGGTGCCGGCTTAAACTGTGCTGCCGAATCAAGCACCATCGGACGAATGGTGTTCCAGTAAGGTTCAATAGCATCCATATATTCTGGTAGCGTTGGCTTCCAATATTGAGGTCCTTCTTTCAGTATGTAACGTTCGTAAGTTCTTGATTTAGCAAAATTATCCTTTTTAGACCAAGCCAATATTTTTTTACCGACTTCGGTTCCATAACTTACAGAATTATTAATCAGTACAGTATCTTGAATTTCATTTTTCGCTTTTTCGATATATGATTTCATAAAATCAGTAAACTCGTATTCCGAATACACCATTTTTTTTGCTACCGTACAAAAAGCAATTAATGATGCTAAGTCATAGCAATATTCACTATTCAAATCGGGCTGAGGAATACTGTCCAAGCCGTTTAGCTGCCTTGAGAGAGACAAAAAAGAAGAGTCTTTATGAACAAGTACTTCGTACGCAGCAATGTTTGCATAGGCAAATATTCTACTGCCCACAGGAGGGGTAAAAATGTCAATTACAATTACATCTTGCAATTTTTTATTGCAACTTCTTAGCCATTCGGGTCTGTCGTATGCGACATTATCAAACTTGCTTGCAGATTGGTTTTTACACGCCCCAAACATCAAAAGAAAGCCAAACAGAAATAATAATTTATTCATTTTCTCAAAAAAATTTAGCCAATGCACTCTATAAAAGTAATAATATTTTACTTTCGAAGATTGTTATAAGAGCATTTATGAAGAAAACATTCAGTGAAAGCAAATCGTTAATCCTGCTGCGGGGCCTGCCGGGTAGTGGAAAATCAACACTGGCAATCGTGTTAAGCGAACACCATAAATACCCTATTCTATCTATTGACAGCTATTTTACTGATAAAAAAACTGGAGAATACACTTTTAATCATCTAAACAACCATTTAGCATACAAACAGTGCGAGGAAGAAACGAAGGCTCAATTAAAAACGGGGAGTGAAAAAGTATTTGTAGATAACACCTTTACCATTGAGTGGGAAATGGAACCCTATTTTAAAATGGCAAAAGAATTTGAGTATCAAATTTTTGTGATTACGATAGAAAATCGACATAATGGAAAAAATATTCACAGCATTTCGCAAGAGCAATTGAAAAAAATGGCCGAAAAATATCGGGTCCAATTGTTGTAAAAAAATACAAGTATATTTGCGTTTAAATGGAAGAAAACACATCCATAATTATTGCGGGAATTAAAATCATGGAGCCTGTGGCAGGGCTAACAAATTTAATAGTTTCAGCTTCAGGGATTCTTATTTATTTGCAGCTCACAAGCAAAAAAACATCGGCAGTTTTGCGCAATCAAAAATGGCCTTACTTTTTCCTTCTTATGGGAATTTCCTCCTTTTTAGGAGCGCTTACACACGGCAGCCGTTTTTATACTGACGATACAACGTTTTATGTTTTATGGTTAACAATGCAATCAATAATTTGTGCAGGAATAAGCTTTGCACAGTTTGGAACCATAGAATACATTTTCAGTGAAAATAAAAACAAAGGTATTTTAAACACCATAGTTTGGATACAGTTAGCCCTATTTATTATAATTGCTATTAGTATGAAAGCATTTGTTGTTGTTACTGTTCATACTGCTGTAGGTTTGCTTTCCGTATTTTTTGTAAACCTTTTCAGTTACAAAAAGGAAAAGCTTTCGGGGAGGTGGATTTCAGCAGGTGTTTTTGTGGCAATAATAACAGCTGTAGTTCACGGAAAAAAACTTTCAATAGACAAGTGGTTTAATTATAAAGACTTAGCACACGTACTTATTGTTGTGAGTTTAATTTTAATGTTTATTGGTGTAAAACACATCAATGCCACTTATCAAAAAACGAGCATTAAAAGCAATTAAACTAGCCTATCACAATTGCAATCTTTCTTTTCTTGAATTGATTTTTATATAAAAAATGAGAAATTGAATATCCTAACACTGCGCCAAAAAACACATCTGAAGCCCAGTGTTTATTGTCGTTCATTCGCGATAAGCCAACCCCGGTTGCAAGCGTATATGCAATAATAGGGACAATAGGACGCTCTTTGTATTCAAGCGCAAAAGCAGTAGCAATTGCAAAAGCGGTAGACGTATGACCCGAAGCAAAAGAATGATTTGACCCATCTCCAAAAGGTCCGAAAAAGAGCAATGTGTTATCCGTATTTTTTGGTCTTTGTCGTTGAAAGCCGTATTTAATAGCCGAAACAGTTATGCCATTAAACAATATGGATTTAGTAGCCAACAAGGCTGTCTCTTTGGGTTTTTCCTTTTTTGCAAAGTAGCCATAACCATATACCAAACCTACCAATGGAAAAGAATATAACCCACTTCCCATTCGCTCAAAACCATAGGTTGACAGGTTGTTGGTAGTAATACTTCTGTTACGTTGAAAAAACAATTTAATGTCTAAATCGCCATAATATATTAAGCTTGTAGTTACAGCACATACTCCACCAAAAACCAAGTAACGATTGGGTTTACAATGTAAAGGGGAAAGAAATAAGTCTTTACCGTCTTTTAAAAATGAGTGAATATATTCTTTGTTAAGTTGGGAATACCCTGTAGTTGAAACACTGTCCTTTTGCTCTGATTGTTGAGAAAATGAATAGTGAATTGCAAAAAAGAAAATCAAGCATAAGAAATACTTCATTTCCAAAAAATCATTTTAAGGGAAATCAGAAGCATAATACACCCGAATATTTTTTTTACTATTTCTTGATCCAAACTAATGGATAATTTGGAACCAAAATAACTTCCTACAACAAAGGTGGAGGCAATGATAAAAGCATATTTTATATCAACATTGCCACTTTTGTAATAATTAAAAACACCTAGAATTCCAATGGGAAGAAGAAACATAAACAACACCGTTCCTTGGGCTTGGTGTTGTGTTAAACCTAAAAAATAAACAAGTACAGGCACAATAACAATGCCTCCACCGATACCCACCATCCCACTCAAAAAACCTGCAAATAATCCTACCAAAAGCAATGCCGATAGTTGTGTTATTGTCATTATTAAAAATCTAAACTAAGTGATAGATAAAAAACGCGAGGCTGTTTTTCGCCATCTGCATACCCGTGCGACCAATCTGCTCTCACATAATACCCAAACAAACGGCTGCGCATGCCCCATCCATAACCTCCAACAATTGGCTCTCTATTCCCTTTGAGTATAACAGTAACCGGGGCTTGTTCAATTATTTCAACATTGTAGGTATTATCTTCCGAAAAAGGATTTGGTCCGTTCCAAGCAGAACCAATATCTCCAAAACCAACAAGCTGAAAATTATTTAGAAAATCAGATCGCAAAGGACGATTGTACAGATAATTAAAAATAGGCCAACGTAATTCGCTGTTTATTACGGCAAAATTATTCCCATTACGAATGTTTTGAGAAAACCCCCGCATATTGGTAGCCAATGCTTGGTAGGAATAATTTTGAGTATTATCAACCGGAATGGTATTGTTAAACGTTGGTGTTTTTGTACTAAAGTTTATCCAATTGTCGACAGCACCTAAGTAATATATCAATTTTTGAGTGCCCGATGTAGTGCTTGCTGCCAGCCTGTTTGCCCAAATAATATTGCGGTGAATTTTTTGATAATGTCTGAAATCAACACCTAAAACATAAATATAGCTTTTCTCCTTGTTTACCTGATTATAATATTCTGCAAACAATTTATAGCGAGTACCGTTATAAATATTTAAACCCTTGCTGATAGTATTGTCGTATACATATTCCAATTTTGCTGTCCCCCAATATTCATAGAGTGTTGGCTCCTTGAGAGTATTAATGTCTGTAGATAAAAAAGTATTTCTATCGGTACGCGTTGCAATAGAACCTCTAATGCTTGCCACTTCATTAAAAGGCCATTTAAGAGCATATTTCAATTGATGTGTCAACACTTTTGGCGCAGACCCTGCACGGCTTATCGGAAAACTTTGGTGCTGAAAGGTGACCAATTTATCTAAGCGCTTATGCCTATTATCGTATCCTATAGAAAACTCATTGCTCTTTAAATCGGCCGAAAGTCGCATCCCTCCAATAATACGATAATCTTCAAAAACATCGCTTATTCCTATTTTCATCAAGCCATTAAATCCGGGATTAAAATACACTGCGCCTCCGGTATATTTTTGATAGCCTGCATTCAAAAAAGTATTGTCAACCTGTGTTACAAATTGATCGGGGGAATAGTTTCTC
This sequence comes from uncultured Bacteroidota bacterium, assembly GCA_903840505.1. GTDB lineage: Bacteria > Bacteroidota > Bacteroidia > UBA4408 > UBA4408 > CAIMGI01. Next base: position 30,231 of record CAIMGI010000196.1, read on the forward strand.
AAATAATTTCGTTGCTTGGGTAAAGTAAATCCATCGGTTGATACACTTTCATTTGCAACATTCAGAGTGTTTTTAAACTCTGTATTTGTATTCTTTTTAGGTTCAATTTTAGGGTTAGATGCCTTTTTCACAGTACTATCCTTTTTAGCTCCTTCACTGGTAAAGCGATAGTCGTTTATGTTTACTGTGTTGGGTCTATTTAACAGACTATTTTCCTCGGGAATTTTTACCGTGGGCACAAGCGGTAAATTATTACTTGACGAAGTCCCTGAAACTACACCGCTTGCGCTTTTTTCATTTGTTTTGGGGATAAGAATACCAACGGACGCAGCAGGTTTTAGCTCTCCCCAATTTAAACGATATTTGCCTTTATAGAATATAATTTCCGAAAACTTATTCGCTCTCATATTAATGTCCTGCTCTATAATATTACGTGAATAATTAGTAGCTTGTACCGAGGTAGAAAAGTAACGGTAATGCTCCACCGTATCCACAAAACTCAAAGCGCTATCGTATTTTGCAACATAACAATTAACAATCCCGTTATTGTCTGAAAGATAGGATACGTGAGAAGTATCATAAGGAGCCGGCATTGTTTCGTTGCTATTTGGAGTGTTTGTAAAACGGGTTAATAGCGGAGATTTACTTACATAGTTATAGACAAAAATATCATTGCTCTTTTTGTACACCTGACCTTTTACTGTTTCACCAAAACGAATGGTGTCCGTTATTCTGTTTGAAGCAAATACAATGTTTTTCGATTTCGTCATAAAACGAGGATTTAAATCGTCAAACGGGTCTTTCGTAATTCGTTCAACCTGACTGGAGGCAACAGTAAAAACGAATATATCTGTTTGTCCACTCTGCACACCGCTAAACACCATTTTTTTCCCGTCATCGGAATAGGAAAAATCTATTATCTTTTCAAAATCGAACAAGGGTGGGCGTTTGTTTCTTTTCTTTTCTTTCACATTGTAATAATTCATTATTACTTCGCCTTTTTCTTCCGTAATGTATGCAAATAATTCAGAGGAAGGGTGCCAAGCAACAAGGGGGTATGAATAATCGTTTATGCGATCGAGTTTTTTATCGCGCTTCAACAAACGTTTCGTTTTTTTTGTTTCAAAATTATAAAGAAACAGCTTATATTGCCCCATTTCATTGGTTGTATAGGTTGCGTATTTGCCGTTAGGACTAATTTTAAACTGACCATATACCCGCGTTTGTTTTGTTTTTTTTCGCAACAATACTTCAGAGGGAACAGTGGTAAGCTTTTCTGCTTTATTAAATTGTTCAAGGTAATAATCTTTCCATTCCTTGGTTGCTGTTTTAAGTGTTGATCCCAAAATAAAATTTAAACCACTCTCAATATTTCTATGAATTTTAGTGAGATAAAGTAGATTCTCAATTTTATCCTTTCCTTGAGTTTCTCCTATAAAACGCCAAAAAGAATGGCCGGCATAAACTGCATCTGCACCGCTTAGCCTGTTAAAATTATTGTATTTACCACTGAGTATGCCGTCCTTTACCCTGTTTTCTAATTCACTGTTCCAATCTTCGGCAAGGTAAGATATCAGTCCCTTCAAATACCAGTCGGGCAAATTAAGAAGGGTTGAGCTTTTTACTTTGTCTTTCCAACTGCCACCATACATAAATTGATCAATCAACACCTCTGCAACACCTGCTCTTACCTGTTTTTCTAATTTACGGTGATCGCCTTCATAGTATATAAAAACCTTTGACCCAACAATTCTTGTTGCGCCACCAATATTGTAAAGCTCATCGTTAATCAGTCCTACATTGCTTTGCTTATAGTCTGATTGCTTATTGTATATAACAAATTGTATCTTATCCTCCAACTCATTTCCCAATAATTCTTCTAACTCTTTTATGTTCCTTTTGGCCGATTCAGCAGTGTATACAGCAACTTCTTTGCCCCCTAAATAAAAATAGGTGTCGTACTTTTCGAAACGAAAAAACTGCCATAAATAGGGTGCGTACTGTATTCTATTTTTACCGAAATCGGTTTGCGTTCCATTATAAAATTGCGCAAACAGCGAAGTGCTACTGAATAAAATTGTAGCAATCAATGAAAGCAAAAAAGCTTTTAAGCGAATATGTATATTAGAGTGCATAAAATGGATAGCTAAGGTACTTATTTTTAACGAATAGTCAACAAACAAAACAATAAGAACAATATAAATAATAGTACTTTTGTGTTTATGTATAAACAAGCAAAGAAACCTGTACGTCCTCAAGCAGAAACGATTAAGCTTATAAAAGAGGTATTTATAACACTCGAAAATATTTTTCTTAACGACCAATATATGGACAAAGCCATTGAAAAAACAATGCGCAAAAACAAACGTTGGGGTGTTAAAGACAGGGCTTTTGTTGCAGAAGCAACCTATAATATTGTTCGAAATTGGCGCTTATTGTGCACGGTAAATGATATTCGAGAAGGCGAAAAAACGATAAACTGGTGGCATTTATACTTTACTTCCTTATTACTTTTTGAAAAACCTATTCCAGAAATATCGCAAGCAAAGGTATTTAATAGGGATAAAACACTGAATAAATTAGAGAAATATTGGAAAATAAGAAAGTTACGTGAATCTTACCCCGATTGGTTAGACAATCTTTGTCAACAAGAAATAGGTGCGCGTTGGGAAAAGCTTTCGGCATCACTTAACAAGCCTGCACGTATGATTTTACGGGCTAATTCACTAAAAATAAAACCCGAAGAATTACAACAATCATTACAAGAAGTAAACATTGAAACAACGCTCATCGATTGGTCGCCCGAAGCATTGGAACTTACATACAGCAGAAATGTTTTTCGTACCGAAGAGTTTGCTGCAGGACTGTTTGAAGTACAGGATTCTGCCTCGCAAATGGTAAGCGAATTTTTGGGCGTGAAGTCTGGTATGCGCGTGGTAGATGCATGTGCAGGGACAGGCGGGAAGACATTGCACATTGCTGCTTTAATGAAAAACAAAGGGCGCATTATTGCTTTAGACAACAAAGAATTTAAATTGCAAGAACTACGAAAACGTTCGGCAAGAGCAGGTATAAACATTATTGAAGCGCGTGCAATTGACTCAACAAAAGTAATTAAACGCCTTTATGATACTGCCGACAGAGTATTGCTGGACGTACCTTGCAGTGGAACTGGAATTTTAAGAAGGAATCCCGATAGCAAATGGAAACTTACTGAAGAAGAAGTTGTTCGAGTAAGGGAGCAGCAGCGCGATTTGCTTCAACGCTATTCACCTATCACAAAAGTTGGCGGCAAAATGCTTTATGCCACTTGCAGTATTTTACCTTCAGAAGGAGAAGAACAAGTAAAATGGTTTTTAGAAAACAATGCCGATTGGAGTTTTATTGGAGAAAAGCGTTATTGGACTGATTTGTTGGGTTGCGACAGCTTTTATATGGCTTTATTGGAGAGGAAGAAATAGTTGTTAGTGGTTGGTTATTTGTAAAGAGAGAGATTGTATTGTAAAACGGGTTCGTAATCAGAAGTGCTTGCTAATTTCTTTTTAAGACTATCGGTATAGTTTGTTGCAAAGGAATCTACTGCTGCAATATTCGTTAAAAGTAATAACCCGAAAAAAAAGTAAGTTGCTTCAATTCAATTATATGTATAAAACTAGACGCCAAACTGTCTAAAATGATGATCTAAATGTTTGTAAGTAAGATGGCCCCACTCTTCGGGTTTTAATTTTCCAAAAGCAATGTGTGGCTTCCAATACCCTTCAAGACCCCGTTTGTAGGCCTCCTCAATATTTTTCGCAATGCGTTGCTTTTCCTTCTCAAACTCGCGCTCATCTGCAATTATAAATCCAGTACTCGTGGGTAAATTCTGACTGAAAGGTTTTTTAGAAAGCACCATAGGCTTAACAATCCACCGCATAAAAATATTCGATTTCATTTCCAGTTCTATCTTTCCTAAGCTCATTTCCAATGCCTGATTACAATGCGCCAACATTTGTGCTACATTCATTTTTCCCCACAATGGCGCAGAGGAAGCGTTCAGTTGGTTTAGTCGCTGCTGAAAATCCTTGTAAGTTGTAGTATCAAATATTGTATTCATTGTTTTTGATTAGTTATTTGTAAAATTAATAAAAACAAGTACAATAAACCTAAACAACAAAAAGTAAAATTGCTTTTTACAAAATATATTTTGTATCGCTAAGCACTTTCTCTAATCCTTCTTCCAAAGCAATTAGCGGACTATTGAGCAGTGTTTTCATTTTTGCAATATCTGGTTTTCTGCGTGTCATATCTCCTTCTTTTAGCGCAGGAAGGTGTTCTATAACAGAGGAGGAACCTGTAAGCTTAACAATGGTATTTGCCAAGTCCAATACCGAAACTTCAATATCACCTCCAACATTCACCACATCGTTTACAAATTGCTGCTTATAAAAAGCGTTTACTGTTGCCGAAATATTATCGTCAATAAAACAAAAGGTGCGTGTTTGCGAACCGTCCCCATATATGCTGATGGGCTTATTTTGCAATGCCAGCGAAATAAATTTTGAGATAACAAAGTCCTTACTTTGCTTTGGTCCGTAGGTATTAAAAAACCTAAAAATGGTATAATCCAAACCATATTCTTTTTTATACGAACGCAAAAAAGCCTCACACACATTTTTTACAATTGCATAAGGAACTCTTGAATTTAGTGGTGTAGTATGTTCATTTTGCGGAAATTCAACCGGCTCACCATACACTTCGGATGAAGAAGAATAATACACTCTTTTTACACCTTTATCTCTTGATAAATTCAGTATGTTTTTAATCCCTTCTATGTCATTCAACACCATTACAGGATTATCCGTTGTTCTCTTTACACCCACCAGTGCCGCATAATGAAAAACGTAGTCAAAATTATTTTCGTTAAAAATACCTGAAAGTTCTTGTACATTGTTTACATCAGCTATTATAAACTGAATATTATTATTGGCTGATGTCGGTATCTTTTGCTCATCGCCTGTAACAAAATTGTCTATTATAACAATCTCGTTATCCTTGTTTTCCGCTAATTTTTCTGCCAAACAACTACCTATAAAGCCTGCTCCTCCTGTAATTAATATTTTATTCATATACTTATCATTCTTTCAACGCAAAGCTAATAAGTTTTATTTTACTAGTGCATACAATCAACCCCGCGAAGCTATAACGCATTACTTGCGAGTTGTATTTCTGCCCTCAAATCTGTACTTTCGCCCTTCCTAACAATAAAAACAATGGCAGAAAACATAATACACTCAGGTAAAGCTCCGGAACCGGTTGGTGCTTACCCGCACGCCCGAAAAGTGGGCAATTTGCTATTTCTTTCAGGAGTGGGACCACGTGAACGCGGTACAAAAAAAATTCCCGGTGTTGAATTGGATAATCAAGGCAATATTGTTTCCTACGATATTGAAACACAATGCAGGAGTGTTTTTCAAAACATTAAATGGATTCTAGAAGATGCAGGAAGCGCCTGGGATAACATTGTAGATGTACAGGTTTTTTTAACCAATATGAAGGACGACTTTCAAATCTATAACCGTGTGTATGCAGAATGGTTTAAGGAGAATCAACCCTGCCGAACAACCATTGAAATCAACTGTTTACCAACACCCATTGCCATAGAATTAAAAGTAATTGCTACAATATAATGTGTCAATTTGAAAATTTGGAAATGGCTTAATTCATTTTCAAATATCAAATTAATGAATTTTCGAATATATGACGAATTACAAAACTTACTCCGGTTTAAATCTTTCGCAAACAGCTAAAGATGTGCAACAGAAATGGGACGAAGAAAACACTTTTGAAAAATCCATTAGCCTGCGTGAAGGAAAAGCTCCTTTTGTTTTTTATGAAGGACCTCCCAGCGCAAACGGATTACCTGGTATTCACCACGTAATGGCACGTTCCATCAAAGATATTTTTTGCAGATACAAAACACAAAAGGGCTTTCAGGTAAAACGCAAAGCAGGTTGGGACACGCACGGATTACCAATAGAATTAAGTGTTGAGAAGACATTGGGAATTACAAAAGAAGACATCGGTAAAAAAATTACCGTTGAAGAATACAACCTTGCCTGCCGCAAAGATGTAATGAAATACACCGATGTGTGGGCGGATGTTACAGCAAAAATGGGCTATTGGGTGGATATGGAACATCCATACATCACTTACGATAATAAATACATTGAAAGCGTTTGGTGGTTATTGAGTAACCTTTACGCAAAAGGTGCCATCTACAAAGGCTTTACTATTCAACCTTATTCTCCTGCTGCAGGAACGGGACTTTCATCACACGAATTGAACCAACCGGGATGCTACAGAGATGTAAAGGACAGAACGGCTGTTGCAATGTTTAAAATAATTGATAATGGACAATTAAAAGTTGATAATGTAGTTGGTGACGTTTATTTTTTAGCGTGGACGACAACCCCTTGGACTTTGCCTTCTAATACTGCTTTGGCTGTGGGGAAGAATATTGATTATGTATTAGTTAAAACATTTAATCCGTTTTCACATACGATTACAAATGTTGTTCTTGCTAAAGAATTAGTTGGAAAACATTTTCCAGAAAAAAATAAAGAGTTAAAATTTGAGGATTATAAAGCTGGAGACAAAGCTATACCATTTCAAATTATCTGCGAGTTCAAAGGCTCCGATTTAGCAGGCATTTCCTACGAACAACTATTGCCATTTGCAAAGCCAAGCGATGGCGATGCATTCAAAGTAATCATTGGAGATTTCGTTACTACCGAAGACGGAACAGGAATTGTACACATCGCGCCAAGCTTTGGTGCAGATGATTTTAGAGTGGCGAAACAAAATGGAATTGGATCATTAACACTGGTTGACAGACGTGGTAAATTTTTACCTGAAGTGAAAGATGGTGTATTTTTATTTGGCGAAGAATATGTAAAAGAAGCATATTTAACCGATGCGGAAAAAGAAGAAGAATTTAAGAATCAGAAAAAAATATTAGAAGCTGCAGGAAAGATCAAAGAGCTTAAAGCTTATCTGAGTGTTGATGAACGCATCGTTTTGAAATTGCAGGAAGAAGGGAAGCTCTTCAAAAAAGAGACTTACGAGCACAGTTATCCGCATTGCTGGAGAACCGACAAACCTGTTTTATATTATCCTTTGGATTCCTGGTTTATAAAAACTACCGATTACAAAGAGCGAATGATTGAGTTGAACAAAACCATCAACTGGAAGCCTGAATCAACCGGTACAGGTCGTTTTGGTAACTGGTTAGAAAATTTGAACGACTGGAATTTATCACGTTCGCGCTTTTGGGGAATTCCAATTCCAATCTGGACAAGTGAAGATAAATCGGAACAAATAATTATTGGTTCGGTTGAAGAGTTGAAAAAGGAAATTGAAAATGCGGTTACTAAAAATGCAATGACAGAAAATCCGCTTGCGAAATTTAATGCAGGTGATATGTCAGAAACAAATTACAACACGTTTGATTTACATAAACCATATGCTGATAACATTGTGTTAGAACGCAATGGCAAAAAGCTTTTCCGTGAACCAGATTTAATTGACGTTTGGTTTGATTCAGGAGCAATGCCTTATGCGCAATTGCATTATCCTTTTGAGAATAAGGAATTGATTGATGGCCACTCCGCTTTCCCTGCCGATTTTATTGCAGAAGGTGTGGACCAAACACGTGGTTGGTTTTTTACTTTACACGCAATCGCTACGATGTGTTTTGATTCTGTTGCTTTCAAAAATGTAGTTTCTAACGGTTTGGTGTTGGATAAAAACGGACAAAAAATGAGCAAGCGTTTGGGTAACGCTGTTGATCCATTTTCAACCATTGAAAAATATGGTCCGGATGCTACACGCTGGTATATGATTACCAATGCTGCTCCTTGGGATAATTTAAAATTCGATATCGAAGGCATCACCGAATCGCAACGTAAGTTTTTTGGAACATTGCACAATACCTATTCGTTTTTTGCATTGTATGCTAACGTTGATGGATTTAATTATTCAGAAGCAGATATTCCAATGAATGAACGCGCAGAAATCGACAGATGGATTATTTCGGAACTAAATAGCTTGATTAAAAAAGTAGATGAGGCTTACAGTGATTACGAGCCACACCGTGCCGGACGACTGATTGAGAATTTTGTAGACGAACATTTAAGCAACTGGTATGTTCGTTTGTGTAGAAGGCGTTTTTGGAAAGGCGATTATTCGCAAGATAAAATTGCAGCGTATCAAACCTTATATACTTGCTTAGAAATAATTGCAAAGCTTTCAGCACCCATAGCTCCATTTTTTATGGAAAGGCTGTTCTGTGATTTAAATTCTATAACAAGTCGTGATAAATCAGAATCAATACACCTAAGTAACTTTCCTGCATTCGATGAAAAAGTTATTGATACTGATTTAGAAGAACGCATGGAGTTGGCGCAAAAAATTTCTTCAATGGTTTTATCTATTCGTAAAAAAGAAAATATCCGTGTTCGTCAGCCCTTAAATAAAATTCAGATCCCTGTATTAGACGATTCCTTCAAAACAAAAATTGAGGCGGTTAAAGAATTGATTTTATCGGAAGTGAATGTGAAATTTTTGGATTTTGTAGATGAGTCACAAACCCAAATTGTGAAAAACCTGAAATTGAATTTTAAAACATTGGGCAAAAAATGCGGAAAGCATATGAAGGATGTTCAAAATTCAGCAAACGAAAATTCTCAGGCTATTATTTCGGGAATTGAAAAAACCGGAAAGTTTGAACTGAAATTTGGTGCCGATTCTATCGTTTTAGAAGCCGAGGATGTGGAAATTATCCCCGTTGACATTCCTGGGTGGAAAGTGGTTAATTCCGGACAATTGACTGTGGCTCTTGACATTACAATAAGCCAAGGCCTAAAAGAAGAGGGCCTTGCCAGGGAATTGGTTAACCGAATTCAGAATATTCGAAAAGAAAGCAATTTGGACGTTACAGACCGAATTGACATAAAAATTCAGAGAAATTCAGCAATTGATACTTCAATAAACAATAATTTGAACTATATTTGCTCGGAAACTTTAGCTTCTTCGTTAGAACTAGTTGATAGTGTGGACACTACCACATCTGTGGAAGTAGAATTAACAGAGGACACAAAGACCTTAATAGCTATTACTAAATTGAATTAAATCCATTAAAAATGGCAAAGAAAGCAAAAAAAAAAGTGAGTAAACCTGTTAAAAAAGCAGTTTCAAAGAAAATAGCACCCAAAAAAGCGGTTAAAAAAGTGGCGCCAAAAAAGGATGCTAAGCCTGTTAAAAAAGTTGTAGCCAAAAAAGTTGCGCCAAAAAAGGTTTCTAAACCTGTTAAGAAAGCTGTTGCGAAAAAGGTTGCTCCAAAAAAAATAGTAAAAAAGATTGCACCGAAAAAAGTGGTTAAACCTATCAAAAAAGCAATAGCGAAAAAAGCTGCGCCCAAAAAAGTGGTTAAGCCAATTAAGAAAGCTGTTGCGAAAAAAGTTGCACCAAAAAAAGTAGCGAAACCGATTAAGAAAGCTATTGCAAAAAAAGTGGCTCCGAAAAAAGTAGCGAAACCTGTTAAGAAAATTGTAGCGAAAAAAGCAAATGTAAAGGTGGCTAAAAAAGTGGAAGTTAAAAAAGCGACTCCTGCCAAACCAATAGCTAAAGCATTACCAAAAAAGACGGTTGCTCCGGTAAAACCTGTAGAAGTTGTGAAGGCGGTTGTAGCCCCTGTTAAAAAAGTTGAACCAATGAGCAAGCCTACAGTGTTTGCACAAAAACAAATTCCGGTAGTAAAACTACCTACAATTATAAAATCAAAAGAAGTGGTGAAATATTCAGACAAGGATTTAGTAGAGTTCAAGGTGTTGATTGTAAAGAAATTAGCAGAAGCAAAAAAAGATTTTGAATTGCTGAAAGACACCTTATCACACAAGGACAATAACGGAACAGATGACACATCTCCAACATTTAAATTATTGGCAGATGGCTCGGATGTTATGTCAAAAGAAGAGACTGCACAATTAGCCGTTCGTCAGCAAAAATTCATTTTGAGTCTTGAGAATGCATTAATTCGTATTGAAAACAAAACGTATGGAATTTGCCGTGAAACAGGTCAACTTATTTCTAAAGACCGACTTAGAAGTGTGCCGCACGCAACCTTAAGCATAGAGGCAAAAAAAGCACAATCCTAAATACAATTAATTACCCTTAAGGAAATAAATTCTTTGAGGGTAATTTCAATCTGACGCAATTACGTGAAAAAGCCTCTTATCCTTATTTTATTGGTATTGTTTATCGACCAGTTTATTAAAATCTGGATTAAAACCCACATGTATTTTGGTCAAGAATACAATGTACTTGGTCATTGGTTTATCATCCACTTTACCGAAAATAACGGAATGGCATTTGGAATGGAATTTGGCGGGGAATGGGGTAAATTATTTCTAAGCACCTTTCGGATTATTGCTATACTTGGTTTGGGTTATTACTTATATACTCTTACCAAAAACAACGAGCCAACCGGCTATATTTTAAGTATAGCTTTAATTTTTGCAGGTGCTTTTGGAAACATTATCGACAGCACCTTTTACGGTAAGTTTTTTAGTGAAAGCTATTCCGAAATTGCCACTTTTATGCCTCCCGAAGGGGGGTATGCTAAACTACTTCACGGCAAAGTAGTAGATATGTTTTATTTTCCCTTGATAGAAGGCCATTTCCCTTCTTGGTTCCCATTTTGGGGCAGCGAAGATTTTGTTTTCTTTCGACCGGTATTTAATTTTGCCGATGCTTCCATTACGGTTGGCGTATGTATTATCATTTTAAATCAACGCACCTATTTTAAGGAAAAAACACCTGTTCTTGCAGAAGAAAAAAACCCTGTTACAGAACAAACTCCAACACCAAATGAAAATGAAGAGGCATAATTTTTTATTGCTTCTGCCGATTCTCCTTCTAACATTAACACTCTTTTATTCCTGCTACAATCATAACAAGAAGCAAGAAAGTAATTCTATAGAACAGTTAAAATGGATTTGCGATACCTGGCAAAATGTATCCGACTCTGTTTTAACAAAAGAAGAGTGGACTGTACAAGGCGACACCTTACTTTCCGGAATAGGTTTGGCAGTAGCAAACAACAACGATACTCTTTTTTATGAACGTTTAAAAATAGGCTTTAGAAATAATACACTGTATTACATACCAACTGTACAAGGTCAAAACAATGGGGAAGAAATTGTTTTTAAGCTAACAGCACTTAGCGATACACATTTCGTTTTTGAAAACCCTTTGCACGATTTTCCAAAAAAAATCTCATATTACCATCGCACAAAAAACGAATTGTATGCCGAGGTAGAAGGTTTAATAGATGGAAAAATAAGAATAGAAGAATTCCGTTTATCTCGCGCCAATTAGCATTTGGGGCGGCTTTCATAATATACCACCCTCCATTCGCCTTTTATTTTTCTAACCAATAACTGGCAATCGACTTCCTGAGAAGTGTCATTATAAGGAACATAACCAACCTTGCCATTTTTCATAACAATTTTACACCAACGATTTCCCATAATGTCATTGCTATCGTTAGCTTGATTTGATTTAACAATTGTTTTCGATAAGGAGGCAACCACCTTGGAAGTATAGGTTGGCATTGCATATATTTTTTGATTATCTTCAGTAAGAAATAGGTCGTAAATGTTTGTTACATTGCGAAAATAATAAGGAGCTTCATATAATACATCCTTTCTGCCAATAATACGTTCTTCTATAAGAAACTTGTCCTTTTCAGGGAAAACAACAAAACCCTGATTCACAACAAAAAACATTCTGTCCATCCAGAATCGAGCGTAGCCCGTATCGTATTTTAAATGATTGTACAGGCATTTTTTTCTGAATGCATCCCACACAAATCGGTTGCAATGGTATCTGAAACCAGTAACATAAAAGCATCTACTTCTTTGTTCTTTAAGGCAATTGAAAGCTTGTTACGAAAAACAATAAAGGTTGAATCGGTTATAAGATGGGGCTTTACGTCCGATTGACCAAACAAATAAGTACCAAAAAAAAGTAATGTGATGAATAGTTTATGTGATGCTTTCATTGTTTTCCATTAACAATAAACATACCAAACAAAAAGGGGCTATATAAGTCCCTTTTCCTACCCAAACAACTGTTCAAATACTTCTTCCACTTTACTTACTGCGTGTATTTTTATACCAACTTTGGGCAGTCCTTTTAAATTGTATTTTGAAATAAATATTTCTTCGAAGCCTAATTTTTCAGCCTCCAATATGCGTTGGTCAACGCGCGTTACTGGACGAATTTCGCCCGACAAGCCTACCTCAGCTGCAAAACAAACTTTGGGCGAAATGGCAATGTCTTCGCTGGAAGATAGGATTGCACAAACAACCCCCAAATCAATTGCTGGATCATCAACACGCAAACCTCCAGCAATGTTTAAAAAAACATCTTTTATTCCTAGCTTAAACCCACAACGTTTTTCCAATACAGCCAACAACATCGACAACCTTCTCAAATCAAATCCTGTAGACGAACGCTGAGGGGTACCATACGCAGCACTACTTACCAATGCTTGCGTTTCAATTAACAAGGGGCGCATTCCCTCCAAGGTTGCCGAAATAGCGATGCCGCTCAATTGTTCATCGCGGTTTGTAATTAAAATTTCAGATGGATTATTTACTTCACGTAAACCACTTCCTTGCATCTCATAAATTCCCAACTCGTTAGTTGATCCAAATCTATTTTTTTGGGAGCGTAACAACCGATACACGTGATTTCGGTCGCCCTCAAACTGTAGAACCGTATCCACCATATGTTCCAGTATTTTTGGCCCAGCTAAATTTCCATCTTTGGTAATATGTCCCACTAAAAAAACAGGGGTTGACGACTCTTTTGCAAAACGAAGCAACTCGGAAGCGCATTCACGTATTTGCGAAATACTTCCGGGCGAAGAATCGATGTGTGCAGTATGCAATGTCTGTATTGAGTCAATGATGAGAATATTTGGCTCAAGCGTTTCTATTTGTTTAAAAATATTTTGTGTAGATGTTTCAGTAAGGATGTAACAATTTGGGTTAGTATAGCCAATGCGTTCAGCGCGCATTCTAATTTGTTGTTCACTTTCTTCACCCGAAACATACAATACTTTCAACTTGTTTTCCTTCAATGCTAATTGCAACATCAAGGTGGATTTTCCTATCCCCGGCTCACCACCAAACAATACTATTGACCCGGGAACCAAGCCACCGCCAAGCACACGAGCAAGCTCCTTGTCTTGTATTTCAATTCGCTGGTCAGCCGAACTGTTTATTTCATTAATTAATTGGGGGGTATTAACACGTTGACTTTTTGCACTTATACCGGGAGTTTTTTTATCCTCTTCACGTTGAATTATTTCCTCAACATAGGTATTCCACTCGTTGCAAGAAGGACAATTGCCAATCCATTTGGCGGATTGCGCACCACAGCTCTGACAAAAAAATGCCGATTTAACTTTTGCCACTTTACCTGAACTATTTTACTTATCGTATTTTTTGTATTCGGCAGGAATGCTAAACAGAGAAGCATCTAGCACCTTTTTTTCGATTTTTGTTGTAACAATCGCATTCTTAAAATCGCGCAACAAATTCCTTTCCGTTGCTTCCAAAGCCATTGCGCCAACAACGGTGGGAGCTTGCATAAAATAAACCGAAAGTTTATCTTTTCTGTTTAACACTTTGAGTAAACCATTAAAAAAATCGAACTTGTCTTCAGCAACCCAATAAGAGACTTCTGTGTTCTCTGCTTTGTTACGCATTCGCCATAACTTACAAGTATATCCATTAATTATTTTTGTGCCGCTTGTTTTATTTACTTCAACCTTTCCTGTTATTATAGGCTTGGAAAGTGCCGGCACTTCCATATACATTTTGCGATCGGGACTAAGTGCTAAAATATTTCCTTTTACCAAGTCAACTAACATAATCCCCGCAATAACACCCTTTTTATTCATCTCCTCTATTCGCACATTGTTGCCTTTTACATAATAACGATACTTAATGGTATCTACTGCCGAAATTTTATTAAAATCCATTACACCTTCAAAGGGTTGGGCAATGGAAATAACGCTGATGGCGCTGAATAAAAATAGGACTAGTATGTGTTTTTTCATTTTTAACGTTTTGTAGGCTTCTAAAATACTAATTTTTAAGGAGCAAAAACTATAATTTAAGATATCTTTGTAATATGGCCCAGCACAATCAAACAGGAATAGAAGGAGAACGAATTGCTAGAGAATTTTTAGAATATAGCGGCTATACCATTTTAAAATCAAATTGGCGCAAAGGAAAGGCGGAAGTTGACATCATTGCCCAACAAAACAGCATAATTGTTTTTGTTGAAGTAAAAACCAGAACAAGCGAAGCCTTTGGAATGCCTTACGAAGCGGTACATTCCCAAAAAGAAGAAATGCTTATAAATGCTGCCGAAATTTTTATAGAAGAAATAAATAGTGATGCGGAAGTTCGCTTTGATATTTTATCCATTGTTTTAAACAACAAAGCTCCTAAAATAGAACACATTCTTGATGCTTTTTCGGGACACAGCTAAAAACCGTATATTTGCAGTATGAGAGAGAAATTTGAATCAAAAAAGGGAGACAAGAAGTCAGCAGGTAAAAAAGTACGTAAAGCAGACGGTGGATCTTACAATAAAAAGCCATTTCGAAAATCAGATGGTGACAAACCCTTTTCTTTTAAAAGAAAATCGGATAAAGAAGATAGTGAGGATAAGCCCTTCAGAAAGTCGTATGGAAATGCTGACACCTCTTCTGAAAAACCTAAAAGCAGAACAAGAGAAGAATTCAAAAAGCCTTTTAAGAAATCCTTTTCAAAATCAGAAAGCGGAAGTAGCGATAAAAAAGATTTTTCGCCACGATTTAAAAAACCGTTCAGAAAATCGGAAGACGATAAGGCCTTTTCTTTTAAAAGAAGTGGAGATAAAGAAGGTGTGGAAAAAAAATCATTTAGAAAACCTTTTTCAAAATCGGAAAGCAGTGATGGGAAAGATTCTTCTTCACGGTTTAAAAAGCCATTCCGAAAAACAGAAGGCGAATCAAAGCCGCCATTCCAGAGAGGTAGAGACAATAAGGATTCTGAAAACAAACCCTTCAGAAAATCGTATGGGGATGGCGACAACTCTTTTAAAAACAGAAACAGTGAAAGAAAAGAGCAATCTTTCAGAAAGCCGAGTGATGATGCCAAAGCTCCTTTTAAAAGAACAAGAAGCGGAGAAGAAAAAACTGCTACACCATTTAAAAGAACAGGTGAAAAAGCAGCATCAACATTTGTAAAAAAAACACCCTTTAGAAGAAAAGACAGCGATGCAAAATCGTATTTCGGGGGCAACAAGTTAACAGAAACGGGCGAAGAGGGTTTTAAAAAATCGTTTACACGCAATTCCGACAAGGAGAATGTTGAAGAAAAAAGAGTGCCTTCTTCGCATTATACAAAAAAACCCTTTCAAAAAAATCCTTCTAAATACAACAAGAGTGAAAAAATAAATCACACGGGTAAAAAGGAAGACGATGGTTTGATGCGACTAAATAAATACATTGCCAATGCAGGAATTTGTTCGCGCAGAGAGGCCGATGTGCTTATTCAAACAGGTTCAGTGAGTGTTAACGGAACAATGATTACCGAGTTGGGATATAGAATAAAACCAACCGATATGGTTAGCTATGGCGGACAAACCATTAAGCGCGAAAAAATGGTGTATATGGTAATTAATAAACCTAAAAATTTTATCACTACTTCCGATGATCCATTCGATAGAGAAACTGTTCTATCCTTGATAAAAGGTGCTTGTAAAGAGCGCGTTTATCCTGTTGGAAGACTTGACAGAAATACTACCGGTGTTTTAATAATAACCAACGATGGTGAAATGACTAAAAAGTTAACTCACCCTCGTTACGAAAAGAAAAAAATATACCACGTTGTGCTTGATAAGCCGGTTACGGGAGCTGACATAAAACAAATTAAAGAAGGCTTAGAGCTAGAGGATGGTCTTATTAAAGTAGATGAGGTTAGCTATGTTTCCGGTGCCGACAAAAAGGAAGTTGGAATAGAGTTGCACTCTGGTAAAAACAGAATTGTTCGCAGAATATTTGAACACCTGGGCTATGATGTGAAAAAACTCGACAGGGTTTCATTTGCAGGACTAACAAAAAAAGATTTACCACGCGGAAGATGGCGCTTTTTAACCCAACAAGAAATTGATTTTTTAAAAATGAGCTAATATGCTAACGATTAAAAATTATATCAATGGCGAACTGATTGAGCCTATTGCAAAAAGTTATATCGACAATTACAATCCTGCTACAGGAGCCGTTTATTCCCTTATTCCCGATTCGGACGAACGCGATGTACAGCTTGCCGTTACAGCGGCAACAGCGGCTTTCCCTTCGTGGAGCATAACACCAAAAAATGAACGCTCGGCAATACTTATACGCATTGTTCAGCTTATTGAAAAAAATTTAGAAAAACTTGCCATCGCTGAATCAATCGATAATGGAAAACCTGTTTGGTTGGCTAAAATGGTTGATATTCCGCGCGCTGCAAGCAATTTTCATTTTTATGCTACTGCCATTTTGCACGATGCTACCGAAACGCATACGATGGAGAATACCGCCATTAACTATACAGTGAGGCAGCCAATAGGTGTTGCTGGTTGTATTTCTCCTTGGAACTTACCTCTTTACTTGTTTACTTGGAAAATTGCTCCTGCTATAGCTTCTGGTAATTGCGTTGTGGCTAAACCATCGGAAATTACCCCAATGACAGCCTTTTTATTATCTGAAATCTGTATTGAAGCAGGTTTGCCCAAAGGCGTATTGAATATTGTTCACGGGTATGGACACAAAGTAGGTTCTGCTATTACAGCACATCCTCACATTCCCATAATTTCTTTTACAGGAGGAACAAAAACAGGTGCTGAGATTGCCAGAGTAGCTGCTCCTATGTTTAAAAAACTTTCATTGGAATTGGGCGGAAAAAACCCCAACATTATTTTTGCTGATTGCGACTTTGATAAAATGTTAAAAACAACTATCAATTCATCGTTCTCAAACCAAGGAGAAATATGCCTTTGCGGTTCGCGCATATTTATTGAAAGAAGCATTTATGAAAAATTTAAAACTGAATTTGTAGCACAAACAAAAAAACTAAAGGTGGGCAACCCTGCCGATGATACAAACAGACTAGGTGCAATTGTTTCCAAACAACATATGGAAAAAATACTTTCCTATATCGAACTTTCAAAGCAAGAAGGCGGAAGCATTTTATGTGGAGGAAAACAAGCACTTATTGCGGGCGAATTTGAAAAGGGCTGGTATATTGAGCCTACTATTATTGAAGGATTAGCATATGATTGCCGCACCAACCAAGAAGAAATATTTGGACCTGTTGTAACGCTAACTCCTTTTGATACCGAAGAAGAAGTGCTGAAAATGGCAAACAGTACAATATATGGATTAGCAGCAACTGTTTGGACAGAAAATTTAACAAAAGCACACCGTGTTGCAAATGATTTACATTCGGGAATAGTGTGGGTTAATTGTTGGTTGTTGCGAGATTTAAGAACACCCTTTGGAGGTGTTAAAAGTAGCGGAGTAGGTCGCGAAGGAGGCTTTGAAGCCCTTCACTTTTTTACAGAACCTAAAAATGTATGCATAAAATTGTAAGCAAAAAAATTAAGCGATATTCTGCTTCATTCCGTTTGTTACAAACCAACTGAAATTCTTGTCAAACCACCTTTCTATGCGCAAATACATTGTAATAATTAACTTCATTGCAAAAAATTTTGGGTTTACTATTTCAAATAACAGCGAAAAGGTATGATTTGTTGCATTGATATTGTAAATTCGTTTTCCTATTTTATTAACACTTCATTGTTAGCATAGTGAAAACAAAATTTACAATCCATTATTTTAACGAGAAGTGTTCTTTTACATTGAAAGGCAAAAAGAATACCTCTGCCTGGCTTACAAAAGTGTTAGAAAAAGAAGGAAAAGCTGCCGGGGAAATAAATTATATTTTTTGCAACGATGCTTATTTGGTACAATTAAACAATACCCATTTGCAACATAACACCTATACTGATATTATTACTTTCGACTACAGCGAAAAATTAAGCCAAACTGTTGCTTCAGATATTTACATCAGTGTTGAACGAGTAAAAGAAAATGCAAAAGTATTTAATACCTCATTCCAAGAAGAACTCAACCGAGTGATGGTACACGGAGTGCTGCATTTATGTGGTTACAAGGATAAAAAAACAGAAGAGAAAAAGGAAATGAG
>CAIMGI010000197.1 GCA_903840505.1 uncultured Bacteroidota bacterium
ATTTTTGATGAGTATTTCAAACGCATCACAGTACGGTAACAATGCCTATGTAAACAAAATGTCGAGCATACAGGATGGCATTGCTGAAATATGTTTATTGAAAAAATTCCCCCTTGTTGCAAGTCCGCTTATTGCACTAAAAATGTTTAGCAATTCATTGTCGGATTCAAAATATGCAACAACATATAGTGGCAAACAAATAACCATTATGAAAGGTTCAAATAAAACACATATTGATGGAGATGCCATCGATACTGCATCCACAATAAGTATTTCTTGCAATCCTAAATCATTAAAAATTGTGGTAGCGAAAAATACAAAGCTTTAGATTTTACAATTTTGCTAATTGCTTTAATACTTTTTTTCCTCTGGATACAATTGCAGGTGAACCATTGGGAATCATATCTTCAATTACCAACTTTATTTCATTTTTAAGTTCGGGCTCCTTTGTTGCAATATTATAAAGTACGCTCATAGCGTAGGCTTGTTGTGCTACCTCTTCTTTATTTGACAACAATATTTCAAAACATACATTTGTAGCCAATCCCATAAACGCTTCAGGTATTTCAATCAACTCAAGCACTTTTATGGAATTTCGTTTTACGGCAGGATGTACAGTATTGTTTAAATTCTCCAACAATTGCTTTATATAGGGCAGTATTAATTCAGGAAATGCCATTACACAACTACTCATAACCCAAGCTGATCGCTGTGACAAGATGGTGTCTTTACTAAAAAAAAGTTTCATTAATTGATGAAACCTTTCCTTATCATTGCCAATATAATCAGCAATTTTTGTAGCTTGCTTTCGGGAGTGCTCTTTTAGTATTTCTTCTTTAATGTCCAAGATTCAGAAACAACTTAAAGTGTTTTTTCTTTCCTCATCAAAATTGAAAACAAAGCAGCTAAGAATGTTCCCATTAGCGTTGTAGCAGCCGAAAGGAAAAAACACATTTGTATCAGTCCGCCAATACTTTTTGCTTTTGCAATATCCTCCGGTTTAGGAGTCGGCAACTGCTTCATCATCCAATCGGGATTAAGCCACTTACAATAAATAAAATAAAACAAGCTTGTAATAAGTGCCGAAATAACAGCAGTTATGATACCACTTCGCCAAGCCAATTTAAAAGTAATGTAGCCATTCATTTCTCTTTCTCTGGTATAAAATATGGATAAAACTATACAAACTGTGAATACCATCAGTCCCAAATAGCCTGTATACCTACCCTCCGGTCTATCGTGTAAACCCAAGTAAAACTCTGTTACCATCCATAATCCCGAAAAGAGTCCTGAAATTATTCCGAATTTTTGAGCTGACTTCATATTATCCGTTCATTGATATTAAGAACTCTTCGTTCGATTGTGTATTTTTCATTCTATCACGTAAAAACTCCATTGCCTCTACCGGATTCATATCGGCTAAATGCTTACGTAATATCCATAAGCGTTGCAATTGATCTTTATCCAACAATAAATCATCTCTTCTGGTGCTTGATGCAACAATGTCGATGGCAGGGAAAATACGTTTGTTGGATAATTTTCTATCCAATTGTAATTCCATATTACCAGTACCTTTAAACTCTTCAAAAATAACCTCGTCCATTTTTGAACCTGTTTCAGTAAGCGCTGTAGCAAGAATGGTAAGTGAACCACCATTTTCTATTTTACGTGCCGCACCAAAAAAACGTTTTGGTTTGTGCAATGCATTCGCATCAACACCACCCGACAATACTTTTCCTGATGCAGGTTGAACGGTATTATAAGCACGCGCCAAACGAGTAATAGAATCTAATAATATACATACATCGTGACCACACTCCACCATTCGTTTTGCTTTTTCAAGAACCAGGTTGGCAATTTTCACGTGTCTGTCTGCAGGCTCATCAAAAGTAGAAGAAACCACTTCGGCCTTTACATTTCTCGACATTTCTGTTACCTCTTCCGGACGCTCATCTATCAACAATATTATTAAATATACTTCGGGATGATTTGCAGCAATTGCATTTGCAACTTCTTGTAATAACAAGGTCTTACCTGTTTTTGGTTGCGCCACAATTAAACCTCTTTGTCCCTTACCAATAGGCGTAAACATATCCATAATACGAGTAGATAAACTACTCATAGGTTTATTGCCAGTAAGGTTAAATTTTTGGTATGGAAATAAGGGAGTTAGGTAATCGAAAGGAACTCTATCTCTTACAAAAGAAGGTTCGCGTCCGTTTATTTTTTCCACTTTTACCAAGGGGAAATACTTCTCACCTTCTTTGGGAGGACGAACTGTTCCGGTAACAGTATCACCTGTTTTTAAACCAAATAATTTTATTTGCGATTGAGATACATAAATATCATCGGGTGAATTCAAATAGTTATAATCGGATGAACGTAAAAAACCGTAACCATCCGGCATACTCTCCAAAACGCCTTCGGCATTAATGGAAGTATCAAAACTGTAAACAGGCTCCGGTTTCTTTTCGTATGGGTTTTTATATTTAGGTGGTTGAACGGCATTGTCCTTTTTCTCACCTTGTTGTTGAGTTTGCTCCTCTTTTATTTGTTCCTTGTTAATTTCAGGCGAAGTCTGCTCTATAGGAGTATTTGCTTTCGGTTGATTTACATGTTCACTCGGAACAACTTCATTTGCGGTTGAATCATTCGTAGTTTCAAACAAGGTTGGAGATTCTACTTCTATAGGTGCCTCTTGCTTCTCAGCAACAGGTGCAACTATTTCATTTTCGGTAATAGAAGCAATGGGCTCAATTATTGGAGCTTGTTCAGCAGGAACATCCTTTGGTTTTCTCGGACGTAACACTCTGTTTGGTTTACTCTCAACTTTATAAGGATGAGATTCATTACTGCCATTTTCCATTTTAGAATTATCGGTAGAATTCAATTCAAGTATTTTAGTAATAAGGTCTTGCTTCTTTAATGCTTCGTAATTTTCGATGTTAAGTTTCTTCGCAATATCTTTTAATTCGCCAACAAGTTTGTTGTTCAAGTCTGAAATCTCGTACATTAATTGATTTTTAAGTTAATAATTGAATAAAATAATTTGGTTAAAATAATTTTTTGGGGAATTTAAATATACAGAACTGGTATTGATTGAAACAATCAGAGTTGATTGCACTGCAATAATACAAATAATTTATCTAATACAAAATTTTTTGGAAGAATTGAATTCAATATTTTATGCGATAAATAAAACATTTAAGCCTAAATGGAAACGCTTTGGTTCAAATCAGGAATAGTTGCATCCCAACCATATACTTCTTTAATTTTATCCCGCAATCCGGTTGAACTATCCTTTTCCCCGTGAACAATGAAAATTTGCTTTGGCTTAGAATCAAGCTTTGCAAGCCATTCGATAAGACCTTTTTGATCAGCGTGTGAAGACAACCCTTCAATATTTTCAACGGTAGCCTTTACTTTATAAAATTTACCATACAGTTTAATCTCCTCTGCTCCTTCAAGTAAAGCTCTCCCTCTTGTTCCTTCTGCCTGAAAACCTACTAATAAAATAGTAGCCGTTGATTTACCAAGATATTGAATAAAATAAGTAAGTACTCTACCACCTGATGCCATGCCGCTTCCTGCAATAACAATTTTAGAATTGGGAGATTCTGCTAATTTATATGTTTCCTGAATTGTTTTAACAAGTTTAATATCTTGACACATTTCACGACATTCATCAAGGGGAAGTTTATGCCAAGTAGCATTGTCCTCAAAAACTTTTAATACGTTTGTTCCCATTGGGCTATCCATATAAATTGGAATACCAGGAATGGCTCCTTTTTTTCTTAATTTCCAAAGTAGGTACATTAACAATTGTGTGCGTTCAACTGCGAAACTGGGAATAATTATTGTCCCTTGTTTCATAGCAGCATCGTTAATAATTTTTGCCAAACGCTCCTCTGCATTATCCGGATGAAGTCGATTTCCATAAGTAGATTCAATAAGCACAACATCTGCATTATCGGGCTTTTGAGGAGGATACAATAGCAAATCCTTTTCCTTTCCAATATCGCCTGAAAAAACAATTGTCTTCTCCCCTACTTTCATCTCAATAAAAGTTGCTCCAATAATGTGACCATTATAACGAAAACGACAATAAACGTTCTTATCAATCTCTATCCATTTATCAAGTGCTTGTGGTCGAAAAAGTGGCAACGTTTTTTCTACATCCTTACTATCGTATAAGGGCATTGCCGGTTTGTGCTTAGAGAATCCTTCCTCATTCGCTCTATCAGCGTCTTCCTCTTGTATTCTTGCACTGTCGGCTAATATTATTTTTGCAATTTCAAGGGTAGGTTCAGTTCCCCAAATAGTACCCGAAAAACCCTCTTTTACTAATCTTGGCAAAAAACCACAATGATCCAAATGTCCGTGTGTAAGCAATACCAAATCAATAGTTGCATCATCAACAGGAAGGTTTTTCCAATTCAATTCACGTAATTCCTTTTTCCCTTGAAATAAGCCACAATCAACCAAAATATTTTTTGATGGTGTTTGTATAAAATATTTTGAACCTGTTACTGTTCCGGCTGCACCTAAAAATTGAATTTTTATTCCTTGTATACTATCTGACATGTATTGCGTAAATTAAAATTTAACTTTAGTTCTTCGATTTTTTATTCGTTATTAAATGTTCACATAACTGCAGAGTCTCGCTTAACACGGTTCCAATGCGGGAAGGTTTTACACCAATTTGATCCAACAGTTTTTCATTCTGCAAAATCTCTTTACACAATACAATTTTTCGTTCGAGCAATTGTTCCTTTTCATTTTTAGTCAATGAAGTTAGGCAAGTAATGGGATACAAACCGAGTGTATCAATTTGATCTTTTAAACTTCCTTTCACCGGATAATCCCAACTGATTAAATTTAAACCGATACAGGTTCCATACTGAACAGCATCAGTTGAAAATCTTGTGTTTGTTACTACCCAACCTTGATATTTGGTAATTCCCTGCTCAGGCGATTTTAACCATTGCGCTTCCACATCTTTAAACCTTGCTTGTATGTATAAGGGAATTTTAACATCACAAAATATCCCCAATCTATTATGATACTTACATTCAATCATACATAATTTATTCTCCATTTGCGCAAGCACATCAATTTCGTGTTGCACGCAATGACCTTGCACTATTTCGCCAACTTTAATGCTATAACCTTGATAGCGGAGAATTTCACCGATAAATTTTTCAAAGGGATATCCTGAAGGTCCCAATTCCATAATTGCTCGCTTCAAATGATATTTAGCAGCCAAGTGTCGCGAACTTTCCTTTAGAAGATTAAATGCCAGTCGGTATATTTTTTTTGTTGAAATACCTTCATACAGCTTTGAAGATATATCATCTGTAATGAGGTCAATTTGCTCATCTGTTGCACCTGCGCGTTGCAATGAGGCACGCAATTTCGCCTCCGAAAATGTTGCGATTTCTCCCGATGCTTTTGTAATTCTTAATTCTTTCTTCATGTTTTTAGCAAAAGCATTTAAAACAAACTTATAATCAACATTAACTTTCTTTATTTCACTTTTTCTTTTTGAAATATTTTTTGAATGGCCAAGAATGCTTTAACGCTTCCATATTTTCATTGAAATTACCGGTTCCATTTTTAAGATTTTTCATACTGAGATTCAAATCGTGTACAAATGTTGTATCGGTTAGCAAGGTACCAATTGATCCCTCACCATTTTTTAATTTGGCAGAAATACTTTTAAAGTTCCCCGATATAATTGCGACCGAATCACTAATCGCTTGAATGTTTACAATGGTTTGATTGAGCCTTTGTGAAAACGCAGTATCAGTAAGTAATGCACCTACCGACCCCTTACCTGCTTTAATGTCTTTAACTATTTTACTTAAATCTCCTGTAATTACAGCAGTATTATCACCGGTAATTTTAAAGCGAACTACCGCATTTCTAACATTTTCAGCCACTGCAGTATCTGTTAACAGATGCCACAAAGAATTATTATTGTTAAATTTTTCGGAAACGCCTCTTAAATTATCGGTAATTACTTTTAAATTTTCATTCGTTAATGTAAGTGTTCTCAAGGCATTGTCCATTTGAATAGGATTCTGCGACAGTAGAACATCCCCTTCCTCTACCGGTTCTGCGTTGGCTATTCCCGGACTAATATTTATCAGCTTATTTCCCAATAAACCATCTGTACCAATAGAAGCAATCGCATTTTTGCTAATAAATTCAGTCAGCTTTTCATCAATTGTAAACTCTACCTTTATCGCAGTATCGGCAACAGCATACACCTTGATTACTGTACCAACATTGATTCCGTTAAAGCGTACATTGTTTCCTTGCAAAAGTCCGCCCACGTTATTAAAGTTTGCGCTTACATTAATTGTTGATCTGAAAATATTTTTTTTACTTCCTATATAATAAAGGCCTACAATAAGGCAAGTGGTGGCTATTAAGACAAATGCCCCAAGTTTAGCTCTATTTGTTGATTGTTCATTCATGGCATTAATCAAAAAATTGTTTAACTTTTTTATCGCTCGATTTACTTAATTCATCATAGGTACCTGTAGCATAACACAAACCATCAATCAGCATTACTATTCGATTGGAAGTCATTTTTACACAATTCATATCGTGCGAAATAATGATGGAAGATGTATTGTACTTTTTTTGTATGTCCAACATTAGCCCTCCAATTTCTCTTCCGGTTATGGGATCCAATCCTGTTGTGGGTTCATCATACAAAATAACTTTTGGTTTAAGAATTAACGTACGTGCCAAGGCAATACGTTTACGCATTCCACCTGAAAGTTCCGCGGGCATCATATCAATTGTTTCAGCCAAACCTACATTTGTCAACACTTCCTTTACCAAATCATTTACACTTTCTTTGTTTGTTTTAACCCAATGTCTCCTTAAGGGGAATTCAAGATTTTCTCTTACCGTCATTGAATCGTATAATGCATTGCTTTGAAAAAGAAAGCCAACATTAACGCGCATCTTATCTAAATTATCATGAGAAAGTTCAGGAACCTCATCACCAAACACCTTTATACTACCTGCATCAGGAAGCATTAAACCAATAATACATTTGATTAGAACCGATTTTCCTGAACCCGATTTTCCCAATACTACTAAATTTTCACCTTCGTGCAAATCAACACTAAAATCACGTAATACAGAATTCTCACCAAAGGATTTTTTCAAACCTTTAATTTGAATAACCGCTAGTTTTTTATTTTGTGATTCTGAACTCATGTAATGCTTAATATATCGGCAATCTGAGCGGCCATTAAATCAATAATAAAAACCACAAATGTTGCTGCAACAACAGCTGAATTAGCTGCTCGACCAACCCCTTGTGTCCCATTTTTGGTATTGTATCCTTTAAAACAACCAATAATTCCTATGGCAAAGCCAAAGAAAAATGACTTTATGATGGATGGTAAGACGTCAGCAAAAGTTAGTTTTTCAAAAATTTGATTGGTGAACAGATGAAAACTTACTACTTGTTTCATATTAACACCTAAATAGGCACCATAAAGTGCTATGGTATCACTTAAAATTACCAAAAGCGGAATCATCAGCATAGTAGCAAAAACCCTAGTTACCACAAGATATTTAAAGGGATTTGTACCTGAAACTTCCATCGCATCAATCTGCTCTGTTACCTTCATCGAACCAAGTTCAGCGCCAATTCCTGAACCAATTTTACCCGCACATATCAAGGCAGTTATTACAGGAACTATTTCACGCACCAATGAAACAGATACCACCGAAGGCAACCAAGATTCTGCCCCGAATGCTTTCATTGAAGGATGTGATTGAATGGTAATAACCAAACCCATAATAAAGCCGGTTATTCCCACCAAAGGG
>CAIMGI010000198.1 GCA_903840505.1 uncultured Bacteroidota bacterium
CCAATGAGGTGCACCATCAAGACCATCAAAATCCAACACCAATAAAAGAGAAGAAGCGAAAGTATTGTTTCTCATAAAAGAATAACGTGTTACTGAATCAAATGCAGTACCTACAGGAGTTTGGAAGTTTACACCCATAAAATAATCGTATCTTGTTTTTGTGTATTCTCTAGCCAACAATACATCCGGAAATGTAGCAACAGGCGTTTTTAAGGTACCATAACCAGGAGTTGTAGAGTATTTTACTTGAACCCCAACTATTTTAATCGGTACAAGAAATCCATTATTAAAAATGGTTGTGTAACCAATTGTAACAGATGTATCGTAATGTGTTGTATTGTAATATACCTTTGATGTAATATTTGTTTCAGGCTTTATTGATTTAAAAGCACCCGCTTGTCCGAATTTCAAAGTATAAAAACCAAGGGTGTGTAAACCTGCAGTATCAATAATAAAAAAAGCGTACGATGAATCGGCTGCTCCAAGAATCGGTGGGCCAGTTATCCAAGAAGCGTGTGTGGCGCCAGGGAAAGAGTCTCTGTATTGCTGTGGAACAAGCATAGGATCCATTGTTTTAAAATCATAAGGACCATCCGTATTTTGAGGTAAAAAGTTACCTGAGGTATTTGAATAATCCCAAGTTTGATTGGCTCCAACCGTTGGAATAAGAAATTGGTTTGTGTAATCATATACCTGTTGAATATTGGTACCTCTTACAGGTAAATATTTTCCATCAATGATAGGTTGAGCAAATATATTAAGTGCAACAACAGATAATAGAAGTGTAATAATTTTTTTCATTGGGACATTTTTAATATGCATTGCAAAAATAAATAAAAAAAAAGTCAAACTACAAAACTAATTTTAGAAATAGTAAATAGGAAAATGTAAGTGATTACAGAAATATTAAGAATTCTCTTCTGCCCATTTCAAACGGTCGGCAGGAGAAAACTGCCAAGGTGCCCCATTGTTTTCAATATTTGTAAACATACCATTCAATTCAGCAGGTGCTGCCGATTCCTCCATTACCAAATACCTTCTTAAATCCAATATGATTGAAAGTGGATCAATGTTTATCGGACAAGCTTCTGTACAAGCATTGCAACTAGTACAAGCCCACAACTCTTCGGCACTAATATAATTTCCGAGCAAACTTTTTCCGTCATCATAATCCGGTCCGTGCTTATCAATATTATCCCCCACCTCTTCTAACCTATCGCGTGTATCCATCATTATTTTACGTGGCGACAATAGCTTTCCTGTTTGATTTGCAGGGCAATTAGAAGTACACCTTCCACACTCAGTACAAGTGTATGAATTCATCAACTGTACCCAGTTTAAATCCTTTACATCTTTGGCACCAAATTTTTGAGGTGCTGTATCGGATGGTGGCAAGGCGTTAGGGTCCAACATTAACTTTACTTCATTAGTAACACTTTCTAAATTATTGAATTTCCCCTTTGCATTTAAATTTGAAAAATATACGTTGGGAAATGACAATACAATATGAAAATGCTTTGAGAATGGAATATAATTAAGGTATGCCAATATCCCAATTATATGCAGCCACCAACAAGTTCGCTCTAACAGCATTAAACTTCCTTCACTAAATCCTTGGAAAAAGGAAGAAAAGAGAGAACTGATAGGAAAATTACCTGCCTGTGTATAATGCTCAGCATTCATCTGTTGCAACAAACTATCGCTTGCGTTCATTATTAAAATAGCGGTCATCAAAATTATTTCGGCTGTCAAAATAATGTTTGCATCCAGTAATGGCCATTTGGTCATTTCGGCCCCCGAGAATCGCTTTAGTTTAAGAATGTTTCTTCTCACTAAAAATACTACACATGCAAGCAATACCAAAAATGCTAGTACCTCAAAAAATCCAATTAAAAAATTATAAAAAGGTCCAAAGACAGACAAAACCCTATGGGTACCAAAAACACCGTCAATAAGTATTTCAAGCACCTCAATATTAATGAGTATAAAACCCGCATACACTATAATGTGAAGGATTCCGGGAATTGGGCGCACAACCATTTTGGATTGCCCCAATGCAACCTTTATCATTAAACTTAAACGCTTCATAGGATTATCTTTCCTATCAATGTCTTTTCCTAAATTAATATTGCGGTAAATTTTTCTAGCATTCTTTGTAAAAAGAAAAGTAGCAGCGAAGAGTAGGCCAATAAAAAGTATATTATCTATCCATTCCATTTTGATAGAATTACTTTTTCAATTTATCTTTAGTTCCGGTATTTAAAGTAGGTGCAGGTGCAACATATCCCTTATCCTTTTTTCCAAATACTGAAACGTGAACATACCTATTTGGATGTAAACGCAAATCTTCCAATAATTTATCAAGGTCGCGTGATGCAGCCTCCAAGTTATTATACAAACTATCATTGTTCACCAACATACCCATTGTTCCCTTTCCTGAATTTATTTTTTCCATAATTTCGGCTGTTTGCTTCATAGCAATAGATGAATTATTAATGGCTTCACGAATATTTGCTTTGGCAACAGAATCACTAATAGAAGAAAAATTAGTGAGGATATTCGTTATCTTTTCATTGTTGGTTTTTAGATTTTGAGTAATTGACTCGATGTTTGCAGAAATGCGCGATAATCGCCCTCTTTGCTCAGCAACCAAACTATCTAACCTATTGGCTGTTTGTTTGAATATTTTTACTGATTGAGTTATGGTTTCAAAACTTTCGTGAATATTTCCCTGAGCCTCATCATTGAACACAGTTCGAACAATAACAATCAGTGAATCAATGGATGCAATTAAGTTTTCTGCTTTCGCTTTTAAAGGAAGAATTTGCTTGTTCACCTCTTCTTTTAATCCACTCTCTAGTGCAGAGTTGAGTGTATCACCATGTACCGCCAAAACAATAGTATCCCCCAACATTAATTTCAATCCCTTTGAACCCAATACACCATCACTGAATATTTTCGCCACTGAATTTCTGGGAATCGATATATCATTGTCTTTCATTGCAATATCAACCACAATTTTACCATAGCGGGTTGGGTGAAAATATATTTTATCAACCTGCCCTACCACAAATCCGTTAATTACTACAGGATTGGATTCGGCCAAACCGTCAATATTATCATACAAGGCATAATAATGCGTTCTGTTGGTAAATAAGTTCTTGCCCTTTAAAAAATTGAATCCAAAAATAAGCGCCATAATAGCTGCTACTAGGGTAAGTCCAATTTTTACTTCTTTGCTTAATTTCATTTATTCTCGAGCAATCTCTTTGCTTCGTTAACTGTTATTTTTTCACCTTTATTAAACGCAACGATAAAAGCATCTTTATATCCTTTCTTCTTCAAATCAGCTTGTGTTTCAGCTGCCTTTTCAATACTGCTGTAATTTCCGGATAAGTATTTGTAAACTTCACCATTTTGTATTTCACTTACATCGTTTATATCCGAAAATTTAGGCGAATTTAAGGGAATTTTTTTGTCTGAGTTCATAAACTGCACCTTAAAAATTATTTCACTATTCGTTTTTACTGTTTCTGTATCTTTTAACACCACCTTTTCTTCAATGCCAGTCTTCTTTTCAGTAGTATCCTTTTCATATTCCAAATCCTTATCCTTTATCCTTTCTTCGGGTTTTATTTCGGGTAAATCTTTGGGAACTTCTATATCCAATGACTTCACTTGATCTGTAAGCCTATTGTCCTCTACTTCATTCTTGTATTCTTTAAAAGCATTAAACAGTGCTCGTGCAATTAAATCCTGACCTTTATCCGACCCAAGTAATCTTTCATCATCGGGATTAGTTAAAAATCCAATTTCAGTAAGTAAACTGGGCATTGCCGTTTTCCATAATACCAAAAAACCAGCCTGTTTAACTCCCTTATCCTCCCTTTTTGCCTTTTCCCTATACTGGTGTTGTATTTTTGAAGCTAAACTTAAACTCTTTTCAAGAAACACGTTTTGAAACATACTAAACACAATGGTTGCCTCATCAGAGCTGGGATCGAAACCATCGTACTTATTCTGATAGTTATCTTCCAGCAAAATGGATTCGTTTTCGCGTTTTGCGACTTCTAAGTTGCCCTTTGTTTTGTGCAAGCCCATTACATATGTTTCCGAACCACAGGGCACCGGATTAATGATTGTCTTTTTTCCTTTCTTGTAAGAGGCAGCATTGCAATGAATGCATATAAAAAAATCGGCTTTTGCATCGTTCGCAATTTTTGCTCTTTCAGCCAATTCTAAAAAAACATCTGTTTTTCGGGTGTATATTACTTTTACATTTTTATAATTGTCTTCAATATATTTACCAAGCTTGAGAGAAACTTTTAAGGCAACATCCTTTTCGTAGTACTTTTGTCCGTGGCAACCGGCATCCTTACCTCCGTGTCCGGCATCAATCACAATTGTACGGATCCTATAACCGCCCTCAGGCAATAAGGTAAAAGCCAAGAACAAAGAAGCTGAAACACAACAAAATAGAACAATTTTTATGTGCTTAAACTTGTTAAACTTGGTTAAAGACAATTTTATGTTCTTCATCAAAATTTTATTTTACTTAGCTTTGCTTTTTTAGATAGCATTACAAATTCATTAGCATTCATAATTTGCATATAAAAGGTCGAAATAC
>CAIMGI010000199.1 GCA_903840505.1 uncultured Bacteroidota bacterium
AACAGTCTTCCTCATCCTTAAAAGTGATGAGTTCTTTTCCAATCTCAAAATACTCCGAAATGCTTTCTTGGTGGAATGCCAGCAACATTGTTCCTGAACCTGTCACTTCAAATAATCTTTTTGCTCCGGCATCTTCCAAAAAGTCATCTCCCGGAATATGTAGAGCTATTTTATACTTTTTGTAAGTTTCAAACATTTCTTTCCCTCCAAGGCTTCCTTTTTTGTGCTGCATTATTTTTTGCGTACTAATCTCGTTTGTATTATTTTCGGTGCAATAGATGTCAATAGCAATATGTTCCAGAAGGAAATTTAAAATACTTACTCTTTTTTTGTGAATAATTGGATGCACACTTCCTATGAAAACAACGTTTCCTTTTCTTTCATTAATATCGGTTGTTGTTAAAAGTATTCTTTTATCAACTGCTTGTTGAAGAAAATGGGTGTTTATATTTTTTTGTGCAAAGTGTTTTTGAATACCGCTTGATGAAGTGCATATGATATCAAATATGTCAAATGGGAAGCTTGTCCAATTGCCAATAGGGCAGGACCATTGAAGCACTATAAGCTTACAATTATTTTTTATTTTTTCAATCGTTTCTTTTTCTAACCATATTCCCGAGTGCATATAAACAACATCGGCTTTAATTTCTTTAATCTGTGCAAGTAGTGTTTCTTCGGCAATTGACTGAAATGTATTCGTTTTACCGAAT
The DNA here is from genome assembly GCA_903840505.1 of uncultured Bacteroidota bacterium. GTDB lineage: Bacteria > Bacteroidota > Bacteroidia > UBA4408 > UBA4408 > CAIMGI01. Next base: position 711 of record CAIMGI010000199.1, read on the forward strand.
ACCCTCGCTTTTATTGATCGAAATGGTTTCCACAAAAACCATTTTAAATACAGGAGAATGCTGTTTTCTTTTGCCCAGCTTTTTTGTAAAGGGTAGCAATGTGGTATAATGTAATTTGAAGAAATGTTGTGTTCTTTCAAACAGTTTCCAAGGCTGTCAGATTGATAATATTGTTGCTCTAATAGTTGATTTATTTGCTCACCGTAGCTTTTTTTCTCGAAATGAATATTTGCATTATAGTGATGTGTATAATACCAATTATAGTTTTCTAAGAGAAAAATAAATTTCACGGTTGTTTTTCTTCGAGTAATTGTTTTACATTCTTAAGAACTAGTTCTTTGTTTTTTTCTGCTGATAGTTCTTGTGCAAATGTATGACTTTGTGATTTGTAATAATTGATTTTTTCAGGTGTTAGCTTGTTAATTGCATTTGCGAGTGATTTAGGGTTAAAATCTTCCGAAACAACTCCCAATTCATATTTTTCAACAAAGTGTTTCATTTCTGGTGAAGGACCAATAGCAATGGCGAGTCTCCCTTGTATATATTCGAAAAATTTATTGGGTAATGAATGCAAATTGTTAAAGTTGGTTGGAGAAATCAGGTATACTCCGATGTCGAATTGGTTGATAGCAAAAGAAATTTGAGCCGTTTTTACCGGTTCTAGAAAATGTATTCTGGCTTCATTTTTGCAACTTTCTGTTAGTGAATGGTAGTAATCTTTATCTGAAGGAACAAGCATAAAATGAAATTCAAATCGAGCATCCAAGTAGGACATCATTTCTATCATTTTTTCAATTTGCCTTCCCCTAATTGCTGCACCGTGATGAATTAATTTTATCTTGTCGGTGCCCACTACACTTGGAATAATGTCTTTAATGTAGTTTGCCGCATTTGTAATTACTTCTGCATCAATATTGAATACGTTTTTGTATTCTTTTGCAATTCCATTGCATACTGTTAATACCTTATCGGCTTGCTTTAAATACTTTTGACAAAGGTAGGTTATGTATAGTTGTTTGTTTTTAACCCACTCCTTGTTTTCTTCAAATTCTCGCGGATGGTATTCGTGTGCATCAAAAATTATTTTTGTATCAACTTGTTTTAAAGCCAATGCCAATGGTAAAGTGTCAATATCATTGGCAATAATTAAGTCAATTTTTGAGATTGACTCTTTTAATTTTTGTAGGTCACCTATGCGTTCTTTGTCCCAATATTTATCTTCATAATATTTGTCCTTCTTTACCAGTTTTATTTTATCTCCCATTAAAATAAAGAATGAGAAAAATTTACGTAGAAGGGTAGGGTAGCTTAGATGAAAGGTGAAATTGGCTTTATTGGAAGAATGATTCAATTGTGTAAACGGAAGTTCTTCTTCCGATGCATTATAGCCTGCTGTGTAAAGGGAACAGTCATTTATTAAAGCGGCTATTTGCCTTTTTACTCTTGGGTCGCTTTTTAAAGGGCTATAACTAAGTAAGAGAATGTTTTTTTTATCCATCATCGTTTACTCAACATCATTTTAAAATGGTATTCAATTGGTGTATGGTATAAATGCAAAAATAGCTAAATCAATTGCTTGTTGTATACAATGTAAACTTAAAGCATTATATTTTTTCTTTTAAATACACTCCCGTAATTGATTCTTTGCACTTAATTAAATTTTCGGGGGTGCCTTCAAATACTATTGTCCCACCGTCATCTCCACCATCCGGACCTAAATCAATTATCCAATCAGCACACTTGATAATTTCAATATTGTGTTCAATAATTATAATGGAATGACCTTGTTTTATAAGTGCCTCAAATGCATAAAGTAATTTCTGAATATCGTGAAAATGCAATCCAGTTGTTGGTTCATCAAACACAAATAGAGTATTATTTCCGGTATTTCCTTTAATGAGAAAGGATGCTAACTTTATTCGCTGCGCTTCGCCTCCGCTTAGTGTACTGGAAGATTGACCCAGTTTAATATATCCCAATCCAACTTCTGATAAGGGCAGAAGTTTGGAAGCAATTTTCTTTTCAAAATTTGTCGGACGTTGTGGTTCATCGAAAAATGAAATGGCATCGTCAACAGTTAATTCTAATATATCAGAAATGTTTTTTTCGCGATACATCACTTCCAGCGTTTCTTGTTTAAAACGTTTCCCTTTGCAACTTTCGCACTCTAAAACAATATCGGGCATAAATTGCATTTCAATTTTCACAACACCTTCGCCTTCGCAAACATCACAACGTCCACCTTCAACATTAAAAGAGAAATGAGATGCTTTATAACCTCTTAATTTCGACAATTGTTGTTCTGCAAACAATGCCCTTATTTCATCATAAGCTTTTATATAGGTAACAGGGTTTGAGCGAGTAGATTTCCCTATCGGATTTTGATCTACCAATTCTACCGCGTGAATGTTTGTATAATCACCTTCCAAGGAATCAAATAAGCCGGTTTGTTCGGAGTACCCTCCCTCTATTTTTTTTAGTGCAGGATACAGTACTCTTTTTACCAATGTTGTTTTTCCCGATCCGCTAACACCCGTTACCACTGTCATTACATTGAGCGGAAACTTTACATCAATGTTTTTTAAATTATTTTCTTTAACCCCTTTTAGTGCAATAAAGCTATTCCATTTTCTTCTTTGTATAGGTGTTTCTACCTTTATTTTTCCTGTTAAATAGAGTGCAGTTAAGCTGTCTTTTCCATGCTCCAATGCTTTCCAATCACCTTGAAATACTAAATTACCTCCATTGGTTCCGGCTAAAGGGCCAATATCTATAAGCTGATCGGCAGCTTTCATTATTTCTTCATCGTGTTCCACCACAATTACGGTATTGCCAATGTTACGCAATGACAGAAGTACTTTAATTAAGCGTTGTGTGTCCTTGGGGTGAAGACCAATGCTAGGTTCATCCAATATGTACATTGCTCCAACCAAACTGCTTCCCAGTGATGTAGCCAAATTTATTCGCTGTGATTCTCCTCCAGAGAGTGTATTTGACAAACGATTTAAAGTCAAATAACTCAATCCCACATCACTTAAAAATTGCAGACGGTTTGTTATCTCAAGCAATAAACGTTTTCCAATTTCTGTATCGTGCTTGTCGAGTACTATATTTTTAAAATGAATCAAGGATTCTTTTACGGGCATCAATACAATTTCACTGATTGACTTATCTGCTATTTTAATATAGTTTGCATCTTTTCTAAGCCTTGTTCCGTTGCAATCCGGACAAATCGTTTTACCCCTGTAACGCGATAACATTACACGGTACTGGATTTTGTATGTTTGTGATTCAAGAAATCTGAAAAAATCATTTAACCCCGAAAAGTGCTTATTGCCTTCCCATAATACTTTTTTTTCTGCTGCAGAAAGGTCATAGTAGGGGCGATGAATGGGGAAATCGAATTTGGAAGCACTCATTACCAATTTTTCTTTCCATTCCTTCATTGTTTCACCTTTCCAACAAACTATTGCACCATCGTATACCGATAAACTTTTGTCAGGTATTACTAAATCCAAATCAATACCGATTACCGATCCAAAACCCTCACATTTTTTGCAGGCTCCAACAGGATTATTAAAACTAAAAAAATGCACAGAAGGTTCAGTAAATGTCATTCCGTCCAATTCAAACCGGTTTGAGAAATGATGCTCTTTGTCGTCTTTTAAAAGAATAAAAGCATCTCCATTTCCTTCATAAAAAGCAGTTTGTATTGAGTCGGCTATTCTGCTCGTATTATCATCATCGTTTTTTTTAACTACAAAGCGATCAATAAGAATAGTGATATCAGTGGCTGTTGCTTTTTTTATAATACTTACTTCCTCCGTTAATTCTTCAATTCTATATATTTTTTTGTTAAAACGAACACGTGAAAATCCCTGTTGTAGTAGTAAACCCAAATTTTTAACCAACGTTTGATTGTTGCGAATAATCAAAGGGGAATATAATTCAACTTTGCTGTCTTCGGCTAAGCTATTAATATAATTTACTACATCATTTAGAGTTTGTCGTTTTACAAGTGTGCCCGAAATAGGAGAGTAGGTCTTTCCAACTCGGGCATATAATAATTTTAGATAGTCATATATTTCTGTGGATGTTCCTACTGTAGAGCGTGGGTTTCTTGAGTTGACCTTTTGTTCAATTGCTATTGCAGGTGATATTCCTTTTATATAATCTACTTCAGGTTTGTTAATGCGTCCTAAAAATTGTCGGGCATATGAAGAGAGGCTTTCAACATACCTTCTTTGCCCTTCGGCATATAAAGTGTCGAATGCAAGTGTTGATTTACCCGAGCCTGATAAGCCTGTAATTACTACAAGTTTATTTCTTGGTATAACAACATCAATGTTTTTTAAGTTGTGCAATCGTGCACCCTTAATAATAATATTGTGTTTTGGATCTATTTTATCTATTTCCAATGTTTTTTAATTTGAATCGGGCTGCAAAAGTAACAATTTTAGTGGCTAAATGTTTTGTTCTTGGCTTCATAAAAAGTAATACTTACAAGTGTATATATGTTTGAATCAAAAAATGTAGATTTGCAAAAAAAATAAAATGACAAAAGGACCTATTTCGCAATTTATTGAAAACAATTTTTTGCACTTTAATTCGGCAGCGCTAGTTGATGGTGCAAAGGGTTATGAAACCCACTTATTGGAAGGCGGTAAAATGATGATAACCCTTGCTGGTGCAATGAGTACAGCGGAGCTCGGGAAATCTTTGGCCGAGATGATTCGACAAGGTAAAGTAGATATCATTAGCTGTACAGGGGCTAATTTAGAGGAGGATATTATGAATTTGGTAGCCCATTCGCATTACAAACGCGTACCTAATTACCGCGATTTGAGTCCGCAAGATGAGTGGGACTTGTTGGAAAACCATTATAACCGTGTAACAGATACTTGTATTCCTGAGGAAGAAGCCTTTCGTAGGTTACAAAAGCACATTCATAAAATATGGAAAGATGCAGATGATAGTGGGGAGCGTTATTTTCCACACGAGTATATGTACAAAATATTACTTTCAGGTGAATTGAAACAATATTATGAAATAGACCCAAAAAATAGTTGGATGTTGGCTGCAGCAGAAAGAAACCTACCTATAATCGTTCCCGGCTGGGAGGATTCTACTATGGGTAATATTTTTGCTTCTTATGTTATTAAGGGGCAAATAAAAGCATCAACTATGAAAAGTGGTATTGAGTATATGGCTTGGCTTGCCGATTGGTATGTTAAAAATTCTACCGGTAAAGGTGTTGGTTTTTTTCAGATAGGCGGTGGTATTGCAGGGGATTTCCCAATTTGCGTGGTTCCAATGCTGTATCAAGATATGGAAATGGAAAACATTCCATTTTGGAGTTATTTTTGTCAAATTTCAGATTCAACAACTAGCTATGGCTCTTATTCGGGGGCTGTTCCAAATGAAAAAATTACTTGGGGTAAATTAGATATCAATACACCTAAATTTATTGTTGAATCAGACGCTACCATTGTTGTTCCGCTTATGTTTGCTTGGATATTAGGATGGTAGGCTATTGACTCGAATACAAAATATACTATCTTTGCAAAACTTTTAATTAAAATAGACACTTATTTAGATACGTAATATGAAAACTACAAATGATGTAATATTGGTCCCTACGGATTATACCAAAGTTGCTGAGTGCGCAACAAATAATGCCATCGTATTGGCAAAAATGTTGAAAACTGAAATTGCCTTATTACACGTTGTTTCTAATGAGAAAGAATTGGAAGAAACAAGAACAAAATTAGGTTCAATTGCTTCTGATATTGAGTCAAAACATAAACTTACAGTTACTCCAATAGTTAGAATAGGAAATATTTTTGAGGATATTGGTGAGCTTGCGAGTGAGTTGAATGCTAAGATGATTATTATGGGTACTCACGGTGTAAGGGGAATACAATTTATTACAGGTAGTCACGCATTAAAAATTATAACAAGTTCATCTGTTCCTTTTATTATTGTTCAAGAAAAGAACTGTAAGCCGGAAGGTTATAAGAACATTGTTTTACCAATGGATCTTACAAAAGAATCGAAACAAAAGGTTGAATTAACCATTAATATGGCGAAATATTTTAATTCAAAGGTTCACATATTTGCGCCACTTGAAACAGACGAATTTTTAGTTAATACTGTTTTTAGAAACTTATCTTTCGCAAAAAGAGAATTAGAAGCTGCAGGTGTTGATTGTGATGTAAAAATTGCTGATGAAAAAGGTTCATTTGTAAAACAAATGTTAAAGTTTTCTGCAAGTTCTGATGCTGATTTAATTGCTATTATGAATAATTCAGCCGATTTTGGAATGCCTGATTTCTTAGGTGGAAATAATGAACAACAGATAATTACAAACGAAGCTCAAATTCCTGTAATGTGCATAAATCCTGTTAATACCGGACTTATGGGTAGCGTAATGTTTTCATAGTATACTATTATATGAATAAAAAAAGGTGCTGTTTTGCAGTACCTTTTTTTATTTTAAAAGTGCCTGTGTCTTTTTTGACATCTTACGAATTACAAGTTCATAAGAATGGTCTATCCAATTAGCAACAAATTGAGGAGAAACATTTTCTGAAATTGTGATTGTATTCCAATGGGTTTTGTCCATATGAAAGCCAGGAATAATAAATGGATATTGTTCTCTTAATTCAATTGCAATTATTGGGTCGCACTTCACATTAAATCTAAAAGGGCTAGTGGTTAAACTGGTAAGTAAAAACATTTTGCCAAGTACTTTAAATACTAAAGTGTCATTATCAAATGGAAATGTTTCTTCAACACCTTTTTTTGATAAACAATATTCCCTTACAGCCTCAATATTATTCAAGGCTCCTCTTACTTCAAGATTATTTTTTCTGAATAGTTGGAAATACCATCATTGAACATTAGCATATACATCCCTGGCGAATTTTTTTCTAAATCAATACTTAAATTATATTCATTGTTTATACTTTTTTCGCTTTTGCTGTATACTGTTCTTCCTGTCATATCCAATACTTTTATAAAAAAAGTTTTTCCTTTTTCGGCAGTGTAATTTAAGTGTATAATACCATTGCTTGGTTTCGGATAAAGCCTTATATTATTTGTCGCATTAGTATATTTGTGTATACCAATTCCATTGATGTTTACAATTTGTGAAACAGTATCTGTACCACAGTCGTTTGTTACGGTTAACATAACTGTATAGGATGTGTTATATTTGTAAATATGGCTAGGAGATGCAGCATTGCTTGATGAACTTGTATCACCAAAACTCCACAAAGAAGAAGTATTGTTAGAAGAGGTATTAGTGAATATTGCCGTATCGTTTGATGACGAGTAGGTGAAACTTGCAATAGGAAGAGGTTTTACAAATACTGGGAATATTGCAGTGTCAGCATTTCCACAGTTATTACTACCAAATACTTTTATGTCTCCAGAAACAGCATTGTTTGCAAAATCAATGGTTACCGAATTGGTGTTATTTCCTGCAATAATGTTTGCACCCAAAGGAGTAATCCAGGTATAATTTGTTGCATTTACAATTGGATTTACATTAAAGCCAATTCCCAATTCATTTTGGCATACTGTATCTTTTCCGCTTATCGTTGCACCAAAGTCTGGTAGTGGTAACACCGTTATTTCTTGCGATATGCTATTTTCACAACCGTTTGCATCTATATAGTCATACGTAATTGTTGTAATTCCTTCACCGGCACTATCAGGATAAAATACTCCTGAGTTAACTCCAGAACCAGCAAAGGTTCCACCGGCAGGCGCTCCTTGAAGTATTATGCTTGCAGCATTTATACAAACACTGTCTATTAAACCAATAATTGATACTTGGGGTTTTGTATGAACAATAATTGTATCGAATACAGTTACAGCACAACTACCATTAAGCGTATAGGTATAATAAATTGTGTCTGTTCCGGGGCCAGCTAAAGTAGGGTCGTACATACCATTGCTAACGGCATTTCCACTGTACACTCCACCTACCGGGAGTCCTCCGCTTAATGTAAAAGGATCGCTGTTTTCACATATATCCGCAAATGGTGTTAGTGTTACTGTGGGAGGGTTATTTACTGATACTGTTATAAGTGTATTGCAAATAGGGTCAAAGCGAACATAATCATTTGTAATATTAAAAGCTTGTCTGTTACGCCCCGTTACAGCAGAAGCAATTGTTCCGCTGCTATTTTCAACTCCCATTGTTGATGTGGAGAGGTTTGCAGCAGTAGTATGAACTTCAATAATATAGCTTGTTTCATACAAAATAACCTGACTGGTTACATTGGGAATACCGTTACAACAAAGTGGAATATTGGTAAATGTCATAATAAGTTTTCTGTTTGGCGCAACACCCGTAGTGTAATATTTTATATTTCCACTTCCTGGAGGATAAAGGTCGGCCCATGCGAAGGTGATTAGATTATTAGGTGCAGAAGCATCGGGGATTGATTGTCCGATGCAACATCCGTCAGGTTGTGCTGCACTAAAAGTAATAAAGCCATTTGAAGACACATAAAACTGAGTATAATTTGTACCATAAAAATTGAAAGTGAAACCTATAGGCAATACACCTGATACTTGGTCGTCAGCTAAGGTAACTGTAGTTCCAATAGCAGCTAAAGGAGCAAATACACCCATTTGAGATATAACATAAGAGGAAGTATTAATATATTGTATTTGATGTGTTCCAACACCAGCTATAGCCGGATCAAATACTGAATTGCTTACTCCAGGGCCACTAAAAATTCCTCCTGGCAAATTTCCCGACAAAATAACAGGGTCGTCACCAACACAATAATCGCTTTGTAAACCGTTGATATTACATTGTGCAAAAGTTTGCAAAGACAAAATAAATATGCCTATTATTAGTATAAATGTATTTTTTCTCATTGTATGGTAGTTTAATACTACGAATGTAAAATAAATCTTATGATTTTAATAATTGAAAATATATATATTGAAAAACTATATTTGAAGAATGGTAAAAATGAAGTTGTTTTCAAAAAAAATATGTGATTGGTATCAATTAAATAAACGTGACTTACCTTGGAGGAATGTAAATGATCCATATAAAATATGGTTGTCAGAGATTATTCTTCAGCAAACAAGGGTTAATCAAGGGCTTGAGTATTACCATAAATTTGTTGAACACTATCCAACAGTTGAAATGTTGGCGAAAGCAAATGAGGAGCAAATACTTAAATTGTGGCAAGGATTGGGATATTATTCACGTGCAAGAAACCTGCACAAAGCCGCAAAGCAAGTTGTTGCAGAACATAAGGGTAAATTTCCATCGGAATACAATGATCTGATAAAACTGAAGGGAGTAGGTGTTTACACGGCTTCGGCAATAGCTTCCTTTGCTTACAATAAAGCTTATGCAGTGGTTGATGGAAATGTTTATCGTGTTTTATCTCGCATATTTGCTATTGATGCTCCAATTGATTCGTTGGAAGGAAAAAAATATTTTCAAGAACTGGCCAGTCAGCTCCTCAATAAAAGTGACTCCTCCACACACAATCAGGCAATGATGGAATTTGGAGCAATGTATTGTATACCATCAAATCCCAACTGTTCAAACTGTATTTTTCAAAATGATTGTATGGCTTTGCTTAAAAATAAAGTATCTGATTTTCCAGTAAAGTCTAAAAAAACAAAGCAAGCAATTCGCTACTTTAATTATTTGGTAATACACCAAAAGAATAACACATTTATAGAGAAAAGAATTGAAAAGGATATTTGGCATAATCTATATCAATTTCCATTAATAGAATCGGATACATTACTTGATTCTAAAAAGTTGATTAAACATAAACGTTGGAAAAGCATTTTTAAAAAAGATGATTTTGATTTAAATAAGGAGTATACCGAAATGAAGCACTTATTGACACATCAAATAATATATGCACGTTTTTGGAATGTAAAATATGAAGAAGTATTGACTCAATATTTATTGATTAAGCGTCTCGAAATGAATAATTATCCCTTACCTCGACTAATTGAACGATTTTTAGAAGCATAATTGGTTTTAAATTATTATTATTGTAATTGAAACTTTATTGATTCTATTTCGTACAAAGAAACTAAAAGAAATTGTTTTGAAGAGACTTTACTTTACTAACATATTTGTTTTATTTTTTGCTTTTGCCCTCTCTACATCTTCTATGGCAGAGAATCTTTATTGGGTAGGGGGTAGTGGAAGTTGGAATAGTGTTAGTAATTGGTCCTTAAAAAGTGGTGGAGTTGCTTCAGGATTAATCCCTTCCGCTTCCGATAATGTTCATTTCGATCAAAATTCATTTAAAAAGTCGAACCAATCAATTACAATTTCTTCGGAAGCCTATTGTAAAGATTTTAACTGGATAAATTCCGGCTTTGGAAATTCCATTGCTGGTAATCCACTTTCGAATTTACTTGTTTCTGGTTCTTTTGTTATTCAAAATAATTCTTTCAACTCATACTTGGGAACAATTTCATTTGTTTCTCCCATTTTGGGAAATATTATTAAAACAAATAATCAGTTATTCAAGTGTAATATTATTTTTGACAATGCATTTGGAGGGTGGCTTTTACAAGATAAATTTAATTCTTCTTCAACCGTAACTCTTTTAGCAGGTTCATTTAGCTCAAACGGTAATAGTTTTACTTGTAAATCTTTTGTATCAAATGGAATTAATATACGTGTTCTTGACTTTACAAATTCTTTTATCAGTATAGAAGAGAATTGGAATATTGATGGAACAAGCAATTTTACTTTTGCAGCCCAATCTTCCAATTTGAATTTAAAAAGCAAGTTGACCCCTTCTAGTTTTGTATCAAAAGGAGGTTTACAATATGGGAAGTTTGGTGGTGGTCCTCAACAGCAAGCTATGACTGTTACTACTACTGTTGTGCCAAGTTTATGTAATGGTACTTGTTTAGCCACTGCTACAGCTAACCCTTTGGGTGGTGTTGCTCCTTATACTTATTTATGGAGCGATGGACAAACTACGCAAACCGCTGTTAATTTATGTGCGGGTACCTATCTAGTTGTTGTAACCGATGCTGTTGGTACTCAAGTGGCTGCCTTTGCAACCGTTACCGACCCACCACCCATAATTATTTTCTTTACCAATGTTTCACCGCTTTGTAACGGTGATTGTAATGGTAGTTCTTCCTCTTCAGTTGCCGGAGGTACGCCCCCTTATTCTTATTTATGGACTCCTGGTAATCAGAATACTCCAAATATTACCAATCAGTGTGCAGGTGTTTATACTTGTACTGTTACTGATGCAAATGGCTGCGTTAGAACACAGAATTCAACGATTACTCAACCTTCTGTCTTAGCACCTAACGGAACAGCTACAAATGTTAGCTGTAATGGTGCTTGTGACGGAACAGCAACGGTAGCGCCAACAGGTGGTACTGCCCCTTATACATATTCTTGGTCGCCCGGTTTACAAATAACACCGTCAATAAATGGATTGTGTCCCGGAACATATACTTGTACTGTAACGGATAATAATTTATGTGCTGCTACTTATACTGTAACCATTACTCAGCCTAATCCATTAGCAGTAAATGCTACAAGGGTAAACGTTACTTGCGGTGGTTTGTGTAATGGTTCTGCAACAGCAAATCCTACGGGTGGTACAGCTCCTTATACTTATTTATGGGCACCGGGTGGACAAACCACTCAATCAATTGTAGGGCAGTGTGCAGGTAATTATACAGTAACTGTTACAGATGCAAACGGTTGTACAGCAACTCAAATAGTAACAATTACAGAGCCACCAACATTAACTGTGGCACCTACTTTTACAAATGTAACCTGTTTTGGATTATGTAATGGAACTGCTGCAGCAAATGCTGCTGGTGGTGCGCCACCATACGCTTATGTTTGGACTCCAAGTGGAGGTAATGGTGCAACAGCCAATAATCTTTGTCCGAATACTTATACAGTAACCGTTACTGATGCTAACGGATGTACAGCGAGTGGAACAGTAACTATAACTCAACCTTCTTTGTTAACGGTTGTTATGAGTCAAGTAGATGTTACTTGTAATGCAGCGTGTGATGGGAGTGCAACTGCTACACCTGCAGGAGGCACAGCACCTTATACTTATTTATGGGCACCTGGTGGACAAACAACCCAAACTATAAATGGCCTTTGTCCGGGAATTTATACTGTTACAGTAACAGACGCTAATGGTTGCACTGTAAATGGTAGTGTTACTATTACCCAACCAAATCCATTACTTGTTAACGTAACTTTTACAAATGTAACGTGTTTTGGACAATGCAATGGAACAGCAACGGCAAACCCATCAGGTGGTACAGCACCCTATATCTATTTGTGGACACCTGGTGGACAAACAACTCCATCTATTGCTGGGCAGTGTGCGGGTGTTTATACTTGTACAGTTACTGATGCTAGGGGATGTACAGTATCGCAATTGGTAACAATTACCCAACCAAATGATCTTATTATTACAATTAATACAACAGCACTCGCTTGTTTTGGCGATTGTAATGCTACTGCATCTGCTACTGTTGCAGGTGGTACTCCGCCATATACTTATCTATGGACACCAGGTAACCAAATCACTCCAAGTATTTCGAATCTTTGTGCAGGTAACTATTCTGTAACGGTAACCGATGCAAATGGTTGTTCTTCAAATGCAATTGTTATTATTACGGCACCTACTTTATTAACTGTTGCCGGCAGTTTTACTTCCCCTTCTTGTAATGGTGCTTGCGATGCAACAGCTACCGCCACTCCTGCAGGAGGCACACCGCCTTATACTTATTTATGGAACCCAGGAGGGCAAACAACTCAGTCAATTAATGGTCAATGTGCAGGTAATTATACTGTTACTGTTACTGATGCAAATGGATGTATTGCAACAACTAATATTGTTATTACTTCACCGCCAGCTTTAACTTTAGTTATTGCAACTCAAAATATTAGTTGTATTGGAAATTGTGATGGTATTGCAACTGCAAATCCTGCTGGCGGTACTCCACCATATACTTATTTATGGGCGCCTGGTGGACAAACCACTCAAAGTATAAATAATTTATGTCCTGGAGTTTATACATGTACCGTTACTGATGCAGGAGGGTGTACTGCTGTTCAATCAATAACTATTACACAACCTGCTTTGTTAACATTAAGTGTTAGCTCTGTTTCGGCAAGTTGTGGAATTTGTAACGGAACAGCAACTGTAACCCCTGCAGGTGGAACGCCTCCATATGCATATTTTTGGAATCCAACAGGTCAAACTTCTCCAACTGCAACAAACCTTTGTACAGGAAACTATACTGTGACAGTAACAGATTCCAGAGGTTGTACTGCCTCAATTAATGTTTTTGTTCCTCAAGCTATTACTATAGTAATTACAAGTACTTCAACTTCTGTTAGTTGTTTTGGTGCTTGTGATGGAGCTGCAACTGCTACTCCAAGTGGAGGTACGCCTCCATATACTTATTTATGGTCACCTGGAGGACAGAATACGGCTAGTATTATTAATCTTTGTGCCGGAACTTATACCGTAACTGTTACAGATGCAAATGGTTGTTTTAGTAGTGCATCGGTAACTTTTACAGGACCACCTCAACTATTGTTCGCTACTTTAACCGGAACTAATATTAATTGTAATGGAGCCTGTACAGGTTCTGCAACTGCAATAGCAGGAGGTGGAACTCCTGGTTATACTTATTTATGGTTACCTGGTGGGCAAACTACAACTACAATTAATAATCTTTGTATAGGCACTTATATTTGTACCGTTACTGATTCAAATGGATGCGTTTTTACCGATTCCGTTATAATTACTCAAAATCCACCAATTTTGCCTAATGCAATAATTACAAATGCATCGTGTGGTGGAAATAATGGTGCAATTACTGTTAATCCAAGTGGTGGAGTTGGGCCATATACCTTTTTGTGGGCGCCTGGTGGACAAACAGCAGCTACTATAATTAATTTAATAGCAGGAGTTTATACTGTTACTATTACTGATGCATTGGGATGTAGTCAGTCGTTCCCAATTGCTGTGAGTAATGCGAATGGCCCAACGGTCAATAGTAATTTTATTAATCCAAGTTGTAATGGAAGCTGCGATGGTTCTGCTTCTGTGAATGTTGTCGCAGGAAATGCCCCCTATACTTACTTGTGGATTCCAGGTGGTCAAACCGGGACGAATGTGAACGGACTTTGTGCCGGTACATATAATGTTCAGGTTACTGACGCTCTTGGTTGTATTACTTTTGCTTCTATCACTTTGGTTGAGCCAGCTGTATTAGCACCAAATCAAACAATAGTGAATGTAGATTGTTTTGGAAGTTGTACTGGTAGTATAACACTAAATGTTACTGGTGGAACAGCTCCTTATAGCTACTTGTGGGGTGGTGGGCAGATTACTTCTTCAATAACCAATCAATGTGCAGGTAATTATACTGTAACGATTACTGATGCAAATGGATGTACTTTGGTACAAAACTTTACGATTAATTCAGCAAATTTATTGAACTTAACATTAACACCTTTGGATGTTCTTTGTAACGGTGCTTGTAATGGTTCGATTAGTTCTGTTGTTACAGGAGGGACTCTTCCTTATACTTATATGTGGGCTCCTGGCGGTCAAGGAATTCCTAATATATCAAATTTGTGTCCTGGTAATTATACCCTCACAGTAACGGATGTAAGAGGTTGTACCGCAACTCAAACAGTTACTATAAATGAACCTACATTACTAACTGTTACTGGCGCACAAACAAATGTAACTTGTAATGGAAACTGTGATGGAACTGCAACAGCAAACCCTTTAGGGGGGACGGCTCCTTACACTTATTTATGGAGTCCTGGTGGCCAAACAACTCAAAATATTAATGCTTTGTGTGCAGGAGTTTATAGTATTACTATTACTGATGCAAATGGTTGTACGGCAAATTTATCAGTTACGATAACCCAGCCAAATGCCCTTTTACCAAATGCAACTTTTACAGACGGTACTTGTAGTGGAGCTTGTAATGGAACGGCTACTGTTGTGCCTACAGGAGGAACACCACCTTATAGTTATTTATGGGCACCAGGTGGGCAAACCACTGCGTCAATCAATGGATTATGTATTGGTAATTATACCGTTACTGTAACCGATGCAAATGGATGTAGTAGTGTTCAAGTTATTACTATTTCTGAACCTCTACCATTGGCGGCAAATGCTTTTGGTACAAATCCTACTTGTAACTTAGGTTGCGATGGAACTGCTATTGCGAATCCTACAGGCGGAACAGCACCATATACATATCAATGGAACCCAGGTGGTCAAACTACAGCTTCAATTAATGGGTTGTGTTCAGGAACATATACTGTTAATATTACTGATGCAAATGGATGTACAACCAGTCAAATAGTTGTTCTTACTGACCCAATTGCAATTACTGCAATTAGTGCAGGTGCGCCCGCAAATTGTGGAGTTTGTGACGGTACCCTAACAGTAACTCCAATTGGAGGAACTGCTCCATATTCTTATGTATGGTCACCAAACGTATCTAACACAAATACTGCAATTAATTTATGTGCAGGCATTTATACAATTACTATTACTGATGCAAATGGTTGTGTTGGAACTGTATTGATACCTGTAAATAACTCTTCTGGTCCAACTGGCGAAACTGTAGTACAAACAAATGTATCGTGTACAGGATTGTGTGATGGATCTGCAACTGTAACACCTATCGGAGGGCTGCCACCTTATACTTACTTGTGGATACCGGGTGGACAAATTGTTAATTCCCGTATTAATATGTGTGCCGGAACGTATTTCTTGCAAGTAACTGATGCAAATGGGTGTATACATTTTTCACCTGTAAATATTACTGAACCAACGCTTCTAAATCCAAATGCTGCAATTATTAATGCAACTTGTTCAGGAGTATGTGATGGAAGTATTGCTTTAGCTCCAACAGGCGGAACTCCACCATTTAGTTATCTATGGGCACCAGGCGGACAAACAACTGCCAATATTAGTAATCTATGCCCAGGGGCTTATAGTGTTACTATTACGGATGCTAATAATTGTGTGAATACTTATAATTATAATGTAAATTCTAATATTGCACTTAATGGAGCTATAACTACAATAAGTCCAACTTGTAATGGTGGATGTAATGGTTCAGCAACAGTTGTTGCTTCTGGTGGGGCACCTCCTTATACTTATTTATGGAACGATCAACTTGGCCAAACTACAACAACTGCAACCGGATTATGTGGAGGTAATTATACGGTGACCATTACCGATGCAAATGGTTGTTTCTTAGTACAGCCTGTTACGATTGTTGAGCCCGCAGCTATTTTAGCAAATCCAGCAATTACCGACCCAACTTGTGGTTTGTGCGATGGTTCTATAACTGTTATTCCATCAGGTGGAACACCTCCTTACACATATAATTGGAGTAATGGACAAACTACTGCTACCGTAAATAACATTTGTGCAGGAGTATATACTGTTGCCATTACCGATGCTAACGGATGTGTTTCTAATATAAATATTCCTGTAAATAATAGTTCAGGTCCTAATTCAGAAACCATTGTTATTACCAATGCAAGTTGTAATGGCATTTGTGATGGCGCTGCTACAGTAACACCTATTGGTGGAGTACCACCATATACTTATTTATGGGTTCCGGGTGGTCAAACCACAAATTCGGTTAATGGTTTGTGTGCCGGTAATTATTTTGTTCAAATGATGGACTCAAACGGTTGTATTCGAACAACACCAATAACCATAACTGAGCCTGCACAAATTTTAACCAATCAAATGGTTGTAAATGCTACTTGCGGAATGTGTGATGGTAGTATTACTTTGGCTCCATCGGGCGGGGTAGCACCTTATACTTATGCTTGGTTGCCGGGTGGACAAACAACTTCAAACTTAATAAATTTATGTGCAGGAGTTTATACCGTTACTATTACAGATGCCAATGGTTGTGTTCAAACATATGCCATTCCAATCAGTAATCCGAATGCTCCTTTAGCTACTTTTTCAACAAAAGATGTTAGTTGTGGAGGTTCGTGTGATGGTACTGCAAGGGTGATCCCTGTAGGTGGTGTTCCTCCATACACTTATTTGTGGAGTAATGGAGCAACAACAGACAGTATTAGTTCATTGTGTCCTGGAACTTATTCTGTAACGATAACTGACGCATCGGGTTGCAGTAGAGTTGTGAATGTAACAATAACTGAACCTACAATTCTTGCTTTGAGTTTAACTAACGTTATTGATCCAAGTTGTAATGGTGATTGTAATGGGTCTTCAACTGTAGTTCCTTCTGGTGGAACTTTACCCTATGTATTTAATTGGGTTCCAACAGGTGGTAATGGTGCAACAGCAAGTAATTTGTGTGCAGGTTCATACACCGTAACAGTAACTGATGCTAATGGCTGTTCAGTTCAACAAAATGTTACATTGGTAGATCCTCCTTTATTAACGCTTAGCAATACATCAGTTTCTTCAAGTTGTAACACAATTGCCGATGGTTCTATTGATATAACTGTGGGTGGTGGAACACTTCCTTATTCATACCAATGGTCGGGTGCATCCAATGCGGTTACTGAAGATTTAAACAATGTTTTATTGGGAACCTACATCATTGTTGTTACTGATGGAAATGGTTGTCAAATAACAGATACTATCACCATTAGTTCAAGTATTTTTGTCTCTGTTGATGCTGGTAATGACACAACAATTTGTGAACTTAGTTCAGTAACACTTACCGGAACAGATACAGGTGGTGTTACTTTCCAGTGGTTTGCAATACCAACAAATACACCTATAGGTAATGGGTCGAAAGTAATAGTTGTTACACCTCCTCCGGGAGTTACCGGATATGCATTTGTTGGCTACAATGGATTGTGTTCCGATACAGATACTGTAATGGTTACAACAAATCCATTGCCTGTTGCAGATGCCGGACCGGATGTAACCATTATTATTACACAAAGTACTGTGTTAAATGGCACCGGAGCAGGTCCTGGCGGAACCTACCATTGGTCGCCTCCGGCAGGTTTAAGTGATACTACTATTTATAATCCAACAGCTACTCCTACGGAAACTACTACATATTATTTAACTGTTACAAATGCTGCAGGTTGTAGTTCAACTGATTCGGTTATTGTCACTGTGTTACCTAAAATAGTCTTCCCGAATGGTATTACTCCGAATGGGGATGGTGCAAATGATAAATGGATTATCGATGGTATTGAGTATTATAAAAATTGTGTTGTTCAAGTGTACAATCGTTGGGGTGAAAATTTATTTACTTCCGTTGGATATGTTGAAAAGTGGGATGGAACATTTAAAGGAAAGCCATTGCCTGTAGGAACTTATTACTATGTTATTGATTTACACGATCCCATAAATACTGAAACATATACTGGACCTTTAACTATCTTAAGATAAAATGAGAATTAGATTTATACATATAGTTTTGTTGACATTATTTACGCTAAATGTTTGTGCTCAACAATTGCCTCAGTACAGTCAGTATATGCTTAATAATTATGCTATAAATCCTGCTATTGGTGGAAGTACGAATTATGTAGAAGCTAAGTCGAATAATCGTTACCAATGGAAGGGGATAACCGATGCTCCACGAACTTATGTGCTTACTTTGAACGGGCCAACGAAAGCAAAAAATGTAGGCTTGGGTGGCACCATCTTTACTGACATTACCGGCCCAACCAGAAGAACTGGTATTTCTGCATCTTATGCTTACCATTTAAAGCTGAACGAAGAGTGGAAATTATCGATGGGACTCGCTGCCGGTTTTCTGCAGTTTGCTATTGATGGTTCAAAAATAAGGTTAAGAGATGAGGGGGATAATATTATCAGTAGCGGTATTCAGTCGGTTATTGTTCCCGATTTTGGTTTTGGTTTGTACTTATACAACAGGAAAAGTTATCTTGGAATATCTGCCCCACAAATAGCACAAAACAAATTACGTTTTTTCGATTATCAAACAAGTTCGTTGAGCAAATTGGAAGACCATTACTATGTGAATGCAGGGTATAAAATTGATTTGAATGAAGATTTTCAAGTAGAACCAGGTATATTGATTAAGTATGTAAAACCTGCACCGGTACAGTTCGATTTTGGTGCTAAAATAACCTATAAGGAAAAAGTTTGGTTAGGAGCAAACTACCGAACAAGAGATGCCGCATCCATTATGGCAGGTTTTATTTACAATGATTATTTGATGTTTGCTTATGCTTATGATATTACCACATCAAAATTGAAAAATTACAGTGGAGGTACCCACGAAATTATGCTGGGACTTAAATTCTTTAAGAAGAAGGAAGGTAAATCTTCTGCTGCAATGCTTAAATAATGAGCTTGTTTTTTATCCCTTTTAATCGGTTCAGATTACTTGCAATTTTATTTGCAGTTTCTTTATATACAAATGCTCAGCCTTTTGTAGATATATTAAGTATAAGTAATCAACAGTTTTCTTCTTCCATTCCTCAAAACAGTTCGTTGAAGTTTGGTACAAGTGATTATTTTGTGAATGTTTTTGTTCCAAAGGAATTTAAAAATGGTAACACGTTGTTGATTAGGGCTGCTTATGAAGACATTACTTGTAAACCTATTCCTGCTGTTTCACCCGCGAGTTTAAGGTTTAAGGCAGTTTCTGCGCCCATAGGATTTCAGTTTCTTTCAAAGAATAAAAAATGGAAGTCTGTTTTTCTGGCAATTCCCAAGTTAAGCAGCGATTTTAAAAGTACTTCAACAGATAATTTCCAAATGGGTGCTGTATCCATATTTACCTATGTAAAAAATGATAGTCTCAAATTCAAATTCGGATTGTATTACAACAAGGAATTCTTTGGCAATTTTTTTGTTCCCCTTGTTGGAGTTGACTGGAAAATTAATAGTAGATTTAGTTTGTATGGAATATTACCTACTAGTTACAAAGCTGAGTATAAGTTATCAAAGAATCTGTATACCGGATTAAATTTTCGTTCCTTCACCCGCTCGTATCGATTCAGTGATGGAAGCAATGCAAATTATTTGAGATTAGCAGAAAATCAATTGAAGCTTTTTCTTGATATTTATATTAAGAAATTTGTCGTTTTTATTGAAGGCGGGGCTTCTTTAGGTTGTACAACTTCACTTAATGAAGATATTAATTATCAGTCGCAACCTAATTATCCATATACTTCATTATTCTCAAAATATAAAGATAACTTTGTGTTTAATATGGGCTTAGCCTACAGAATACGTTTTGATAGAACACAAAAATAAATGTTGGTTTTTTTAGGTTATTTTTCTGCAATTTTAATTGGTGTTACATTAGGTCTGCTTGGTGCAGGCGGCTCTATCTTATCCATTCCTATTATGGTTTATTTAATGGGTATTAATCCGTTATTAGCAACTTCATATTCTTTATTTATAGTCGGTTTTTCAAGTATTATTGGCGTAGTAAAATACTACAATCAAAATTTGGTAGATATAAAGATTGCGGCTGTATTTGGAATACCATCCTTATTAACGGTGTTTGTCATTCGTAAGTTTTTGTTACCCGAATTACCTGATTATTTATTTGATATTGGTGCTTATACAGTATCAAAGGATTTGGCGGTTATGTTACTGTTTTCAGTATTAATGATGATAGCTTCCATATCTATGATAAGAAGCTATAAAACGCTAAACAATATTAAGTTACATACCGATAGGATTCGGTATTTACCGACCGTAATTCAAGGTTTAATAGTAGGTTTTTTTTCAGGAATTGTTGGTGCCGGAGGAGGTTTTTTAATCATTCCGGCCTTGGTACTGTTGTGCAAACTTCCAATGAAGAAAGCTGTTGGGACTTCCTTATTGATAATTGCGGTAAATTCAATGATTGGATTCGGAAGTGATTTATTGAATAATGTTTATTTCGATTGGAAATTTTTATTCTACTTTACTTCCATTGCGGTTGTTGGAATTATTATAGGAAATAAACTTACAACCAAGATTAGCGGAGATAAGTTAAGACCGGCCTTTGGTTGGTTTGTATTGGTAATGGGTATTTACGTAGTTTTTAAGGAGTTGATACAATACTAGGTTTGAATTAGAGTTAAACATTGTATGCAATCAAATAAATTGAAAGTGTTGTTTTTACCCAGTTGGTATCCTAATAGAAACTATCTATCACACGGTATATTTATTAAAAGGCACGCGTTGGCTATTTCAAGAGTAGCTGATGTGATAACGTTATATACCTGTTCTGATGCAACAATAAAGAATGGATTGTTTGAAATACAGGAAAACAATGAAGGTGGGCTAAATGAAATAATCATTTATTACAAAAAGGTAAATTCATCCATTCCTGTATTTTCGTCTTCTCTTAAGTTCATACGATTTATTCGAGCCTATTTTAAGGGGTATAGCATTGTTCTTGCCAAGTATGGTAAACCGAATATTATACATTTAAATGTAATTTTTAATGCAGGTATTTTTGCCTATTTAATAAGCAAACTAAAAAATATTCCATTGGTAATTACCGAGCAGTGGTCGGGTTATTTTCCCGAGGATGGGAATTATAAGGGTGTCTTTATACCTTTTGTTACACGTTTATCTGTTAATAGAGCAAGGGCTGTCATTGCTGTTTCTGAAAATTTGAGGGATGCTATGCTGTCACACAATTTAAAAAGTGATTATTACGTTATTCCCAATGTAGTTAATACAAGTCTTTTTAAACCTTCACTCGATAAAAGTACAGTAAATCCTATCAAAAATATTCTGCACGTATCTACTGTCAACGATAAAGAAAAAAACATAAGCGGAATGTTGCGTGTTGTAAAAAATATTTCACTGTTACGCAATGATTTTGTACTGAATATAGTTGGAGATGGACCCGAAAGATTACTTTTTGAAAAGCAAGCGGAAGAAATGGGTATTAAGAATACTATTGTTTTTTTTAAGGGATATAAGGATGCTAAGGAAGTTGCTAAAATGATGGGTGAAGCTGATTTTTATGTAATGTTTAGTAACTATGAAACATTTTCTACTGTAATTGTGGAAGCCTTGGCTGCAGGAACTCCTGTTGTTTCAACGGCAGTTGGTGTAATGCCATCAATAAAAGATAAGAATGTGGGAATAATGGTGCAGCCTAAAAATGAACTGGAATTGGAAGCTGCTATTTTAAAAATGTTGGACGAGTATTGTAATTATAATGCAAAAGACTTAAGTAAATTTGCAAATAACTATTTTTCAGAAGATAAAATGGGTGAGCAGTTTTTAAACATTTATCACAAGGTAATTGGATAGAAGATGTTTAAACAAATACTATCTACTATAGGGGTTAAAGCATTTTCAGCAATTGCAAATTTTAGCATCGTAATTATTACCGCTCAATTTTTTGGAGCAGAGGGAAGAGGTTATATAAGTTTAATAATAGCAGCGATTAGCCTTGTGTCAATGTTTTCAAATTTTATAGGAGGCACTACACTTACCTACCTTGTTTCGCGTGAAAATATTTCGAACCTCATTTTAACTTCTTATGTATGGATAATCAGTGTGAGTTCGGTAGCCTTTATTCTTATTAATTACTTGCAATTGATGGAGGATGAAGAGAATACCCGTATTTTCTTCCTTTCTATGTTGTTTGCTCTCACGGCTATAAATCAAAATATATTGTTGGGTTACCAAAAAATTAAGAAGTATAACATTATTACAGTTGTGCAATCGCTTGTGCAAATAATTTCATTGGTGGTGTATTTGTACATTTTTAAAGAAAAAAATATTTCCGTTTTTATAACCACGCTCTATATTTCATATGGTTTGGCTTTTATTCTAAGCTGTTTCTTTATCTCAAAATATTTGCAAATATCCTTGCGAACAGATATTATGCAAGTTGCAATAACAGCTTTTCAATTCGGAGCCATAGCACAGTTAGCCAACCTTTTTCAGTTTATTAGTTATCGGTATGCTTATGTGGTGCTTAACAATCCAAACAATCAAACAGATGTAGGTATATATTCCACTGCAGTTTCTATTTCAGAAGCTGTGTGGCTTATTTCGGGTGCGATTTCAATTGTACAATATTCTAAAATATCAAACACGGAAGACCCTAAAGTTGCTCAAGAACTTACTTTGAAACTATCAAAATTTAGTTTGCTTTTAACGGTTTTGGCAATGGCATTTTTGCTGTTGTTACCCGATACATTTTATGTTTTTCTTTTCGGCAAAGATTTTACCGGAGTTAAAGCCATTATGCTTACACTCACAATGGGTATTGTTTCTTTGGGTTATAGCATTGTATTTAGTCATTATTTTTCAGGATTGGGAAAGTATTATGTGAATACAATTGTATCGTTTGTTGGGATGATTGTAACCATTGTTTTAAGCAAATTATTAATTCCGAAATACGGAATACCTGCAGCCGGTTGGATTTCAAGTGTTACTTATTTGTTGGGCACAATTTGTCTTGTTGTTTATTTTTTATACCATTCGAAAATAAATGTAAAGCGCCTTTTTGTTTCAAGCTCGGATATAGTTGATTTTAAAAATGTTTTAAGCAATGTGTGGAATAGCAGGATTAGTTAATTACGGAAATTCACTAAGTACTTCGGATGCTATTAAAAAAATGGCTGATGTCATTGCACATCGTGGTCCTGATGACGAAGGCTTTTTCTTATCAAGTGAAAGTAAAGATGTTACTGCCTACGGACAAAATACCCCCGAACAAATAATTTCATCCGGTATTAACTATACACCTAAGGCATCAATTACTTCATTTCATTCGGAGCAATTTAACATTGCACTGGCCCATCGCAGATTATCCATTTTGGATTTAAGTCCTGCCGGCCATCAGCCAATGTGCAACAACAATAAGGATATTTGGTTAACCTTTAATGGTGAAATTTACAATTACATTGAAATAAGAGAAGAGCTGATACAGCTTGGCTACACCTTTGTAACCAATACCGATACTGAGGTGGTGATTGCTTCATATAAACAATGGGGAACCGATTGTGTAAGTCATTTTAATGGTATGTGGGCTTTTGTAATCTATGATAAAAAGCAAGGTCTTCTTTTTGCTTCTCGTGATAGATTTGGTGTAAAACCCTTTTATTACTACAGTGATAAGAATGTATTTGCTTTTGCATCGGAGCAAAAAGCACTGGTTAAAATGCCTTTTGTGAAAACAGAAATCAATACAGCTGCTACATTCGATTACTTTGTAATGGGCCAAATAGAATACGAAGAAGAGGGGATGTTTAAAAATGTGTTTGAATTAATGCCATCGCATTCCTTTACATATACTGTTAAAGATAGGATTTTTAAAAAATGGCGCTATTATGAATTACCCATTTCCTCAACTTCGCAGCAGTTTAATTCAAAAACGGAAAATGAAATTACAGAAGAGTTGCGCGCACTTTTGTTAAATTCGGTTCGTTTGCGTTTGCGTTCCGATGTGCCTGTTGGCGCTTGTCTTAGTGGTGGTATCGATAGTTCTTCCATTGTTGGTATGATGCGCAGTATACTGGGGGAGAAAATAAAAATACCTGTTTTTACGGCTTGTTTTGACGATAAAGCGATAGACGAAAGTAGCTGGGCGAAGAAAGTGGTTGATACCACAAATGTTGATTGGCATAAAGTTTTTCCGACATCTTCAGAGCTGTTAATGGATTTAGAAAATTTGATGTATTGTCAGGATGTGCCCATTTGGAGTACCAGCACCTATGCACAGTTCAGAACAATGCAGTCCGTTAAAGAAAATGGAGTTAAAGTTATAATGGACGGACAGGGTGGCGATGAATTGTTTGGAGGCTACCCCCACCATTATATTTATTACTGGCGCGAATTATTGAAAAATAAACAATACGGTAAACTGCGTAGCGAGCTTTCAAGCTACAAATCATTTCCATCAAATTATGCATTTTTTATAAAGCAGTATGCAAAACACATTGGTATGAAAAAAATGCCTGTTGCTTTTCAATCATCATTTAATCAATGGCATTTTAAAGAAATGCATTATTTAAATAAGGATTTTTTGGCAATGCACAAAGATAGGTTTGAACTTGCTCAAGAAAAGCAGATTGATTCATTGAATAGTATGTTAAAAAGTGAATTCAATAGTAGTTTACTTAAAGGTTATTTAAAATGCGAAGACCGTTGTTCTATGTTTCACTCAGTTGAGTCGCGTACACCTTTTTCTGACGACACTGCTTTGGTAGAGTATGCCTTACAGATTCCTTCGGAGTATAAAATAAAGAAATCCGTTAATAAATACATTCTGCGTGAAGCGATGAAACCCTATCTGCCAATAGAAGTATACCAGCGTAAAGACAAGATGGGCTATGCTACACCGAACAATCGCTGGTTAACAGAAGTGCGTGTGGGTTTAAAGGATGTTTTTAATACTTCTGAGAGCAACAACATTATTGACAATAAAAGAATTACAACCGAGTCCGAAAGCCTATTCAATATTTACCAAAAGCCCGAAAATGGTAGGGTGTTTAAGTTTGTGAGTTTTGCACTTTGGCAAAAACTTTTTTTTACATCATAAAATTCCATTAAGAGCCTTATTTAGTATGTGTTTTCTGCAATGTATTGCTCTCTAAAACCTAGATTACGATGAGCATTTTTGTTTTTTAAGATACAAGTGTTATATTTGTGTGTAATTAACATTACATTAATTGTATAAACCAAATAAAACCAAACAAATGAATAAAAGTCTACTAACGGTTTTAGCTTTAGGTACTGCTTTATCGGCTGTTGCTCAAAGCAATTTAAAACCACTTCAACAAGTCGATAAAAATCGTGTTGATAATTATCAAGCCGGTTTTGCTGCAAACAAGTTGCAAAAGCCTGCCACTATTTTAAGCCCTCAAGGTGTAAATGCTTTTAACCTTACAAAAATTGATATTGGCGTTTCTCCAAATGCTTACACTTGTGGATTTGGACCTAAAACTTATTTATGGGCAGATCCATCATTAAATGCAGTTTCTTTTTCGCATCGTGGTACTGGTGTTCCAACAACTTTGATAGGTTTGGTTAACTATTCTGCTTCAAAAGATGGAGGCGCAACTTGGCCAATAATTGACCTTAATGCTTATCTTCCTGAAGGTGAACCTCTTGGTGCAAATTTTTCTGCTGCTCGTTATCCTCAAGGATTAATATACAGTCCAGTAGGAAATACTAACGTTGACTCAGCATATTTTGCATATTTTGCTCCAACGCGTAACAATACCAATCCTGGTCCAAACTCAGCCGATTGGGGTGGAATAGGATACGGTGTGCACCAATTGAGTGGATTGTTACCGGCTAGACAAAGAGAAATGAAATCTATTACTGCTCCTAATAAAGCAGAGTTTCATTTAATTCCTGATGGAATGTATACTTCTCAACAAGGTGTTGTATGGGCGCTTGATCAATCAAACAACCAAAATGCTGCGAACGGTTACAGAGATACCTTGAACTTATTCCAAGGTTTTTGGAATGCAGGAACAAGAGATATTGACTACTTATTGAAAAAAATACCTGCTCCTATGACTACTCGTACTAGCGGAAATGCTATTGTATCTAACTACATTGATTGCAGAATAGCTTTTGCTCCAAACGGTCAAATTGGTTGGATTTCTATTTTAGGTCACAACAGTTATGCTGCTCGTCCCGATTCAGGTTTTTATCCAATATTGTATAAAACAATTAACGGTGGAACAAATTGGACCGGTCCTTACAGTGTTGATATTAATGGTTTAGCTGCTGTTACTGCAATAGGAGGAACTACCTTTACTACAGGTTTTGAGCATGATTTAGTTGTTGATGTAAACGGTAATCCTTATGTTACTTGTGCAATTGGAAAATTGGCTCCAAATTGGGCTATTTCAAGTGGACCAGGTAATTGGGGACACTTTGTAGTATACTCTCCAAACGGTGGAACTAATTGGCATGCTGAAATGTTAGACAAAAGTCAAACATTCAGAGGTACTTTTGGTGCAGGCCAAAACGCAGTTAATGAAGATGGTCGTCCGCAAGCTTCAACAAATTGGGCAGGTGATAAATTGTTTTTTGCTTGGTTTGATACTGATACATTCTCAAATGCAGGTGTTGGAAACTTAGCACCCGATTTATATGTACGTGGATTTGATGTTACAGCTAATATGTGGACTGCAAGAAGACCTCATCCACTACAAGGTGGTGTTATGACTTTTGGAGTTACAATTGGTGGAACGCCTTGTGAGTTTGAAGTTACAATGGGTAACCTTTCTTATTATGTGTTTACAAATGGGACAACTTCTGAGGTGCCTGTTTCTTATATGAAATTGGTTGACCCGGGTGATGTTACTTCTCCTACAACTCACCATTATATTAAAGGTATTACATACGATAATGTTGATTTTGTTGTGCCTACTGATACAGTTGGTCTATTAAATGGACTTAAGCCTTACGAAAAGGATAATTTTGCATTTGGAGTTAATCCAAATCCATTTAAAGATAACGTTAGTATTAAATACAACTTATTATCTAACAGTAATGTTACTATAGAAATATTTAATATTTTAGGTGAACGTGTAATGAATCTTGTTGCTAACCAAAATCAATCAGCCGGTGAGCACAAATACAATGTTGATTTAAGCAAATACAATTCAGGAATTTACATTGTAAAAGCTAAATTGGGTAATGAAACAGTTACAAGAAAAATTACTCAGTACTAAGTAAAAAATAATTTGTTAAAAAATCCCCACCAACTAAAGGTGGGGATTTTTTATTTTATGCCATTTCTCCGTACCTTCGTACAAAGCCCTATTATGATTTTACGTAGCCTTCTCCTGATTTCTGTTTTATTCGATACCCTTTCGTTCGCTCAAGAAAATGAAAACCCTTGCGGTGAAATAAGCAACAAAAAGGCAATTAAGCTTTACGAGAAAAGTCTCGACCGAAAAGGCTATGATTTTAAAGAAAGAATGGATTTTGTAAAGCAAGCCATAGAATTAGAACCTGAATATGTTGATGCCATTTATCAGTTGGCAAGTATGAAAATAACCATTGCAAAGGGCGACAATACTTCCTTTGCACCAGCTCAAAAGGATTTGTTGAAGGTGATTGAACTTTGTCCCGATTACCAACCCTATGCTTATTTTTATTTGGGACAAGTTGCCTATGGTGCTAACAAATACGAAGAAGCTGCAAAGTATATGGCCTTGTTTTTAAAACGTCCCGAAAATGCTAAAAACGATGTGGATTATAAATTGGCATCCGATAT
>CAIMGI010000200.1 GCA_903840505.1 uncultured Bacteroidota bacterium
CACCGTGAAAAAATGAAGTGGAATAGCCATTTTCTTTTAATATACTAGCCAAGGAAGTAATTTCATTTGTCTGGTAAATGGATGACGCAAAAGGTTCGTCCATCAATGCAGGTATTCCGGCTACTATTGCAGGAATGCCCTCTACCGAACGTTTTGCATTTGCATATCCGTTTGGAAATACCAAACTGTGCTGCATCAAAGAATCTAAAAAAGGAGTATACCCGATTCCATTATTCAGGTATCCAACATACTCCTTCGAGAAACTTTCTAGGATGAGTACTACTACATTCTTTTTTGTAAAAGTATTATTGTTTCCCGCTTTTTGTGGGGTGTAGTATAGCGCCAAGTCCTTTTCATTGAAATAGTTTGTTTCCTTTATTCCTGATTTTTTTAAACTCTTTAGTATCGAGAAGGGAGTATTAATATACAAAGGAATGTTTCTAGCCTCAGTGTATTCAATGGCTGTTGATACTGCTATTGGTCGGTGTTGTAAACCACCGCGTAAACCAATGGTAGCAATTGCCAAAGTGATAAGCGTATAGCTTAGTTCAATTAAAAAATGTGCCTTTACTGTCCGTTTTTGTTGCGCTAACCACAACTCATTTTTGCTCGATAATTTTAACAATATATAACCCATTCCCAACCAGATAATAACAATAAACCAATATTGTATTAAGTAGGTGGGCAACAATGAAAGCGTATCACTGCCTGTGGTGAGCAAAGTAAAAAGGTCTGAAGTAGACCGTTTAAGACTGAATTGAAAAAAGGGCCAATCAACGCAATCTAAAAATACAACAAGCATATTGCTTGCGATAAAAAGAATTCGTGTTGCTTTTAGAAAGATGCTGTTATCCCTGAGCTTCAGCGGCAATAAAAACAATAGAACGTAAATTCCATTCACGATTAAAATGGCGCATACATCGAAGCGCAAACCATAAAAAAAAGATAATGCAATTTCGCTTGCTGCTGTTTCACTGAAATAATGAAGGTTAAACAACAAAAAGAACAAGCGGCATATTTCAAACAGGAGTGTTACAACAAGCAGTTGTTTCAGCAGAAAATAGATGTATTTGCTTTGTTTGAGCATTAGGCAAAAATAACAATAAGTTTGGCTGTAGTTTAAATAAAAAGAGGAGATTAAATTTCTCCTCTTTCAATCAGCAGAACTATTTCTTCTACTTGTTTGTCGTCCCCATCGGGGTCGTATTTTGCTTTTAAGTCAGTGCTAAACACCCTTGCAAGCGATTGCCATAATGAAGCCGATAAATTTCCCCTCATATCTTTGATGAGTTGGTACGATGAGTTTCCTGTTTCCCTATCAATCAGTTTCAGCAAAATATGCCCCTGAGTAAAAGTTAAATTCTTAATGTCCTTTTCAAATTGACCAACCAATTCTTTTTCCGCTTTTGCCATCAATTTCTTTTTCTCAGCCTCAGTCTTCCCTTTTATCATTGCATTGTAATCTTTCATCTTTTTACCTGCAATTTTGGCATAGGGGTATGTTTTCTTAACGTTTCGTACCAATCTTCCGTAACGATTGGCTTGAAAAGAATTTTTGAATGTTCTTTTTTCAATAACGTAAAAGGGTTTAAGGTAAACAGTTGGAATGGTATCACCGTTTACAATGGTACCGTAGCAACGTATTTTTTTAGGTTTAGCAAGACTAATGGCTTTATTTTGAGTGTCACCAATTACAGCATCCTGAGCATAGCTCATTTGGCAGTAAAACAGTACAATTAAAATAAATACTAACTTTTTCATAGATACCAACAAATCAATTTATATGCCAATACGCTAAATACCCCTTTGTACTTCTATTTTATATCAAAGTTACAACTTAAATTATTACTATTTTTGTGTTCTATTTAGAATGAGCGTTCTTTTAAACAATGATATTGCAAACTGTTCTATCGCCTCCAATCGTATGGCTGGGGGAGGAAAGTCCGGGCAACATAGGGAATCCTACTTCCTAACAGGAAGGGTGTACTTTTAGTACAAACAGCCAGTGCCACAGAAAATAACTACCCCGATTTATCGGGGAAAAGGTGAAAATGTGAGGTAAGAGCTCACAGTCGGTATAAGTAACTATACCGGGGGGTAAACCTTAGGAGTTGAAAGACCAAATAAATCGATTCTTTCCGTTCGCGGAAAAAAGAGCGTCTCGTTCTTACAATCGAAGGGTAGGTTGCTAGACGCTAAGTGTGAACTTAGTGCCAGATAAATGATAGAACTCGACAGAACCCGGCTTATAGGTTTGCAACACAAAACCCACCCTAGTTTACCTAAGGTGGGTTTTTTTATGCATTGTTTTATTCCTATTGTTTCATCCTCCCTGCCCATTGTCTAAATACATCATCAGGAAAAAGTAAATTATAAGAACTGCTATTCCTGATAGAATAAAACTGTATTTCAAAAAGTTTCCAAACTTATTACGAACTGTTTCTGAAAAAGCGGCATAGATAAAACAGAGTGCAAAAACCAAATACAAGCCTGTCATTAGCTCATATAATATCTTAAGTGCTTTGCTTAAGTCTGTTAAATAACCATCCGGGAATCCTAGCGAATGAAGAAGTATATATAGGATGATGGAAATACTTATTGCAATTATTCCGTAAATAAAAGTGGGTATTCTCTTCATTTTATAACAGCGCATTCATTTCTTCCCAATGATATATACTTGTTTTTTTCGTTTCGTGTTTCGCGGCATTTTGCATTGCTTTGGCAATATTTTTTGCTTCTATGCCCCTGTATTTGCTGAGTCGTTTTCCAATAAAAAGAGGTTCAATAACAGCCCATATTTTTAGGAATACTTTTTCCAGGATTCGTTTCTCTTTTCGCATTCCAAGAATCATTGATGGCCGAAAAATATGTGTATGGTCAAAATCCAAGGCAATGATATCGCGTTCTACTTCGCCTTTGGTTCTTATATAAAAAACCGATGAATTAATATTTGCTCCAACTGCCGTAACAAGAAAAACCGATTTCGCTCCATTTTGCTTGGCAATTTTTGCAGCCAATACAGGGTAATCGTGATCTACTTGATAGTATTTATCCTGGTTGGGAGTATTTTTTTTGGTGGTACCAAGTGCAATAAAAACATCGTCCGCCACTATATTTTCTTTTAGCTCGGGCAAGTTAGTATAATCACCGATCAGCATTTTTAATTTAGGGTATTGGATATTCAAATCTTTCCGAATAACTATCGTTACTTGTTCGTAATTCGAATCCTTTAATAACTCCTCCAGTAGATACGAACCTACAAATCCGCTTGCTCCAAAAAGTATGGCTTTTTTCATTGAAATAATTTTCTCAAAGGTAAGAAAAGGAGTTTGGATGGATTGTGGATTAACATTTAGAATGGCTAAATTACCTTTCTCAATTTCAAATCTTTTACTGGCGCGCGCTTCTAGCGCGTGATCATAAATGTAGTACTAAAATTAAAATTTTGATAAGGATTTTTAGAAAATTATAGTTGTTGGCAATGATAGTTTAAACAATTGACGTCACGCACAACATGTGCGCGCCAGTGAGGGGTGGCTGTGCTATTTTCAGTAGTATTCATAGATAATAATTTCATTAAGTCCCCTTTTCTGTTTCTTTTTTTTGTCAAGATAGAAGTTTTGTTTCTCAATTATATTTCCTTTTGAGTCATAGTAGTATTTGACCCATCGCTTATATTCATATTGGTCCGAGTATTTTGGAAATGTTACTTTTTCTTTTAAATGTCCATTTTCATAATAAGAATAACTAGCAGAATCAATATTACTTGGAGAAAAAATCCACTTACTTAAAGACATTTTATTTTGTGTGTTATACTCATATTGTCGCACGGAACTTAACGGCAATGAATCCTTTTCAGCAAAAAAATATTTATTTTCAATTAAATTCCCTGATTTATCATAACTATAAATGTTTTTATAAAACACTTTAGTCGTGTCTCTAAACATTGCTATTTTAGAAATTAGATTACCTATTGAGTCATAATAAAAATATATCGGAAAGTTGAAGTATTGATTATCATCGCACGCGTGATTAGTCTGTATTCTATTCACTTTACCGTAATTATTGTAATTGTAAGTTAATAATTCATCAAACCCTTCTTGACACTTTTCATTTACTTTCAATTCAGTCTTTAGAAGTCCATTTTCATAATAAGTGTATTTTTTTCTCCAAATCAATTGGTGATATCCATATTTTGTTGTGTAAATAGAGTCTTCAATTAATTGATTCATTTCATTGTAAATATGTGTTTCTACATCTTTCTTTAAGCATTCCATATCAAAGCACTCCGTCTCAGTTAGCAGGTTTCCCGATTTGTCAAAAGTTTCTATTTTATCAATAAAAAATTCCTTTTTAAATTGTTGTTTATAGGTCTTTGTTTTCAAAATCTGTCCAAAGGATAAATTCAATTGAATTAGAGTAATTGTGAAAAATATTAATGTCTGTTTCATAGCATTGCCACTAACTTGTTTATACGGCCTACAATTTCATCTTTTACTGGCGCGCTTCTAGCGCGTGATCATAAATGTAGTACTAAAATTAAAATTTTGATAAGGATTTTTAGAAAATTATAGTTGTTGGCAATGATAGTTTAAACAA
>CAIMGI010000201.1 GCA_903840505.1 uncultured Bacteroidota bacterium
CTATGAATCGCCAAATCCCAATCTGCTTTTTGTTAATAATTTTTCTTTTTATAATTTCATGTGAGAAAGAAACTATAAGCCCTAATACAAATATACCGGAACAAGCTACGAATAAGAATGTGCCACCGAACACCACAACCTCAAGTTTGGCAGGTTTTGGTAATAGACCTGGCACCCCTTCTGGTTCCCCCTTCTATTTACCAACCTACATTAAAATTACCACACCAATGACAAGTAGGGTAATAGATTATAATACTTATAAACATTATGGAGTTGGATATTTAAGTCTTTTTTTTACAATAATGAATTTTAGTGATTTCAATCGTTCTGTTACTTTTCCTGCAGGACTTACGTTATTACCAAACACCGATTCAGCGCAATCAATTATGACCCTTTATCCTGTTAAATTGGACCTTCCTGCAAATACATCGGAAAAAATCGCATTGCACTGCTTTTGCATTAATCATGATAGAGTGTTTTCTTATGCCAAAAATTTCACTTTTCATACTATATCGAATAATGACCAGGTTACTACTTTAATAAGTGCTGTAAAAGTTAAGACAGAAATTGAATTAGTTAATAAGGAATGGTTTCTTCAAAGTTTCGTTTGGAGTATTTCAGACGGTGGGGGACTTAGACAGACAAGCCTTGATAGTATAGCTAATTGGTAGTTTACATTTTTTTAGAATATTGGTAAGCAATGAAACACCAGCCTAAAATCTTTACCTACTTAATGATTTTCCTATTTGCTATTGCCTGCAAAAAGGAAACAATAAACTTAGATACAAATACCACTAGGCTACCAGTTATACCTCAACAACCTGCATCCAATACAAATCTTGCAGGATTTGGCAATAACATAGGTACTCCTGCAGGTTCCCCTTACCAATTACCTTACAATATTGAAGTTACAATTCCAATTAGGCCAGAGAATCAAACAAGCTATATTAATAGTAATTACACGAAGTATGGAATTGGAGGTATTTTAGCTTTTTTAACAATTAAAAATTTTAATAATTTTGACTCTGAGTTTACTTTACCGGCAGGTCTTACCTTTTTACCCGATACTAATGCAGCTCCTACAGGTATAATTCTTTATCCTGTAAAAGTTAAAATACCTGCAAATACTTCAGAAAAAATTGCTTTGCGTTTCTTTTCCATCAATTTGAATAAGTTACCCGATTATGCAAATTTTTATTTTTTTCATTTAGTTTCAAATAATGAACAAGTTGAGACTTTAACAAACGCCTTAAAAATTAAAACAGAAAGTGTATTGATAAAGCACACACACGAACTTTCACATATTGTTTGGAATATTTCAGACAGGTACGGTCTTACCAATGCTGATCTACGCAGAATTGGTAAGTGGCAATAATCAACACGCAGCAGCAAGCGTCCTGCTTTTGCGCCCAACAACCAATCCCGAAAGGACTCCTTCGGAGCAAATAGAAACTAACAACTAAATTACCCCAAACAAGCTTCCACCCTTCTCCCCCAGCCTATCCACTCTTTTCTCAATGGTTGCATCTTTAATAAGAGGTGGTGCGTGATGAGGTTTTATTCTTGCATCAATTATCAATGAGCCTCTACAACCCCAATGTTTGTTTTCGGTAAATTCATTCATACCGCTTATATCAGCAGCAGGATTACTGCGTGTAAACGTTACCCATAAAAAATTATTTATTGTGGCAGAAACAAAATCAGCATCGTCAACAACAACTATCAATGGAAAGCCCTTTAGTTGTTCATTTATAGCAGTAAGGTTTTCAGTCAGTTTTTTTATTTCCTTTTGAGCCTCTTGTTCATTTACATATTTACCCATCTCAATTGCCAATATGCCGGGCATTACAGTTTTTATTTTTACCACACCGGTAATGGCATTTTCATAATTAAATGCGGAAGCAAGTTCACGCTTTTTATTTCCTGCAGCTGCAATTACCAATTTTGAACCGCTGTTGAGTCCTGTACCTGAGTAATCCAGAGTATCAATGCTGGTGTTGGTTTGAAAATGCAAACCCCTTGTAAAATCAATGCGCTCCAATACGTGTTTAAAATAGCTTGGAATATCGTATACCGTTAAATTCGCATTGTCCTCTTGCGCCACTATGAATAAGTATTTCGCCAAACTCATTTGTCCGAATCCCAGAATATGGTTTGCGATAGTCAGTATTTCACTCGGTTTTCTTTCTGTAATATAAGGTGTGTAACGCTCACTTCCAATGGCAAGTAACAATGGGTGTACACCTGCTGCATCCACCGCATTCACTGCCTTTAATCCTGGTATTTCAGTAGGCAACACATCGCCCGTAATTTCGTGAATTAGGGCTCCAAAGCTTGTGTCTTCCTGTGGTGGTCTTCCCACTACCGTAAATGGCCAAACGGCATCTTTTCGGTGGTATACTTTGTGTACGCGCATTACAGGGAAATTATGCTTCAAACTATAATATCCTAAATGATCACCAAAAGGTCCTTCCAACTTATTTTCATTGGGATAAACTTCCCCTGTAATAACAAAATCAGCATCCGATGAAATACAATATCCATCAACGTAAGTATATCGAAACCTTCTTCCACCCATTGCACCTGCAAAGGTAAGTTCGGAAAGTCCTTCGGGTAAAGGCATAACAGCCGCCAAGGAATGTGAGGGTGGGCCACCTACAAATATGCTTACTTTTAATGGCTGCCCTTTTGCATTCGATTTGGATTGATGCACACCAATGCCTCTATGCAATTGGTAATGCAAGCCTACTTCTTTATTTTGGACATAATCATTGCCGCCTAATTGTATGCGGTACATACCCAAGTTGGAGTTCATTACTCCCGGTTTATTAATGTCTTCGGAATATACCAAAGGCAAGGTTACAAAGGGTCCGCCATCCTCCTTCCAGCATTTTATTTGTGGTAATTTATCAATAGTAGTTTCTTTGTATAAAACAGGAATCCCAAAATTTTGCTTTTTGGGCAAAGCATTCCAAGCGGTAAATAAAGCAGCGGAGTTTTTTATTGGATGCTTTATGGCTTCCAAGGGATCTGATTTTAGTCGAATCAAATTCTTTACATTCTCAAGGGTATCTTTAAACATAAAACGGCTTCGTTCCATATTCCCAAACAAGTTTGAAACGGCTTTGAATTCACAGCCTTTGATATTTTCAAAAAGTATAGCGGGACCATTGTTTTCAAATACCCTCAGGTGAATGGCAGCCATTTCGAGCTCAGCATCAACTTCTTCTTTGATACGAATTAAATGACCGTTTTTTTCAAGGTCGTTTATGCAATCACTGATACTTTTGTATGCCATATTGAAATCAAAAATAGGGTATTTTTTGATACCATCTAATCAAACGTCATTACGATCAGCCCTTCAGCTGAGAAGCAATCTTTTAGCACAGAATCATTTATTCAAATGGTAATAATATATGAATACCAAAATCACTCATTCCTGAGGCTTTGCCTCAAACTCCAATTACTTTTTTTCTTGATAAAAAAAGTAATCAAAAAAATCAAGACCAAACGCCATTTACAGTTCTTCATTTGTCGCACAAATCCACACTTTCGGGGCTATGAAAACTGTAAATCGCACCGTTTGCTCATTTGCCTCCCGCCCATTCAACCTTAATTTGGAAATCACTATTAGTTTAGTGCGTTAGGCGAATCCAAATAACTATCGCAGTGAAGGTTAAAAATGCATCAATAAAAAAGCCCCGAGTTTACCTCGAGGCTTTCCTGTATAGACTATTTTACTTAGTTATGAGTGCTTTTGTGTAATTTCTCGTCAGAAACAGTTAATTTCTTTCTGCCCTTAGCTCTTCTTGAAGCCAATACTCTTCTACCATTAGCAGAAGCCATTCTTTCTCTGAAACCGTGTTTGTTTCTTCTTTTACGTTGCGATGGTTGGAATGTCCTTTTCATTGATACAATTTTTTTAAATCGGACTGCAAAGATATAAACTTTTTCAATATCAGCGCTTTTTTATAATTAATTCTTAATTATTCCAACAAAAACATTCACTTTCAAGCACTTATTAAAATATTGAATTATACTCAAATTCAATGTAAGTAACCAAAAACACTTATTATTTACCTAATTTCGCCTTTATAAAATAACACATCTTCTCTTGAGAAATTACTTCGTCCTATTTTTATTCATTAGCTTCTTTAATATTTGCGCCATTGCTCAACCTTTCAGGTATATACAAGGTGATGGTTCGGACAGAGATTCCATTAAAAAGTTGCAAATAAAAGGCTACCGCGAATACCAAGCTTCATGCAAAACTCCAAATGAAAAGCAATTAACTAGCATTGTTGAATATGATAAAAATGGGAACCAAACAAGACTTTGGAGATTGGATATTACAACAAAAAACCAAAACCAATGGAGGTATAAATACACCAACAAAAATAAACTGCTTGAATTTGCTTCTTATTTTCCCGATTCAAACACCTTTAATCAACGCTTTATTCATACATACGATAGGAATGAAAACGAAATTGAAATCCTGACAGAAAATTACAATAACGGGAAACTAAGCAGCACAAATAAAGTTGTAAAAAGCTACGACAGCAAAGGGAATTGTGTTGACATAAGGGAGTTTAACGATAAAGGCACTATGTACAATCACCACCAATATGTGTACGACCAATTTGGCAATAAAATAGAGGAAATTACCTATTATGATAATGACAAAGTGAAATACAAGAATAAAATTAACAATTACGGGGATGAAGACAAGCAACCCATTGGATTTCCGAGAGGAGGTAAAGGGCGTTCACTTGAAGATGAAGAATTATTCAAAGAAACAACAATAAATGATTCAGAAGGAAACAGAGTTACCGAAGATGGATATGCCATCCGTACTTTCAATAAAAACAACATACTCCTGAAGTGGGAGGAAAAAAAATTTAAGATTCATTGGTTTGAGTATTCGTATTATTAAATTACCATAAGTTCAGGATGAAATTCCATTTATATTAATCATAATAATTCTTTGTGAGGCTTTGCCTCACACTCCAATTCCTTTTTTCCTTGACGAAAAAAGGAATCAAAAAAGTCAAGAGCAAACGCCATTTTCAGGTCTTCGTTTTTCGCACAAGCCATTGCTATCTATTGCCACGAAACCTGAAATTCGCACCGTTTGCTCATTAGCTCCCCGCCATTCTAACAATAATCTCATATCATTTTTAGTAAGGCGGGTAAGCCCGAACAAAAGGCGGGCGTGTGTTTGGTAGTGTGAAGGCAGCTTCTTTTGTTCTTGATTTTTTGTTTCTTTTGTATTAAGACAAAAGAAAATGCCTAGCGGCACAGAGCGAAAAAAGCTATTAGAAAAAACTCTTCTTTCCCTTAACAAATCATAAAATTGCTATTGTTTCCTCCTATTTTCTTTAAACCAAAACAATAAACGTACTTTTACAGCCTATTAATATACTATCTAAATGACCTTTAACGAACTAAACATAACCCCCCCCTTACTGAATGCCCTTGCTGACTTAGGTTTTACGACCCCAACCAGAATTCAACAAAAAGCATTTGCTCCGATTTTGGCTGGAAAAAACATATTGGGCATTGCACAAACAGGTACCGGAAAAACATACGCTTACCTCCTACCCTTGCTTAGGCAATGGCAGTTTGCTAAAAAAGTAAATCCCGAAATATTAATACTTGTTCCAACACGCGAACTGGTTGCACAGGTGGTAGAGGAAGTAGAAAAACTATGCACCTACACCAACATTAAAGTTACAGGTGCTTATGGGGGCACCAACATTAAAACACAAATGGCAGCCATCAATGCAGGTGTAGATGTAATAGTAGCAACCCCGGGACGCCTATTAGACTTAATACTTAACGGTACCGTTAAAACCAAAATGATTAAAAAGTTGGTGATTGACGAGGTAGATGAAATGTTAAACCTTGGTTTTAGAACCCAACTTAAAAACATACTCGATATTTTACCCGACAAGCGTCAAAACCTGATGTTCTCGGCA
The DNA here is from genome assembly GCA_903840505.1 of uncultured Bacteroidota bacterium. Taxonomy (GTDB): domain Bacteria; phylum Bacteroidota; class Bacteroidia; order UBA4408; family UBA4408; genus CAIMGI01. The sequence goes on from CAIMGI010000201.1 coordinate 5,979, forward strand.
ACCATAACCGAAGAAGTAGAAGTATTTATTGGCAACACTTTTATTGCCCCCGAAAAAATTGAAGCAGCTCCAACAGGCACTCCCCTTAAAAACATTACACAAATTGGTTATAAGGTTACCAACTTTAATACGAAAGTTAATTTTTTAGAACACCTTTTGGCTAACGATAAAAGTATGACCAAAGTATTGATATTTGCAGGAAGCAAAAGTTTGGCAGATGAAATTAACAGTAAAATGGAAATCAAATTCCCGGATCAATTAGCGGTTATACATTCCAACAAATCACAAAACTTGCGTTTTAAAACGGTTGAGCAATTTGAAAGTGGTGCCAGCAGTATTTTAATAGCAACCGACATTATTGCCCGCGGATTGGATGTTACAGCCGTATCTCACGTAATAAATATGGATGTACCCGCTGTTGCCGAAAACTATATGCATCGCATCGGACGTACCGGTAGAGCCGATAAAAAAGGTATTGCCATCACCTTCATTACAGAAGCCGACAAGGAAAACAAGGCCAAAGTGGAAGCCCTAATGGGTAAAAAAATACCGATGAAGAAAATGCCAGTGGAAGTGGAAGTTTCCAATATTTTAACTTTTGACGAGCAACCAAAGGTGAATATGAAAACCATTGAGATAAAGCAACCAAAGGTGATTTCAAAAGGAACATCGCACCACGAAAAAATTGATAAAAACAAAAAAGTGAACAAGAAAGTTTCACGCGCGGATGCGAAGAAAATTAAGTACGGAAAGAGATATAGGAAGGAGTATAGGAATTAGTATAATACTATTTGCCTGCACATTAGATAACAGTATGAGAAGCAATTAAACTACAATGAAAAATAAACTCTTAATCGCCCTCGCAATTTTACTCAGTACAAATTTGTATGCTCAAACAAAAAAAAAGGCAATCAGTGTAAATAAGCGGTATACAGCAAATGATACTATAAGCACTTTCACCATTCAAAAACAAGATAAGGACAAGTGTATTGAAAGACTGATAGAATTATGGGGAAAGCCCAGCAAGAATAATGCAGGAAGCATAATTTGGACAAACGCGAAGTTGAGTGGAATAGACAAGCCGATTGATATAAGGCTTCTGGATGGTATTTTCTGTACCAAAGAAAAAAGTGCACGATTCACCACTTTTGAAAATGAAAAAGAGAAAACAAAAAAACTAAAAGACAATGAATATAGAAGAACAACAGTTGAACTACATGATCATAAAGGAGGGACTAATATTATTAACTCCCATACAACAGAAAAAAAAATAGTAGAATTGCTGACTGGAACATTGAAGAATATTAATTAATTATTTGCTACAATATGGAAACTCAAAAAAACAATCCATTACACGGTATTACCTTAGAGCAAATAGTAAGGCATTTGGTTGAAAACTACGGTTGGGAATACTTGGCAGAAGAAGTGAGATTAAATTGTTTTCAAAACAATCAAAGTATAAAATCGACTTTAACCTTCTTAAGAAAAACACCTTGGGCGCGCACAAAAGTGGAAAACCTGTATTTGAAATTGAAGAGAAAAGAAGCCAAGTAAGGCTTTCAGAGCATAATACTTTTCAATGAAACTAAAAAAGGATATTTACGTTATAAGGTAAAGTCAACCTTACCTAAGCCAAACTTTATGATGAAAAAAATCCTCACACTCGCAACTATTCTTTTTAGCTTCACAGCATTCGCACAAGTAAACATAAAGGAGCTTAATAAGTCCTTGGCAAAAGTAAGCGAAACACTCTATGCTTTGGAATGTGAAGTTTCGAATAAAGATTATGCAACATTTTTAAATGCATTAAAAAAAGCAAACAAAACAGACTTATTGGCAATCGCTCAAATTGATACAATGCAATGGCGCGACAAACAAAATTACAACGCCCCTTATACTATCTATTATCACAGACACCCGGCTTACGAAGGTTACCCCGCAGTGAACATCAGCCACAAAGGTGCTCTACTATACTGTGAATGGCTTACAGCAGAATACAATTCAAATCCTAACAGGAAATTTAAAAAAGTTGTTTTTCGATTGCCCACTGAAAAGGAATGGATAATAGCAGCTCAAGCTGGCGACAATATTGCCATTTACTCTTGGACAGAAAAGGAATTGAGAAATAAAAAAGGATATCTAATGGCTAACTTTAAAAGAGCAGATGGCGATACAATGGGAGTTGCAGGGGCATTGAACGACAATGCTGATGTTACTGCACCTGTGTATTCTTACTGGCCCAATAAATTTGGAATATATTGTATGAGTGGGAATGTTGCTGAAATGCTCAACGAGCAAACAATTGTAAAAGGTGGAAGTTGGTCACAAAAATCAGAATTTTTAAGAATCGACAGCCGAGAGAATGTTGACGGGAGCCCTAAAAGTCATATAGGGTTCAGACCTTTTGTTGACATTATTGAGAAATAAAATTTAAATTCGTTTAGGGTAAACACTAATAAATTCTGCAAATGAAGAAAATACTCTTAATACTATTTTGTGTTTATTCATGTATTAGTATAGCACAAACACAAGGCGAGTGTATTCATACCATCAGTTTACTTGACAATAAACTGCGGCCATTAACCAACACTCCCGTTACATTAATTGAAACTACAAGCAAGGAAAGAGTTGCTAAATCGACTGACTCACAAGGGAAAGTAACTTTCGAACTTCATACAGGAAAAGAATGGGCTGTGAATATCCTTAAAATGAAAAATTGTAAGTTCATTGAAGTTCCCGAGCGTGGTAAAAAAACCGGTTCAAGTACCGTTACTTACGACTATGAACATTATGAAAGAATACACCGTGCGCCTGTTGATCGCAGCAATCTAAGTCTTGAGAAAATTGACCAAACAAAATTACTAAAACCAAAATACAAAGAAACAGAGGCTTCAGTACGATTGCATTTATTAAAAGAAGATAAAACTGCACTCACTAATTATCCTGTAAATTTAACAGGATATAAAATCGGTAAAACCTTTCTGGGTAAAACCGATGCAAATGGTTTCGTCTATTTTCTTGTTCCTGAAAAGAATGATTATGAGGTAGACATTGACGGTATTGAAAGTTTCAATTATGTGGATGTTGCAGAAGGTGGCGAATACAATCTGGAATTTACCTACCAACCAACCAATATTAAGGAGAAAGAAGTAAACGACACCATCACACAAATTATCCCAAAAGAAAGCAAAGGAACTTCTGCCCGCATATACCTTAAAATGAAAGTTGTACAAGCAGGTAAAATTGGCAATGAGGATGTGTATTTACAAATGCTAAAAGCAAATAAAGTATACAAAGCAAAAACAAATTCTGAGGGTGTTGCTTATTTTCTATTGCCCATCAACCGAAAATATATGGTGAACTTTCGCTTTCAAAAAGAAGTTGATGTTCTTAATTATACAGATATACAAGGTATATCAAATGCAGAAGTTTCGTTTACATACCGCCCCGACCCTAAGTTTCAATTTCCGGAACGCTACATCCCTACTCCACAGGATTTGATGGCCAAGGATTTTCTTGAATTTATTACCAAACAATTTCCCGAACCAACAAATGATGAAGCAATGGGTTTGACATTGTCGTGGGGAAATGAAAATGTGAATGCACTATCCAAGGAAGCCATACTTCAAGTTGGTTTTAAAGCAAAAGCCGACAAAGGAGAAATGTATGGTCCTCCGGTAAATATTTCGCTTGTGGTAGACAAAAGTGGCTCAATGGAAGGAGATGACAGAATTGAAGCATTAAAAACAGCATTGCTAAAGTATGTGAGCAAGCTTCGTAAAACGGATATTGTTTCCTTGGTGGTGTTTGATGATAATTCTACTGTGGTTGTTCCGGCACAAGTTATGGGTGACGGAGCCTACATGAAAGATATGATAGAGGACATAAAAGCAGGTGGAGGAACAGATATTTACAAAGGTTTAGTTGACGGCTATGAGCAGGTACTTAAAAACTTTCTTCCAAAAGGTACAAACAGGGTTATACTCCTAACGGATGGTTACGGAATAACACCAACCGAAGTAATTGTTGCAAAATCAAAAGAGTACAATGCAAAAGGCGTTGAACTTTCCGCTGTTGGTGTCGGTGAAGGGTACAACCAAGCAATGCTGACATTGTTAGCGACTGCCGGAGGCGGATTACTGAACTTTTCAGGTCAAGCAAAAGATATTGACAAAGTATTTCAAAAGGAATTATCAAGTGTGCTAAGTCCTTGTGCCAAGGATGTATCGGTTGAAATTAGTTATAACGATAAAATTATTTTCAAACAATTATATGGCTTCCCTTTTCAAAAACAAGAAGACAACATCGTAAAAATGAAATTGGATAATATTTATAGCGGTCTGAACACGCTGGCTTTAGTAAAATTTGATTTAAATCAAGCCAATTCCGAAATTGAAAAATCACCGGTGATTGTGCGAATGAAATACTTTGACTACAAAAAAAAGAAAGAAGTAGCCTTGGAAGAAAAAGCTTATTTAAAATGGTCACTGGCAACAGGCCAACTGGAGCTGATATTAGAAGCACAACACAAAAAACTATATGCCATTGCCATTTTGAATCAATCCTTAAAGGTAATGGCGGAAGCCTTTGCTAAAAATGATTACAAAGGCGCTAAATTAGCAGTACAAAGCACCATTGACCAAGTTAAAAAACTCTATCCTGAATCAAAAGAGGAGGATGTACAAAAACTTGTTTCAACAGCCGAAAATTATGCCCTTGCACTCACAAGGGTAATGGCGAACAAAGGCGTGAAATAATTCTAATAACATTGCTGTTTAGATTTGTTTAAAACTAAAATAGTAAACACACTATATCTGCTACTCTATTTTAGATTATTTAACTTACAATGCCTACTTTTGGGAAATAATTTCCCATTTATATGAAACAAAAAATTGTTTATTGTTTTTTAATTATAACACTAGTATCATCTTGTTATAAAGTTCCTATAAGCGGCAGAAGACAATTAAATTTATTACCCGAGTCTATAATGATTAGTATGGGCTTGACCAACTACAAAGATTTTTTAAGTAAACACAAGGTAGATCCGGTTAACGATGCCAACAGTGCAATGATAAAAAGGGTGGGTCAAAATATTGCAAATGCTGTGACTACTTTTATGCTTCAAAAAAAGCAAATGAAACGCTTAAAAAATTACAAATGGGAATTCAACTTGGTAGAAGATAAAACGGTAAATGCATGGTGTATGCCCGGTGGAAAGGTTGTAGTGTACACAGGATTGTTGGCTGTAACGCAAAATGAAACAGCATTAGCAGCAGTAATGGGTCACGAAATCGCACACGCCATTGCCCGACACGGCAATGAAAGAATGAGCCAAGGAATATTGGTACTAGCCGGAGACATAGGCTTACAACTTTTTATGTTAGAAAAACCGAAGGAAACGCAAGATTTATTTTTGCAGGCTTACGGTGCTGTCTCAGGCTTGGGAATGCTAAAATATTCACGCTCTCACGAAAGCGAAGCCGATAAAATGGGATTGGTATATATGGCATTGGCCGGGTATAACCCTCAGGAAGCTATCGCCTTTTGGGAAAGAATGTCTAAAATTGGAGACTCGAATGTTCCGCAAATACTAAGTACGCACCCCAGTGATGAAACGCGTATTAAAGATATAAAAGCATATATGCCAACTGCATTAAAATATTATAAAAAGAAATAATATGGCCTTGGACACCATCATCGACATAAAAAATGTACAGATACACCAAAAGGAAAATTTGGTATTGGCAAACGTCAACATCAACATTGAAAAGGGTGAATTTGTTTACCTAATCGGTAAAACAGGAAGCGGAAAAAGTAGTTTATTAAAAATATTATACGGTGAACTTCCTTTAGATGATGGAGAAGCAAGCATTGCAGGTTTTAACCTAAAAGAGCTTAAAAGAAAAGAAATTCCTTTTCTGCGCAGAAAATTGGGTATCGTATTTCAGGATTTTCAATTACTAACCGACCGAACAATAGATGATAATTTAATGTTCGTGATGAAAGCTACCGGCTGGACTGACAAAATAAAAATGAAAGAACGCTGCAGCGATGTACTCAGCAAAGTAGGATTAACAGGAAAGGGATTTAAAATGCCACACGAACTATCAGGAGGAGAGCAACAAAGAGTTTCCATTGCGCGTGCATTGGTTAACGATCCCGAAATAATTTTGGCCGATGAACCTACAGGAAATCTCGACCCTCAAACATCCGAAGAAATTATAACACTACTGCTAGATATTAGTAAAACAGGTCGCGCAATTGTAATGGCTACGCACGATTATTTGCTATTGAATAAATTCAAAGCACGTACCATTACTTGTGAAGGAGGAAAAATAATGGACTCAAAATATCCTAACTAGCTATTCGCTGAATGCTCTCAGTACTTATTCCCATATATAATTTCGACTGTAGGGCATTTATACAAAGTATAAACAAGCAAGCATCCGAATGCAATATCCCTTTTGAAATTAGGTGTTACGATGATGGCTCCAATAAAACATTCAAAGACTTAAACTCATCCCTATCAGGAATGAGCAATGTAATTTACACCGAAATGCCTAACAATATGGGGCGTTCTGCCATACGGAACAAACTAGGAGCTGAAGCAATCTACAAGCATTTACTTTTTATGGATTGTGACTCAAGCATTGAACAATCCGATTTTATTTCAAACTATATTCATAATCTTAATGAAAACAGGGTTGTTTATGGTGGGAGAAGCTATGAAAAAAATGCACCAGTAAACAAAGCACAATACTTGCGTTGGTTTTATGGGATAAAACGTGAAGTGAAGAATGTTGCTGAAAGAGCTGCAGCACCCTACAAATCATTTATGACCAATAATTTTGTAATTTCAAAAGCACTTTTTCAATCTATATTATTCAACACCGAACTTACCGGCTATGGTCACGAAGACACCTTGTTTGGTTACCAATTGGAAGAAAAAAAAATCAACATTTTACACATTGAAAATCCCTTGTGTCATATTGGCTTAGAAAGCAGTGAGGAGTTTATAAAAAAAACAGCTGAGGGAATCAAAAACCTTGCTTTTGTTTACAATAAACAATGGCCCATTGGCGATGTTAAACTGCTAAATACCTATAAAAAAATAAGTGCCTTAAAGCTTGGTGGATTGATTCTGTTTTTTGGAACAATATTCGAGAAGAGTGTAACTAAGAATCTAGTTTCCGACAAACCCAACCTTTCTCAATTCGATTTTTACAAGTTACTGCTGCTTTGCAGGGAAATGAATAAAAAATAACCGATTTTAGTTACATAATTAGTATTTTTGAGAAAACATTTTAATGGACGCAACGATATTAAAAGTGCCAACGATGGCACAAATGATGGAAAAAGGTGAAACACCCGACATACTTTTTTGGGTAGGTTGTGCCGGAAGTTTTGATGATAGAGCGAAAAAAATAACCAAGGCCGTTGTAAAAATATTGAATCACGTTGGTGTTAAATTTGCTGTGTTGGGTCCTGAAGAAAGCTGTACAGGAGATCCGGCTAAACGAGCAGGGAATGAATTCCTGTTTCAAATGCAAGCAATGACAAACATACAAGTACTGAATGGTTACGAGGTAAAAAAAATTGTTACTGCTTGTCCGCATTGTTTTAACACACTTAAAAATGAATACCCCGAATTGGGTGGAAATTATGAAGTGATACACCACTCTCAATTATTACAAAATCTTATAAACAGTGGTCAATTAAAAATTGAAGGTGGTACTTTTAAAGGAAAAAAAATTGCCTTCCACGACCCTTGCTACTTAGGTAGGGGAAACAATGAATATACTGCACCTCGTGAAGTAATAGAAAAATTGGATGCGGAGTTGGTTGAAATGAAACGTTGCAAAACAAATGGTTTGTGCTGTGGTGCCGGTGGCGCACAAATGTTTAAGGAAGCAGAGAAAGGAAACAAAGAAGTAAACATTGAACGAATGGACGATGTATTGGAAGTAAAACCCAATATACTTGCAACAGGTTGCCCCTTTTGCAATACAATGATGACGGACGGTGTAAAGCATTTTGAAAAAGAAAAGGAAATATCGGTATTAGACATTGCAGAATTAATTGCACAAGCTCAAGATTTATAAATCCAAAACACAATGAATAATTTTTCACCACAATCAAAAGTTTGGGTTTATCAAAGCAACAGAGAGTTTACTGCTTCTGAAACAGAAGAAATTAAAAAAATTGGATTGTTATTCACTCGGGATTGGACTGCACACGGAAGTCAATTAAACGCAAGCCTTGATATACTTTACAACCGATTTATTGTTGTGATGGTAGATGAAAACGATGCCAGTGCGAGCGGTTGCTCCATTGATAAATCATTGGCATTCATAAAAAAAATTGAACAAGAATTTAATTGTATACTACTCGACAGAATGGCTGTGGCATACAAAAATGGTGCTGACATAGTTGCTTGCCCCCTACCCGATTTCAAAAAATTACTTCGTGAAAATAAAGTTGATAAAAACACCACCGTGTTCAACAATATGGTAACCACCAAAAAGGATTTTGATTTAAAGTGGGAAACAGCACTCGAAAACAGTTGGCACAAAAGCCTTTTGAGTGCATCTCAAAATTAAAATTTTCCAATAACGCAGCTATTATTATTTTATTGCATTTGTAACTTTAGCCGAATTAGTGGCGTAAGAGGTGTCAATTAGCCTAACCTTAAAAACCATTTTCAAGCTTTACTTTTAAACTGAATCTAAAAACCTCGACCAATTTTAAAATGATGGTTACCTTTTTAAGCTTCTGTTATTAATTAACAAACCAAATAAAACTAAACACTATGCAAAAAACAAAAGCAATATGCCTCACTACGTGTTTGGCTAGCCTCCTTGTTTCATCCCTATGGGCTGTAAATTTAAAAGACGCCATTAAGCAAAAATTGGTTAAGGCAAGTGTTAAATGGGCTTCTAACAGCGATGAACAAAGCAACAGCGAACGTTATGGAAAGCACATTAATTTGGAATTAAAAAACCTTACAAACAAATCCATTGATGTGGATGTTCCTTGTGGTTTTGTTTTTTACCCCAACGATTCCACAAAACAAAATATGATTATAACCGAGCAACTTGCCTATAACTTAAAACCAAAAGAGGCAATTACAAAATATGCCTTTGCATATTGCTGTGAAAGTCATGATGGTGGTCCTTCAGAAAATGAAGTATACAAACCGGGTAAAATGGCAAAAGAAGCCTTAGTTAAATTGGCGAATTTTATTCACGAGAAGAAATACCAAAACTACGGTGCTCAAAGGGCTATATGGTGTTTATCAAACAACAATCCGATTGAAGAAATTTATGCCGATAGCGCACAAGAAGTTAGGGATTTAATAAATTTTACGGGAAACCTAAAAGGCTACACAGCTTCCCACTTGGATAGTTTGGCAACAAAAATTATCAAGAAGCATAAAAAAGTAGAAACAACATTGCATTGCTCAATTCCATTTGAACAAAACACCTATATGTGGGCAATGGTAGAAGATGTAAACAATGTAAATTTTAAAACGGTTATCACAAAACGACCTATTGAAAAAGGAGTATTTGAACGCAATTTCAGTTTCTCCAGCATCGACTACCCTTCAGGTGATTATGTTCTGCGGGTGTACAGCACCACACAGCCTGTTGTTGAAATACCTTTCACCTTGGAAAAATAAAAAAGGGCGAGTATAAACCTCGCCCTTTTTATTTTTAAAAAATCAACTTATTCAATAACCACCTTGAATGTTTTTGAAGCTGTAGCGTTTACAATTTGAAGATTGTAAATTCCTTTCGCCACTTTACTTAAATCGATTTGTTTAGAAGATGTATTTACAACTGTTTCGCTGTATACAACTTCTCCTAACATATTTGTACAAATTAATTTTACTTGTTTTGTATCTAATAAACTAATTGCAAAAACTCCAGTTGAAGGATTCGGAAATATTTTAACCTTGTCCAATGAAGAAATTTCTTCAACACTAAAAGGAATGTCTACCAAAACAACAGTATCGCAAACGGTACAACTACCTGCATCTGTTACACAAACAATATAGGTTCCTTGAACCAAATTATTAATTGTTTGTGTTGTTTGAACAGGATTGGTATTCCATGAATACGCGTAAGGAGCATTCCCACCTGTTGGAGTAGCTGTTGCTGAACCATCGGTACAACCGGTACAAGTTGGATGACTTAAAGTAGGGTTAACTATAATGTTTGACATATTTGTAATAATTACTGTAACAGAACCTTGGCAGTTATTAGCATCTGTATAAGCACACACATATGTCCCTGCACATAAGCCGGTTGCTGTAGCAGTATTTTGTGGAGGGTTGGTATTCCAACTATAACTATAAGCAGGAGTTCCTCCTGTTAAAACAACACTCGCCATACCGTTGCAAACACCATTACAACTTGCATTTTGCTGTGTAACATTCGACATTAGTTGGTTCGGAGCAACAATATTCACAGTGTGAACTTGCATACATCCATTTGCATCAGTAACTGTACAAATATATACTCCGGCACATAATCCGGTTGCAGTTTGTGTTGTTTGAACAGGGTTGGTATTCCAACTGTATGAATAAGGTTGAGCACCACCTGCAGGATTTACAGTTGCATCACCATTACAAGAGTTATTACACGTAGGGTTATTTTGTGTTGATGTAATAACAATAGTTGCGTTTTCTGTAATCGTTACTTGAGCAGTTCCAACACAACCACCTGCATCTGTTACAGTTAAAATATAAGTTCCTGCACACAAATTATTATTTGCCTGGATATTCACGCCATTACTCCAAGAATAAGTATAGGGCGCCATTCCACCATTCGCAATGCCAAATGCTTGTCCATTACAAACACCATTACATGATGCATTAATAACTTGTACTATTTGAGCATTCGGGGCATTCGGGTTAGTTACAGTAACGTTTGCCGTTTGAATACATCCGTTTGCATCAGTAACAGTAATAGTATAAACACCTGCAGGAATATTAGTAGCAGTAGCAGTAGTTTGAATTGGGTTGGTGTTCCAAGAATAAGTATAAGGTGGAACACCACCTTGAGCTAAAACAGTTGCACTTCCATTACTTCCTCCACACGAAGCAGGGGTTGAGTTTGTGGTTAAAACAATTGCACTATTTGGTTGAGTTATTACCACTTGATTACTAATAACACATCCGTTTGCATCGGTAACCGTACAAACATAAGTACCTGCACAAAGAGCTTGAGCAGTGGGTGAAGTCTGGATAGGATTCGTATTCCAGCTATATGTAAATGGAGCCGTTCCACCTTGAACTGTAGTAGTTGCAAAACCATTACAAGCTCCATTACATTGTACATCATTACCTGAAATATTTAAGCTAAGTGCATTGGGTTGAGTTATCACTACAGTATGTGTTACAATACAACCATTTGCATCTTTTATAGTACAGATATAAGTACGGGCACATAAACCTGTTGCTGTTGCTGTACCCTGTATCGGATTCGTATTCCAAGAATAAGCATATGGCGCAACACCTCCCTGAGGATTTACTGTAGCTGTTCCATTACATAGTCCATTACAAGTTACATTTGTTTGAGAAGACACCACAATAATAGCAGGTGGCTGAGTTACATTGGCTGATGCAGTGGCAACACATCCATTGGCATCAGTAACCGTAACAGTATAAGTACCGGCACATAAATTACTTGCAATGGCTGTTGTTTGTACTGGATTTGTATTCCAAGAATAGGTGTGAGGCGCTTGTCCACCCGGAAAAACACTTGCAATACCTGTACAATCACCAAAACAGTTTAAACTGCTTCCAACAGCTTGTGCAGGACAAGCATTCACGGCATTTATCGTCCCGGAAAACCCGTGAGGAGTACATACATAAGTGTAATTGCCAGCAACTGTTATTCTGTATTCAAAAGATTGGTTGGCATTATCAATGGGTGCATTCCAAGTAGCTGCGCCATTTGGAACAGTAGCGGATGTGGTAGTATGCGTTCCTGCCCCTAATACCCAACGAATGGTATCATTCACATTGGCATTTACAGCATTTGGACTGAAGTTATTAAAATTAACTGTAACAGTTATTTTGGTAGCAAAAACCGATGCAACCAGACAAGTTAAGAATATGCTTAAGTATATTTTTTTCATTTTTTATATTTTTAGTAAAGCAAACTTAAAATAAATATGCACATATAAGGAATGGCTTACACTTTACTTAGTTAACGGCATAATTGTCTTCAAACGCCCCTATTTTATATGTTATATAAAGCTGATTTTTAAAATATGTTAAAATTTTGCTTTGTGTATTTTTTATTATGTACATTTATGATATCAATTTAATATCATAATAAATCAAACAAAATGAACAACGAAAAAATTACACAAGCTAACTCCGGATTCGGAATGTTACTTGCAGATGTATTGATGTACGCAGGTGCTATAACTTGCTTTGTTTTACAAATTCCTATAGCAGGAGCATTGTTATTAGTCGCGGCCATCTTTATTATGCCCGGATTCTTCATCAATAATCCAAATGAATCAAAAGTGTTAATCTTCTTTGGTAAATATGTTGGAACAATAAAGGAAAATGGCTTAATGTGGGCAAACCCATTCTACTTAAAGAAAAATGTTTCTTTGCGTGCCCGTAATCAAAACGGACAAACATTAAAAGTAAACGACAAAATTGGTAATCCGATTGAAATTGCAGCAGTATTGGTTTGGCAAGTGCAAGATACTGCGAAAGCACTTTTTGAAGTAGATGATTATATAAAATATATCAATATTCAAAGTGAGGCTGCAGTTAGACACTTAGCAGGTTCTTGCCCTTACGACTATATGGAAATTGAAGGTGATTTTGTAACACTTCGAGATGGAGGAGAAAAACTAAATGAAATGCTTGAAAAAGAATTAAACGAAAGATTAGCTCCTGCAGGAATACATATTTTAGAAGCACGTATAAGTCACTTGGCCTATGCTCCAGAAATTGCAGGTGCTATGTTACAACGTCAACAAGCTACCGCAGTAGTTGCTGCTCGTAAACAAATTGTGGAAGGTGCTGTAGGAATGGTTGAAATGGCATTGGCAAAACTATCAGAAAAGAATATTGTTCACCTGGATGAGGAACGAAAGGCGGCAATGGTTAGCAATCTATTGGTAGTACTGTGCGGTGATAAGAATGTAAATCCTGTTATAAATGCAGGTACATTGTATAACTAAATAGTGTAAAATGGCTTCAGAAAAAAAAGCATTTGCTTTACGAATCAATATCGATACCTTAAAGGAAGTTGAACGTTGGGCAGAATCTGAATTCAGGAGCGTCAATGGGCAAATTGAATTTTTACTGCAAAAAGCACTCAATGAAAGCGGTCGTTTAAAAAACAAAAAGAAAGAAAGCAAATGATAAAAATGCTCCTATAAACGGAGCATTTTTATTTGCCGTAAGAATGTATTCTGTAATAATAATCAAAACCTGAGTCTATTCGTTCATTAAACGATTTACTAAAATCAATAACAGCATCATTATCCTTCACACTTGCAAAATGTTTGTAAATCATCCCTACATTCTTTGCATACATTTCAACAGATATTTTTTTCTCAATTAAATTAGAATCTGCTAATTGTGTCACCAATAAAGTAGAATCGAAAGACAAATTATTAATTGTCCTTTTTACATCAACATCGGTATAAATATAATTCTGCTCTCCATTTGTATTCGAAGCATTGCCATTCCATACCATACCCTTTTTTGTAGGGAAAATAAGTTTTACAAAACGTTGGTTCTCCTCCACTTTTTCAGCTCTATTAACAGTTTTATTAGCAACCCAAACATCCTGCAACAACCAATCCTGACTTGCATCTCCTCTATAATACCTTTCCAGTCGCAGTGTATTTCTGTTAGCATTATCCTTATAAACAGACTCTATTATTTCTTTCACTTGAAAGGTAAAAGTATCTATGGTATGTGTAAAGTCATTGTAAACAAAAGAGTCTACATCATAAATTACGAAGGTGCCAACTGATTCAGGAAAATAATTATAGCCTAAGTCTACTACAGTATCATCCTTTTTACAAGAAAATAAAATTATTGCCATATATAAAAACAATAACTTCTTTTTCATTCTATTTAATTATTTTGGTAATAAAACCACCACCTACCAAATCATTTCCTTCATAAAAAACAGCCGATTGGCCGGGTGTTATTGCCGATACCTTACTATGAAAAACAACCTGCAACAAATTATCAACCTCAGTAACAGTTGCTATTGCACCGGCATCCTTATAGCGTATTTTGGTTAAAAACTCGCCTGCAGTTTTCATATCGGCATATTTTATCAAATTAAAATCGCGTACCCAAGCTTCTTCTTCTTCTAAATCCTCCTTTTTTCCCAATACAACCGTATTGCTTTCAGGTATAATATCGGTAACAAAAAGTGGCTCACCTACTGCTATTTCAAGTCCTTTACGTTGACCGATGGTATAAAACGGGTATCCTTTGTGTTTCCCCAATACAGTACCATCTTGCGAAACGAAATTTCCACCATTTACTTTTTCCTCCAATCCAACAACCTTTCTTTTTAAAAACCCCCTGTAATCATTATCAGGAACAAAACAGATATCGTAACTCTCACTTTTATTCGCCAAATCAACATAACCATTGGTTGCAGCCATTTGCTTTATTTCCTTTTTAGTATAATTTGCCAAAGGGAAAATGGTTCTTTTCAACATTTCTTGCTTCAAGCCCCATAAAACATAGGATTGATCTTTCGAATCATCTAAGCCTTTTGAAATAACGTATCGATTGTTCTCTTGTCTTATTTTTGCATAATGTCCTGTGGCAATAAATTCACAATCCAATTTATCTGCTCGCTTTAAAAGAGCTTCCCATTTTATGTGGGTATTACATAATACACAAGGATTCGGAGTTCTTCCTGCCAAATACTCATCCACAAAATTATCAATAATAAATTCGCCAAATTCATCACGAATATCTAGAATATAATGTGGAAAACCACAATTAACAGCCAATGTACGCGCATCGTTTATCGAATCTAAACTACAACAACCTGTCTCTTTTTTACTCCCACCGGAAGATGCATAATCCCAAGTTTTCATTGTAATTCCAATCACCTCATAGCCTTCTTCGTGCAGCATCAATGCTGCAATGGAACTATCTAGCCCACCACTCATTGCAACTAAAACCTTTCCTTTTTTACTCATTTCTTTCCTTTGCTTTGTAATTCTCCATTTATAAAATTCTGCACTTCATCAATACTTCCATCCTTTTTATAACAGGTTATTTTACCATTAAGTTTACCATCCTTGTATTCACCTTCGCTCATCATTCTTTTATCTTTAACGTATTCAATAGTTTCATCCGGAAAACCATCTTCTCCTTTTTGTAATTCCTTTAAGTACTCTCCTTCATAAAACAATTTAAACGGTCCGTTTTTTTTACCATTTTGCCAGGTGGTTATTTCCCTTGGAGTTTCATTGGGATAATTATCTGTAAATATTCCATTAACTCTTTCCTCCTTTACAATTTTCCCATCTGTATATTGCATATGCATTTTAACTTTTCCATCTTGCAAATAATAATACCAATCGCCCGATTTAAGTGCATTTATATACGTTCCTTCTGTTTCTTTATTCCCATTAGGGAAATAATAAACGATCTTACTATCCAACTCACCATTGTTATAACTTCCTTCAACTTTTGGTTTTCCACTCTCAAAATATGTTTTCCATTCCCCCTGTTTAACACCCTTATTCCAATATAATACCTCACAAAGTTTACCATTAGTAAAGTATTTTTTGTTACAACCATCCTTTTTTCCCATCACATAAATCTCTTCGCCAACCAACAATTGATCTTCATTGTATAACTTCCAAACACTGTCCTTTTTTTGCTCAACATAAACCCCAACAGCCATTAAGGAATTTTTTTCATTGTCGTTATATAATTTTACTCGAGCACGTTTGCCTTCTCGTTCAAAAATATTTACAGCCTTAATCCTGCCGGATGGATAATAATAGGTAAACAGCCCAATAGGTTTATTATTTTTGAAAGCACCCTCATACTCCAATTTACCATATGCATCCGTTTTTTTCCAAGCTCCTTGCTTTAAACCTTTGCTGTCAGTTACATTTGTTTGAGCTACAGCACTTAAAAAAATCAACTGTAGTAAAAGCCAAGTATATTTTTTAATATATTTCATAGTATTTGAGTTTATATAAGCTCATTACAAACAACGTGCAAATATACGATTAAGTGTGCATTTTGTATCCAAGATATTTTTTGGCAAAATAATTGTATGTTTGTTTTCAATCAATAATACCAACCAAGTATGAAAAAATTAGTTTTACTGTGTTTTGCTATAGCAACAAGCACAATTTCATTTTCGCAAACTACCCTTGATGACCTTATTAAAAAAGGGCAAGGACAAATGAAAAATGGTTCAGGAAATTCCTTATCAAATGATGAAGTAGTGAGTGGATTAAAGGAAGCACTCACAGTAGGTTCTAATAAATCATCGGCACAAGCATCAAAAGCCGATGGTTTTTATAAAAACCCTGCCATCAAAATACCTTTTCCTCCCGAAGCCAAACAAATGGAAAGTACTTTAAAAGGTATTGGAATGACAAAACAAGTCGACAAATTTACAATGCAATTGAATAGAGCAGCTGAATTGGCAGCCAAAGATGCCGCCCCCATATTCGTTAATGCAATAAAATCAATGAGTATTGCTGATGGATTTACCATTTTAAAAGGCGCTAACAATGCTGCATCAACCTATTTAAAAGACAAAACCAATGCCGAACTTACAGCTAAATTTAAACCAATTGTGGCGAGTGCATTAAAAAAAGTTGCCATTACTAAATATTGGAATCCTCTCGTTACTACTTACAATAAAGTACCGGGAGCAAAAAAACAAAACCCGAATTTAGAAGCCTATGTTACACAAAGAGCAATAGAAGGTCTATTTAAATTGGTAGCTGACGAAGAATTAAAAATAAGAAAAGACCCTGCCTCTCGCGTAAGTGATTTACTAAAAAAGGTATTCGGTTAGTCGTAAATAGTATGAAAAACAAGAAGGGGAAACAAAAATGCTTCCCCTTTTTGTGATATTACCACCGATTAAATTTGGTTGATACTCAAAACAGGTATGTTTGAATTCAAAATTATATCCATCGCTTCCTGACTAATAGCTTCAGAAGCAGCCTGCAACTCATCATTAATCATAATCATTATTAAATCGCCCTCTATTTTCTGAGCGTACTCTATTATAATATCCGAAAAACCCTCTGCTCCTTCAAAAACCTTTATTATTTCAGCGGTACACTCCACCCCACTTTGTAAAATTTCGTCCTTAACATCATATAACTCACGCGTTAAACGATTCAACTTAAAATCATCATTAAAAAACAATGCTGATATCACTCGAATTACTGAACCCTTATTAAGTTTTGCTAACTCAATCGCTTTATTAATTTTATTTTTTGATTGCTTGGTTAAATCAATAGGTAAAACTATTGTTTTACAAATATTCGTTAAATTCCTTGATTTAACAGTAATAACAGGACAACTTGCGGTTTTCACAACCCTCATCGAAATGCTTTTATCTCCATCTTCCCGTTGCTTATTATTACTTCCAACAAATATCAATTGCGCATTTATAGATAATCCTGTATGAATAATCTGTTCAACAATTTCACCCTCTGCTACAAGTATCGTAACCTTACAACCTGTCGACTCTAATACTTCCTCCTCAAGCTTTTCTAATTTATCATTTGCTTTAGCCTTTTCTTCACTTTTTGTTAAAACGTGTAATAAAACAATTTCAGCTTTGTACACCTTAGCCAGACTATAACACTGGCGCATAGCAATAATTGATTGTTCCAAAAAATCAATTGCTACAATTATTTTATATTTTGCTACCGCCATCTCTTTTTATATTACTAACAAATATAGCTTTATAGCCGCGTAACTGCAATTTTTAACAAATATTTTATTTTGTCGCATTAAAGTATAGTAACTTTGCGGGGTTTTGAAATACATAGGCATTTTATTTTTTTTGCTAACATCAGTTGTAGCAAATTCGCAATCTAACGACCCTAAAATTAACCCATTAGATAATGGTAAATTAAAAGGAAAGGTTATTGATGCTGAAACACTTGAGCCAGTTGAATTTGCTACAATCAGTATCCAATCTTATGACAAGCCTTATACAAACAATGGCTGTGTAAGTAATGAAAATGGTGTTTTTATTTTGGAAAAGATAAAAGAAGGTTTTTATAAAATTACAGTTAAATATATAGGATATACACAATATACTATTGATAGTGTGTCTATATTGAAAAATCAAGAATCTAAAATAAAAATAATCAAATTATTCTCTTCGCAAAAGAAAATAAAGGAAGTTACAATTGAAGGTCAACAAGGTGCCTTTAGAAATAACATTGATAAAAAAACATTTGATGTTGACAAAAACATAAGCAGTGCCGGACAATCAACCTTAGATGTTTTAAAAAATGTCCCCTCCGTTTCGGTTGATATTGATGGAAATGTTAGTCTAAGAGGAAGTGAAAATGTTACCATACTAATTGACGGTAAACCTTCTAGCTTAACGGGATCTAGCAGGAAAGCAATTCTAGAACAAATACCCGCAAGTTCCATTCAAAGTATTGAAATTATTACAAATCCTTCAGCTAAATATGATCCGGATGGAATGGCAGGAATCCTAAACGTAATACTTAAAAAAAATACGATGCAAGGACTAAATGGATTAATATCTGTGTCGGCCGGCAGTGGGAATAAATACAATGGTAGTAGTACACTAAATTATCGAAACCGAAAAATAAACCTATTTGCCAATTATACCTATAAAAACAACCAACGCAGAAATTCAGGGCATACATACCGAGAAAACTTTTTTACAGATACCATTTTTTACTATAACCAAACAAATCAATCAAAAAAAAATGACATAGGACATACCGGGAAAGTCGGTGCTGATTATACTATAAATGAGATGAGTTATATTGGTGTCAGTTCCACTTTTAATATCAGCAACAACACTAATAAAGACAGTATTTTATATACCAACAAGGATGAGAATGATTATACATCCAGAATATATAATCGAATAACAAACAAAACTGAAAATGAAAGCAGTATTGATATTTCACTCAATTATCAAAAAAAGTTCAAACATGAGGGGAAGTTGCTTACTTTAGAAGCGAACCGCTCTTCCTCTCTAAGTAATAATAGTGATGAAATAGTTCAAAACGACTTAGATTTTTATTACCTGATTATTCCGATAAATCCTGCAAATCAAAATACGGTGTCAAATACCAAATTCTCTATAAATACAGCTAAATTAGACTTTTCATACCCAAGAAATGAAAAAAGCAGATTTGAAACAGGTCTTAAGGCAACAATTAGAAACAACGATAAAGATTTCTTATCTGAAGATTACTCCTACCAAACAAATGAATGGATAAACAATCTCGGGCTCAGTAATCATTTCATATACAATGAACAAGTTTATGCAGCTTATGCAACATATTCCAATGGTTATAAAAACTTCACATATCAGTTAGGCACAAGAGCTGAAAAGGTTTATATCATTGCGAATCTGGCAAACACAGCCGAAAAACATTTGAGTAATTATTTATCTTTTTACCCAAGCATACACTTAAATCAAAAATTAAAGAACGACCAGGAATTGCAGTTAAGTTACAGTCGTAGAGTAAATCGGCCTGGCTTTAGAGAACTAAATCCATTTCCTGAATACAATGACCCACTTAATTTACGTGTGGGTAATCCCTATTTAAAACCCGAATATATTGACTCCTATGAATTAAGCGACATAAAATATTTTAAAAAACTCTCTATTAGTTCAAGCATCTATTACAAAAAAATAAATAATGTTATTCAAAGAATAAAAGAAATTCAACCTTCTGGAGTAGCCATCACATCAAATATAAATTTAAACTCTGCCATATCTTATGGAGTTGAAATGATTGCTAAAACAGATTTATTTAAATGGTGGAACCTTACAACTAGCATTAATTTTTACCAAAGTATTATAAACGGAACGAATGTGGATGCTGCCTTAAATAATGATGGTATCAGTTGGTTTGCTAAAATGATGTCGAATTTTACCGTTTGGAAAAATATGCAAATACAAGTATCCGGTAATTACCAAGCTGCATTACCATTACCTCAAGGTACTATGAAGCCAAACTATAGTGTTGATATAGGTTTAAAGAAAGATATTTTAAAAAACAAAGCATCTATTAGTATTGCCTGCAGTGATATTTTTAATACACAACAAATGAATATGATATTGAGCGATGCTAACTTTTACCAAGATATGACACGCAAAAAAGAATCCAGAATTCTAACCTTTACTTTTCTTTATCGCTTTGGACAATCCGATATTTCACAAAAAAGAAAAGGAGGAAAAACTGGCGAAGGACAAAATGAAATTCGCGGTGGCGAGGAATCCTATTAATGAAGGATTTAAAACCTATAAGCCAAACCGTATTCAAAAAAATCAGCCTTGGCAAAATGCGTTTTCAAAGTAATATTTGCAATCAAATGTTCATTAATATAATACCTTCCACCTATTCTATTATAAAACAAACCATTGCCTTTATAGGCGTCAACTAGATAAATACCAATCATATAAGGCAATCCAATTTTACCGATTCTAAATTCATAACCACCAATTAAGCCCATTTGAAATAAGGATGTAGAATTATTTGTTTCAATTGTATCACGCATCACATAACCCTTAATACCTTCATCATAAAATAAATCCAACGACACACCATATTTCCCTTTACAGGAATAATTACGCCAATAACCCAATGATACAATGCCCACAGTATATTTAGAACCACCAATTGGATAAATTTCCTTCATAGCCATTGCACCGGAAATAGAAAACTCATTTTTAGTTTCAATATTTTCAGTTGAATCTTTCTTAACATAAACCGGATTTTTTATAAAAAACTTACCTCCCACAGTAACACAAACAAGATTTATTCCCAAATTAGGTACTTTAAAAGAACCATTCGAAAAATGAACGAGAGAAACACCTAAATTTAAACGTGTTTTATCACTAACCCTATACTCTATTTCATTGGCTATATTAGCAACGGCATTAATATGCGAACCAATTGCAATATTCCTATAATTAGTAGTACGCTCAAATGGCTTTTGAATATAGCCCAACCCCCATCCATACTGGCAATTTACTGTAATTTTTTTTCTCTTAATATAAGAAACAGACATATAGGGCAGTATTGCTTGCCCTGAACCCAAATAACGAGGACTACTCAATGTTCCATAAATGTACTTAACTCCAAAAACTGGTAAATGACGATTACACTCCCACATTTTTTTACCGGTAGTTTGTTTCATAAAACCAACTTCAACCATTGGAAAATGTTGTTCGGCTAAATGTTGCATATAATAATGATGAACCAACAAAGAACCATAATAAAATTTTGCTTCAATACCAATATTACTCTGGGAATAAGAGACATTGGTAATAAGTACACAAATAAA
The DNA here is from genome assembly GCA_903840505.1 of uncultured Bacteroidota bacterium. GTDB lineage: Bacteria > Bacteroidota > Bacteroidia > UBA4408 > UBA4408 > CAIMGI01. Next base: position 27,553 of record CAIMGI010000201.1, read on the forward strand.
AATTAGTCTTTTAATCAATTGGAATTAGTTTAATATATTTCCATTTTCAATTACAAAAAGCTCATAATTTGCTTTTACACTTCGCAAAACTTTGGCTAACCTATCCCTATGAGTATCTGTGATAAATATCTGACCAAAATTTTCTCCATTGACCAACTCCATCAATTGCTTAATTCTTATTTCATCTAACCTGTCATAAATATCATCCAATAATAATATTGGCGTTAGTTTTTTATTTTTTTTCAGAATATCAAATTGTGCTAATTTTAACGCCAACAAATAACTTTTCTGTTGTCCCTGAGAACCAAATTTCTTCAACGATTTTTCACCAATAAAAAAAAGCAAGTCGTCTTTATGTATCCCGACTGTTGTATACTGTGCAGACTGATCCTTCGCATAACTACTTTTCAATAATTGTCCAAAATCATTATTTGATAAGTCCGAATCATAAACCAAAGAAACAATATCCTTGCTTGAACTTATAAACGCATAATAGTTAATGAAAAAATCAGTAAACTCTTCTAAAAACCTTTTTCTCTCTTGGTAAATCAAATTACCTAACTCCACTAATTGTACATCCCAAATTTCTAACGACTCTACATCAAAATAACGTAGCTCAGCAAACTTTTTCAATAACGCATTTCTATGTGATAATACCTTATTATACTTAATCAAATGGTCTAAATATTCCTTATTATATTGCGAAATTATCGAATCAATAAATTTTCTTCTTACCTCACTTCCCTCATTTATTAAGTTAATATCAGATGGAGAAACCATTACCAATGGGTACAAGCCAATATGATCACTTAAACGAGCATATTCCTTTTTATTCCTTTTAAACTGCTTTTTTTCATTTCTTTTTAAACCACAATAAATTTCATCATTTACATTGTTACTTAAAAAACTTCCTTGTATAACAAAAAAAGGTTCGGAATCTAAAATATGATTTGAATCGATTGGATTAAAAAAGCTTTTGCAAAAAGAAAGATAATAGATAGCATCCAACAAATTTGTCTTTCCCTCTCCATTATTGCCTACAAAACAATTAATTGACTTTTGAAAAGAAATATTGGCTTCCTGATAATTTTTAAAATTCAACAAGCTTAGTTCCTTTAAAAACATAAATAAAAATATGAATTATAATTAAGTAAAAGAAAACAATGTGAACATTATCGAAATAAGACCAATTAATATAAAATAAAAAGCCCCAATCATTTCTGAAAGGGGCTTAAAATTGGCAACGACATACTCTCCCACAATTAAATGCAGTACCATCTGCGCTGATGAGCTTAACTTCTCTGTTCGGAATGGGAAGAGGTGGACCTCATCGCTATAGTCACCTAAAATCTTTAGTACTATATTGACATAATAAAGAAAGAAAATACACTGTTTAAAACCAAACAAAAACTTTTATAATAAAAGCTTACGGGCAATTAGTATTGCTCAGCTTTGACATTACTGTCTTTACACTTACAACCTATCAACGTCATAGTCTTTGACGGCCCTTAAAAGAAGTCTTATCTTGAGATGAGTTTCGCACTTAGATGCTTTCAGCGCTTATCTCGTCCAAACGTAGCTACTCTGCACTGCAGCTGGCGCCACAACAGATACACTAGAGGTTTGTCCAACTCGGTCCTCTCGTACTAGAGTCAGGATCTCTCAAACTTCTAACGCCCACAACAGATAGGGACCGAACTGTCTCACGACGTTCTGAACCCAGCTCGCGTGCCACTTTAATGAGCGAACAGCTCAACCCTTGGGACCTTCTCCAGCCCCAGGATGTGACGAGCCGACATCGAGGTGCCAAACCTCCCCGTCGATATGAGCTCTTGGGGGAGATCAGCCTGTTATCCCCAGCGTACCTTTTATCCTTTGAGCGACGGCCCTTCCATGCAGAACCGCCGGATCACTATATCCGTCTTTCGACCCAGATCGACTTGTCTGTCTCACTGTCAAGCAAGCTTATGCTATTGCACTCCGCGTACGGTTACCAAGCGTACTGAGCTTACCTTTGAAAGCCTCCGTTACTCTTTTGGAGGCGACCACCCCAGTCAAACTACCCACCAAACAATGTCTCCCGCTTAGCGGGATTAGACTCCAAATAAATAAAGGGTGGTATTTCAAGATTGACTCCACGATGGCTAGCGCCACCGCTTCGCAGTCTCCCACCTATCCTACACATCATTTATCC
>CAIMGI010000202.1 GCA_903840505.1 uncultured Bacteroidota bacterium
ACAAAAAATCAATAGTAGGGGGTATTAAACATTTTTAGAAAATTACTTTTTACTCATGGGAACATGTATAATCAAGTTAATACGTATATAAATATGAAATTTTGAAAATTTTGTCTCGAATTGCTTTCGAGCTAAACTCCGAAATGAATAACAGAGCTGTAATTGGCATTAGAATATAGGACAGAACAACCGTATCGAAACGAAAGCCAAGAATGAAAGCCTGTAACAATAAACTTACTTTGTTTTCCGTAATTGAATTTAGCTCTTGCCAGTTTACACACAGAAATAGGATGCGTAAAAACAACAAAAAAACAATTTGCGAAATATATACAATGAATAAAAAGGAAAGTGATTTTGGAATTTTCAAGAAACAGTATAAAAAAATTACCCCGCCACAAATATTGCAGCGGGGCTTGTTGTCCGACTAGGTCTCGAACCTAGACTCTTCTGTACCAAAAACAGACGTGTTGCCAATTACACCATCGGACAATAAAATCAAGTTATAATCGTTTAATGGGGGTGCAAATTTATAAAATATATTTTCATAGTCCAAAATTTATTTTGCTAACTTCGCATCTTTGACTAACAACCATAAAATTACACTATGAATTATCAACGTATTAATAACATTACAGGTTGGGCAGTTTTTGCTGTTGCAGCATTTACATACCTTTCAACCATTGAACCAACAGCCAGTTTTTGGGATTGTGGTGAGTATATTTCCACAGCATATAAGTTAGAAGTTGGTCACCCTCCGGGAGCTCCGCTTTTTAATTTAATAGGTAAATTCTTTTCCTTATTTGCTTCCGACAAAGCACACATTGCCCAAATGGTAAACAGTATGTCGGCAATGATGAGTGCTTTCACCATCCTTTTTCTTTTTTGGACCATCACCGCACTTGCACTTAAAGTTGCAAAAAAATCGGGCGAACTGAATCAGTCAAAAATACTTACCATTATAGGAAGCGGTTTGGTTGGAGCCTTGGCATACACTTTCTCTGATTCATTTTGGTTTTCGGCTGTGGAAGGTGAGGTTTATGCTTCTTCATCCTTTTTTACAGCTATCGTTTTTTGGGCAATATTAAAATGGGAACGTGTTGCTGATGAAAAATACTCGGAAAGGTGGCTGGTGTTAATTGCTTATTTGATGGGACTTTCGGTAGGTATCCACTTATTAAACTTATTGGCAATACCTGCCATTGTATTTGTGTATTACTTTAAGAAACACGAAACAACGCGTAAAGGACTGATTATTACCTTCATCACTTCCATATTTTTATTGGGATTTGTACAAGCTGGAATTATTCCCGGAATTGCAAGTTGGGCTGCAAAATTTGAATTGTTTTTTGTAAACACCGTTGGACTTCCTTTTAATTCAGGCAGTATTATTTATTTCTTGGTAATTATCGGGGCTATTATTTGGGGACTTAAATACACAACCAAAAACAACAAGGCTTTTGCAAACACAATGATACTTTGCTTTACAATGCTTTTAATTGGTTACTCATCTTTTATTACCCTTATCATTCGTTCGCAAGCAAATCCTCCAATGGACGAGAATAATCCAGAAAATGCAATTAACTTATTGTCGTATTTAAATCGTGAGCAATACGGTGATTGGCCAATTTTATACGGACAATACTATAATGCTCCCCTTGACCCTGCTAAACCATATAAAGATGGAAATCCTGTATATACA